>JANXMC010000269.1 GCA_025354825.1 Myxococcales bacterium
AGCGCCAGCGGATGATGCGCGACTCGATCGGCGTGAGCGTTCCCAGGAGGCGACGGACTTCTTCGCCCCACTTCTGCGAGACCAGGCTCTCGTAGGGCGAGAGCATGTTTTCGTCTTGCAGGAAGTCGATGAACTTTCGGCCGTCTTCGTCGCCCACCGGGCGATCGAGGGAGAACGGGGTCTCCGCCCAAGAGCCCTTCACCTTGTCGAGCTTCTCTTGCGGGATGCCCGTTTCCTTCTCGAGCTCGGCCAGGGTCGGATCCCGCCCCGTACGCGCAATCACCGCCTGCGTCGCGCGCGCTACGCGGTTGTGCGTATCGAGCATGTGCACCGGGATACGAACGGCGCGCCCCTTGTCGGCGAGGGCGCGGCTGATGGCGTGGCGAATCCACCACGACGCGTAGGTGGAGAAGCGGTATCCGCGCGTGTGATCGAACCGCTCGACGGCCTTCAAGAGGCCGATGTTCCCCTCTTGAATGAGGTCGATGAGCGGCAAGCGGCCGCGGTTGTAGCGGCGCGCGATCGACACGACGAGGCGCAGGTTCGCTTTCACGAACTTGTTCTTCACGACCTTCGATCGTGCGCCCGCCTCGGCGATCTTCTCCATCTGCTTGCGGTACGGCTGCGTGATGAGGAACGTCGGCCCATCGGCCGTCATCTCGCCCTCGCCTAGGTTCCGCTCGTCGACCTCGTCGGGGTCTTCGGCTTCGCCGAGCTTTCGGATCGCCTCTTCGGCATGGAGGATCCACAGCCTGTCGCTGTCGGCGAGACGAATGGCGCGGGCGAGCGAAACACAGAGCCCCTTCCACTTCTTCTCTTGCTCGCGCGTGAGCTTGTTGCGCTGCTTCTTGTACGCCTTGAGCAGCTTGTCGATTTCTGCCAGCTGCGCGAGCTCGATGGCGTCCTCGCCCGTCGGCAGATCCTTCTGCAGCGAGGCGAGGGCCAATTCGGCCGTAGGCATGAACGCGAAGATGGAGACCCAGTGGTCGATCTCGCCGTCCTCGACCTCGATGGCCGTTCGAAGCTCTTCTTCCGGCCCCATCACGGGGTGCGTCGCCATTTCGCGGAAGTAGCGGGCGAGCATCGAGTCGCCGCCGCCTTCTTCGATTTCGCGATTGGTCGGCGTCTTCACCGGAGGCGAGAGCTGATCGAGATCGCGCGCGGCGACCACTTCGGTCGGCGCGTCGCCGAGATCGAACTCTTCCTCGAGCGACTCAATGTCCGTCGTGGGGGACGCTTTCGCGGGGGAGCGGTCGTCGCGATCGTAATCGTCGTCGCCGCTCTCCCGCGCTTGCGGGGCGTCTTCGGCATCGCCATTGGCGCTCTTCACGCTCTTCACGCTTCGCGTGCGCGTGAGAGGTACGGCCGCCGTCGACCGGCTACTGCTCTTGGTCATACTCGCTCCTCCTGTCCTCGAAGGCTTCCGGCTGCTGTCGTCGTCTTCGCGGGTCGGGTGTGCTGTTGCAGATGGCTGAGGGGGCGGGGTTTCATCGGCGTCCTCGCGTAAACCTCCGCGTCGCTTTGTTTTGACAAGGTCGTTTTTGCGGGCCAGACCAACGTCACGAGCGAGCCCGACGGACGACTTCGGCGCCGACGGTGTCGGCTGAATCGGGGCAGATGCCTTCGAGGCCACCGACTTCGACGAGGCGGGCTTGGCAGGCGACGCGGATTTGGCGGGGGTCACAGCCTTCGCTGAAGATGCATTTTTTGTACCCTGCTTCGATGCCTTCACGCCGTCGCCAGCCTTCTTCTTGGGCGGTGTCTCGGACCGGCCCGTCTTCCCGTCTCGACTTCGAGTCCGTTCCCGTTCTCGATCAGCATCGCGCGTTGCTCGTGTTGCGGACTTGGCCATCGGCGTAGGCTGCGCTCCTCGTCGGCTTGACTGCTCCGTCCCTCTCTTCGTTTTACGCTCGGGCATTGAGTCGGGTTCTGACCGGGGCTCGAAAGGGTCGCGCACGCCCTGGCGCGCGCCGATTTCCTTCCGTGGTAGCGGCCTTCGTCCTCTCCCTTTCGATGCACGCACTCGGCCATGCGGTCCTCGCCCTCGCGGCTGGGGCGAGTGCAAAGGCGCTCGTAGCTTCACTCTCTACGGTACGGGACCTCGGGCCCGGCGTCGCCATCAAAGTCGGTCTGAACGACGCGCTCTTTCTCGCAACGGTTGGCTTCGTCGCGGCTCTGCTCAAGGCCGCTGGCGGCGCGGTTGCCTCCTATTTGCAGGCGCAATTGTCGGGAGACGTGGGGGCGGACCTCCGCCTTAGTGTGCTCGACGCGTGGCTTCGTGGTGGCGGCACGCAGCAAGACGTCGATGTGCACTCCGCGCCTCCGCGACACGGCGATCAGGGGGGCGCAAAGAACGGCGTTGCGCGCCGTGCGCGCGGCACGCACGGGTCGCTCGCGCGGGGCGTCAGCGCGCTCACGTCGCACGTGCGCGAGGTGGAGGCGGGGATGAAGCTCGGCCTGCTTGGTGGCGTTCGTGCGGTCGCGCAGCTCGTACCGCTGGCGATCGCGCTGCTGTGGCTCGCGCCGCGCCTCGCCTTCGTCGCGTTCCTCGCCGTTTCGCCGTTCGCGATCGGCCTCTCGGCCGTGCGTCGACGTTTCAAGCGCGCCCACGTGCGCGGCGCGCTCGAAGCCGAAGCGCTCCTCGAAGCGGCCGACGAAGCCGTGCGTCACGCCGATCTGTGGAGAAGCTACGGCGCGGAGGCGAAAGCGCGGGCGAGCATTGCGCGCATCGGTCGCGCCATCACATCGCGCACCGCGCGGCTCGAAGGGGGCGCGGCGGCGCTCTCCGGCGCAAACGAGGCGCTTGGCGCGCTGGCCCTCGTGTTGGCTCTCGCCGCCTCGCGCGCGGGGTTGCTTGGGCAAGCTGTCGACGGTGGCGCGCTCATCGCGTTTGCCGCGACGTTCTTCATGGCGTACCGGCCGCTTCGTGATCTCGGCGATGCGCGCCTCGCATGGGCCCGCGCCGACGGCGCGTTCGAAGCTCTTTTGCCGCTGCTTTCGCGCGACTTTGAGCACGCGCGGGAATCGGTCGAAGCGTCGGTCGATGTCGCCGCGGCGGGCGCTTCGTGGGCACCGGCGCGACTCGAGCTGCGCGACGTTCGCCTCGCCCGCGGGGCCGGTCAGCCGCTCTCGTTTCGCGTCGAGCCGGGCGCCATCGTCGCCGTCGTTGGCGCGAACGGCGCGGGAAAAACCACACTTTTGCGAACGCTCTTGGGCCTCGACGCCGAGCTTTCGGGGGAGATCACCTTCGGCGACCTCTCGTTGAACGAACGCCCCGCAGGCCCCGCATCGCGCCCGTTCGCTTGGGTTCCGCAAGACGCGCCGCTTCTCGCCGACACGGCCGATGCGAACGTCGATCTCGCTGGAACGGGCGCGAGCGCCCTCGCGATCTTGAGTCCGCTCGGCGCCGGGAAGCTCGCCAAGACGCTCGACGGTGCGCGTCTCGGCGCGGGCGGACGTGCGATTTCAGGCGGCGAGAGGCAGTGGATTGCCCTCGCGCGGGCCATCGCGACGCGGCAGCCGGTGCTGCTTCTCGACGAGCCGACGAGCGGCCTCGACGACGACGCGCAGCGGCAGGTTCTCGCGGCGATCGGCCGCCTGCGCGGCGAGCGGTCGGTGATCATCGTGACGCATCGGCCCGAGCCACTCGCGATCGCCGACGCGGTGATTCGGATCGGCTAGCCACGCGAAGGCCGTGCCTGATCACGCTGTGGATCACCCTCGATCCAAAGCGGCGCGTGGGCGATCCCTGAACGCGACGCGGTGAGATGTGTGGGGGGCTGCGGTCAGAGACCGAGGACCCGTAGCTCGGGGCCGGGGGCGACGCGCACCTCGGGGCTCGAGAACAGGTCGCCATCGAGAACGTACGTACACATCGGCCCTGTGAATCGTACGTCGAAGCCGCGCGCGAGCTCGTCGACGTGGTCGCGACCACGGAGCTCTTTGCCCGCGACCACGCGCGGCAGCTGCGGGCCGAGCGCGAAGGGCGGCAACGAGCTTGCGACCACGTGAATGCGATCGGGCGTCGTCGGTGCGCGGTACGTGAGGCGAAGGTGAAGCCCGAGATCGCGCAGGACGCTCGCGGCGATGAGGCTGTAGGCGCGCGGCTTCTTCATCACGCCGTCGATCGTCAACGTGCACGGCGTTGGCGTGAGCACGCGCATCGCGAGGGGCGAGCCTATGACCGAGCCCGCGAAGATCTCGGCGACGAGGCGCGCGGCGGTCGCGTTCCCTTTGACCGCCTGCTCCTCGTAGATATCGAAGAAGCGCGCGACGAGCCCGGTGCCGAAAATGAATCCGATGCGACGCACGCCGCTGGGCTCGCGCACGAGGAGCGACGGCCGCATCGTCACGTGACCTCGGCCCGCGCCGAGGGTCGCCAAGAGGCGATGCGTGTACTGCTCCATCGACCCCGAGAAGCCCCACGCGCGTGCGAGCGTGCAGACCGTGCCGCCGGGTGCGAACGCGATGGGCGGAAGCGCGTCGCCGAACGCTTCGTCGAGAGCCGTCGCCCCGGCCATGTACGAGCCGTCGCCGCCGGCGAGGACCACGCCCTGCGTACCGCGTCGTGCGATCTCGCTTGCGACCTCGCGGAGATCGTCGACGCTGCGTGTGACGTGGACCGCGACGCCGGAGCTCACCTTCGCGATGGCTTCGCGCAGCCGAGAGCCGCGACCCAAGTGCCGAGCGCGTTCGTTGACGATGACGTCGATGCGGTCGTTGCCTAGCAAGGAGAGCGCGCGACTAGCATGGGCTTTCGAAACAAGCTACGTGGGGTCCATGCGGGCGTGGCTCCTTTTGAGCGTGCTCCTCGTTCCGGCCTGCGCGAGCACTCCGGGAATCGGCGCGGCCGAGCGGGGCGATTACCCATCGTTGAAGCAAGAGATCGAGGCGCGTCATCGCGCGGGCTCGCTCACGGAGGCGCAGGCGACGAAGCTTGCGAAGGCCGTCGCCGAGCACGAAGTGGCGAGCGCGAAGGGCGACGACGCGATCGCCCGCGTGCGCGAGGTGCGGGCGTGCGCACGCGAGCTCGACGACGTTCTCGCGCGTCGCCAGGACGCGCGCGACGGCGCGGGTGCCGAAGCCGCATGGGCACGCGTGGAGAGCGGCGAGCTCTCGCTGGGCTCGGTGCGCGCGCTCGCGAGCGATAGCGACGACGGCTACCGCGCCGTCGGGACGCTGGCGCTCACGCGAAGGGACGACGCGCCCCAGCGGCGCCGCGCGATGACCGACGGAAGCCCGCGCGTGCGTCGGGCGGCAATGCGTGCCGCGCTCACGGCGGAAGACGCGGACGACGCGGCGACGCTGCTCGAGAGCGCGCGCCTCGACCCCGAGCCCATCGTGCGAACGGATGCCGTGCGTGCCCTTGCACACGTCCCCGCGAATGCTGAAAGCGCGAACAAGCTGCGCGACCTGTGGGCGTCGGCCGATGCGCCACTTCGCGAGGACATCGCCCTCGCGTGGGCGTCGCCGAGCGTCTATGCGGCGGGCGGGCGCGAGGCGCTCCGCGTGCTCATCGCCACGAAGTCGGGCCCGGCGGCGCTCTCCGCCGCCACGGCGGTAGCCCACGGCCGGCCCGGTCGCGACACCGAGTTGGAGCTGTCGGCCCTCGCGCTCCTCGCGCGCACGATTCATTCGGGGCCGCGCCGGGACCGCCTCCACGCCATCGCAGGCGCGCCCCTCGCCCCCTCCGCGAAAGCACCCTCGCCCGATGCCGAAGTGCTCTCGGCGCTGCGCCTAGCGGCTGACGACGACGACCGCGAGGTTCGTATTGGCGCCCTCGCACGCCTTACCGAAGTCGCCACCGACAAGCCGTCGGCTGTCACGCGCCTCGAAGCGATCGCCGCAAACGAGGGGCCGGAAGGTGCCCACGCGCGGAGCGCGCTCGCTTCGGCGGGGGATGCGCGCGTGCAGGCGTGGCTCGAGGCCGACCTCGCTGCGGAATCCGAATCTGCACGCATTCTCGCGGCGAACGGCCTTGCGTCGCTCCACCGCGCGGCCCGCGCCGCGCGGCTGCTGGTGGCCCCCGAGGCCTCGGTTCGAACGCGCGCCGCGTGCACCATCTTGATGGCGGCGCGGAGTCGCGCGACTCGTCACGAGTCTCGATGAAGTCCTAGGGGGGTTAGGAGTGTGTCGGCAATTGACACGCTCACGAGGGGGCCCGTACACATTGTCTCCGCATGCGACCCCCTATGACATCCCTGTTCCTCGCCGCGGCCCTCGCGCTCACGTCCACCGGCTGCATCAAGACGATGATCTTGAACGGTACGATCGAGGGGACGCGCAAAGCGTCGACGGCGCTCGACACCGTGGGTGATCTCGAGCTCGTTCGCACCGCTGCACAAGCGGGCCTGGTGCAGTTCGAAGGGATGCACAAGCTCGCGCCGGACAACACCGACGCGCTCTTCCTGCTCACGAAGGCGTGGGTCAGCTACGGCTTCGGTTTCTGCGAGGACGACATGGAAACGGCCCACGACGCGGGCGACGCCGCCGCCGAGGCGCACCACTTCGAGCGTGCGACGCTCGCCTATGGGCGCGCCGTGAAATACGGCCTCGAGCTTCTCTCGCACCACGCGAGCGGCTTCGAGGCGGCGAAGAAGAACGACGCGTCGCTGCGGGCTTGGTTGAAGGACAACTTCAGCAGCGAAGAGGACGGCGCCGATCTCTTCTGGGCCGGCTACGCGTGGCTCGCGCGAACGTCGCTCGGCAAAGACGACCCCGCCATGGTCGCCGAGCTATGGGTTGCCGTCGCGCTCCTCGATCGCAGCGTCGAGCTGAACCCCACGTACAACCACTACTCGGGCTCGATCGCCCTCGGCGCGTACCACGCGCGCTCGGCGTCGGCCGAGATGGACGAGTCGAAGAAGATCTTCGACAGCGTTCTGGAAAAGACGCAGCGCAAGTCGCTCCTCGTGCAGCTAAACTACGCAACGCGTTACGCATGCGCGAAGCAGGACCCCGCGATGTACGAGAAGCTCCTCACCGAGGTTCTCACCGCGACCGACCTCGACCCCGACATGCTTCTCACGAACACGATCTCGCGCCGCCGCGCGAAGCGCTGGCTTACCGAGAAACGCATGTTCGAGCAGTGCAGCATGGACCCGTCGCCCGGCGGCCCGCTCGCGCCTGCTCCTTCGACGTCGCCGCCCGCACCAAAGGCCGCTGCGCCCGTCGCGCCGCCGCCCGTACCCGCGGCGTCGGCCGCACCCGCGCCCGCCTCGTCGGCGAAGCCGGCCGCGGCCGCGCCTGCTGCAAAGCCCGCGGCCGCGCCCGCCAAGCCCGCGCCGAAAAAGTAGGTCTGTCTCTTCGCGTCTTCGCGATATCGCGCGGGACTGAATAGCCCGCGCGCGTCGCCGTCCAATCCCTGACGCTCCCCCTGGTCGCCCCGGTCCATCGGGCAGATCAACGACTCCGCGGGCAGGGCCCACTCCCCGATTCGACTTTGGAGGTAATGCTGATGTTCCGAAAGATGCTCACCGCCGTCTGCGCGCTCGGTCTCGTGATGGGTCTCACCTCCACCGCGGAGGCGAGGAAGACCAAGGAGGAGTGCAAGAACATCAAGCCCGAGCACGAGCTCAAGATGGTGACGCTCGCTCCGGCCGGCTCGGAATGGTCGAAGCAGTTCACGAAGTGGTCGGACGACGCGCTCGAAGAGACCGACTGTCGGGTTCTCCTCAAGTGGTACTTCAACGCCCCCAACGAGACGGGCATCCTCGACGACCTCCGTAGCGGCGCGAAGCACGGCGCGGCGATGACGGCGAGCGGCCTCGGCGCCATCAACAAGAACATTCTGCTCTTCCAGCTCCCCGGCGTATTCGCCAATTGGGGCGAGCTCGATGTCGCGCGCAACAACGCGAAGAGCGATCTCGAAGCCGCCTTCAAGGCTGCGGGCTTCATCATCGCGGGCTGGGGCGATACGGGCGCCGGCAAGATCCTCTCGACGGACTCCGCAATTCGCACCCCGAAGGATCTCGCGGGCAAAGGCATCTTCCAGCTTCAGGGCGATCTCCTCGGCCCCAAGCTTCTCGCCAAGTTCCCCGGCGCCGCCGCGCGCCCCCTCGCGCTGACGGAGCTCTCCACGCACCTCGGCAAAGACGTGCAGGTCATCTTCACGTCGCCCTTCGCCGCCGAGCAGCTTCAGTGGGCGCCGAAGATCAACCACATCACGCTGCTCACGCCGGCCTTCGGTATCGGCGCGCTGATCTTCAAGAAAGAGAAGCTCGAAGCGCTCGGTCCCGAGCTCACCGAGAAGCTCACGAAGACCGGCAGGGTTTATGGCGATTTGCTCACGGGCCGTATTCGCCAGTTCGACGCCGACGCGTTCAACCGCATGAAGGCGAGCAAAGAGAAGGTGGAGCTCACGCCCGCCGAGGTCGCCGAGTGGGACGCGGTCTTCAAGGCCACGCGCCAGGCGATGAAGGGCGAGTTCGACGCGGCTCTCTACGCGAAGATCATCCCCGCTTCGAAGCAGTAAGCCGCTCTCCACGAGCCGCAGCGTGGCTGCGGTTCCAAATGTCGATGCCGCCCGGGGTTTTTCCCCGAGGCGGCATTCTTCATTTACCGACTATTTACGCGACGGAGACTTGGTGGGCGGCAATCGCCTGGTCTAGCCTCCGCCGCCGAATGTCCGACTCCCAAGGCAAGCGCCCGCCGCCCGAATCCCATGCCGCGTCGCTGGACGAGCCGCCGAAACAGGCCTGGGGCGAGCCGCTCATGCGCCTCGACACCGCGTGGACGGCCCTCGAAAATCGCCTCTGCGTCTGGGTCATCGTCGGCGAGATCGCGGTGCTCTGTCTGTGGGTCTCCCTCGCGGGGCTCTCGTCGTTCTACGCGCCAGGCAGCGCCAACATTGCCGGCGTCGTCTATCGCGCCATCGTCGGCGCCGCCGTTCTAGGCACGATCGCCCATCTCGCGACGCGCCCCAAAGTGAGTGACGGCGACCCGTCGAGCGAGGCGTGGAAGAAGAAAGACGTCGTCCACCAGGCCGTCACGACGGCCGCGGTCTTCGCGGGTCTCCTCGTCGCGCGCCTCTGGGCCAACGGTGGCAACGAGTACGCGTCGAACCTTCGCGCCTGGATACAGAACGCGTCGGTTCTCATGCTGATCGGCGGCCTGCGCGGCCTCGTCACGCGCCTCACGCTGTGGCTCGCGCTTCTCGGCGCGTCGATCGCTACGTCGCGCGGAAAGCACATCAACATCGACGTCGCAACGCGCTTCATTCCAAAGCGCTTCGTCGCGCCGGTCGCCATTCTCGGATGGGCCGCCGCGGCCGCCGTATGCTTCATGGCGACGTGGGGTTTCATCGACGGCATCTCCGTCACCAAGTTCGACGCCGAAGCGTTCACGGCCTGCGTAAAGGGCGAGGGCGAAGGGCAGGGGCACCTCTGCGACACCCCTATCGGCGATAGGCTCGCGAAGACGAAAGCGGGAATCTCGAGCGATCTGTTTCTCCTCGGTCGTCAGGCGTCGCTCGATCTTCGCAGCTTCCCCAAAGTCGTCGCCGGCCAGGCCTACGAAAAGTGGATGAAGGGGCCGGAATGGAACGAGTGGATGCGCGGCGCGAGCTGGACGGACCACTTCCCCAAGGAGGGCGTCGACTCGCTCATCGTCCCCGAAGGGATGCTCGACCAGGCGAAAATGCCAGCGGTTTCGGCTCCCGGCGCGAGCGGCGCCGCGGGGCTCCTCATTCGCGATTTGGACTTCATTCTCCCCTTTGGCCTTCTCGTGATTGGCCTCAAATTCGTACTTCGTATTCTGCTCGTCCTGAGTGGCCACGTGCGCGTCGACCCCGATTCGGCCCACGGTGACGACGAGACGAAGCATTTGGAAGATAAGGTCGCCTCCGAGCCGCACGATCTCGGCGGCGCCGCGAGCGCAAGCGCGACCGAGGTGGCGTCGTGAGCGGCCCCGACGTCGAGACCACGCCCGAGCCGATGAAGCTCGGAAAGGGCGCCAAAGTCGGCCTCGCCGCGGGCGTCTTCACCATCGGCGGCATCGGCTTCTTCGGCAGCCTGGTCGCGGCGTTCGTGGCGCTCATGGCCCTCCTCGGCACACCGCTCTTCGCCATCATGGGCGGCTCCGCCGAGCTCGCTTGGCTCCTCCACTCGGACATCGAATATCGGCACCTGCGCTTCATCTCGCCGCCGATTCTCGACACCCACTTTTCCGACTCCCCGATTCTCGTCACCATTCCGCTCTTCACGTTCGTCGGTTACGTCCTCGCCGAGGCGAAAACGGCCGACAGGCTCGTGCGTGCGGCGCGATCGGTTCTCGGGTGGCTGCCTGGCGGTCTCGCCATCGTCGCCGTCGTCGCGAGCGCTGTTTTTACGCTGCTCACGGGCGGCAGCGGCGTCACGATCATCGCCATCGGCGGCCTCCTTTACCCGGCGCTTCGCAAGCAGAACTACTCCGACCGCTTCTCCCTCGGCCTCGTGACCACGGGCGGTTCGGTCGGTCTGCTCTTGCCGTACTCGCTGCCGCTGCTCGTCTTCTCGCTCGTGGCCCACGTCGACTTCACGATGGCCTTCAAGGCCGTCCTCGTGCCGGGCATGCTTGTCATTCTTCTTCTCAGCATCTACGCCGGCATCGTCGGGGTGCGCGAGAAGGTCGTTCGCGAGCCGCCGCGCCTGTCGGAGATCGTCACGTCGGTCTGGCTGTTGAAGTGGGAGCTGCTCATCCCCGTGATTCTCATCGCCGGTCTCGGGACGGGCCTCGCGTCGATCGACGAGAGCGCCGGCCTCGTCGCCGCGTACACGCTCGCCATCGAGTTCTTCATCCTCAAAGACCTGTCGTGGAGGCGCGATCTCCCGCGCATCGTCAAGTCGTCGATGGCCATGGCGGGCGCCATCATCATGATTCTCGCGTTCGCGAACGCGATTATGAACTACGTCGTCGATCAGCGGATTCCTACCGACGTCCTCAATCTGATGCTCAAAATCGGAATTGAGAAGAAGTGGCAATTCCTCATCATGATGAACCTCTTCCTTCTCGTCCTCGGGATGTTGATGGAAGGCTTCAGCGCGATCCTCGTCGCCGTGCCGCTCATGCTGCCGTTCGTCGCCGACCTCGGCGCGCGCCGGCCCGACGAGTTCATGTCGCCGTTTCAGCTCGGGATGATCTTCATTCTGAACCTCGAAATCGCGTACTGCATGCCGCCCCTCGGGCTGAACCTCTTCATCGCGAGCTTCCGGTTCAACAGGCCCGTCTCGAGCCTGTACCGCGTCGTCCTTCCGTTCGCGGGGATCCTTGCGTTCGCGCTCTTGCTCGTGAGCGCGGTGCCGTGGATCAGCGACGTCGGCGTCGCGAAAGACGTCGCCGCCGCCCGCGCGAAGGCCGAGAAAGACGGCGTTCCCCCGCGCGAAGCGTGGATGCTCCAGTGCGTTCAGAACGACCCGACCGACCCGCAGCCGTGCACGCGAGAGGATCGAGCGAAGTGGCCCAACGGCAAGCTGCCGGAAGCTCCGACCACGCCGAACCCGGCCACCGCGCCAACGGTGCCGGTGGCGCCTGCCGCCGACTGCAACCCCGACTTCGGCGCATGCCCGCCTGCGGGTGCGGCTCCT
>JANXMC010000272.1 GCA_025354825.1 Myxococcales bacterium
TAGCGTTTTGCAAATCATTAGCCGCTACGAACCGCAAGAGATTTACAATCTCGCCGGCCAGACATCGGTCGGCTTGTCGTTTCACCAACCCGTTGAAACGCTTGAGAGCATTACTCTCGGCACGCTGAACCTGCTGGAGGCGGTCCGCTTTCTGAAGCGCTTCATTAAGCTCTACAACGCGGGATCGACCGAGTCCTTTGGCGAGACGGCAGAGCGCCCCGCCGACGAGCTCTCGCCTTTTCGACCCCGAAGCCCGTACGGCGTCGCGAAGGCCGCGGCGTTTTGGGAGGTGGCCAACTACCGTGAGGCGTACGAGCTGTTCGCGTGTTCGGGAATCCTTGCAAACCACGAGTCGCCTCTGCGGCCAGAGCGGTTCGTGACGCGTAAGGTTGTGGCCGCTGCATGCCGGATCGCACGAGGTTCCGGCGAGATTTTGAGCCTGGGTGATCTTAGCATCCGACGAGACTGGGGCTGGGCGCCGGAATACGTCGAAGCGATGTGGAAGATCCTACAGCACCCTAACGCCGATGACTACGTCATCGCGACGGGGGTCACTTACAGCCTCGAAGATTTCGTCGACGAGGTATTCAAGTGTCTTGGCCTGGTATGGCGGGACCACACCGTAGTGGACAACAGCCTTCGGCGACCGACGGACATTGCGGTTTCTCGCGCGACGCCGATAAAAGCAGAGCGAGTCCTCGGGTGGAAGGCGAAGAACCGGATGCCTGATGTCGTCGCTCACATGGTAAGAGCGGAACAAGAGCTACGCGGACGCGAGGCCATGCGGTGACACAAGCAACACACTCAGTCGAGATCACAGTTCTAACGACGGACGCCTTCGGCGGCCACGGAGGCATCGCCAAGTACAACCGCGATCTGCTGACGGCGATGTCGACCCACGCCGCCACCCGTCTCGTGAGGGTGTTCCCGCGGCTCGTCGTGGGCGACCCAGGCGTCATTCCTCCACGAATCGAGTTCGTGACGGATGGCAGTGGCGGCCGCGGCCGTTACGTACGGACGATTGCGCGGCAGGCGCTCTCGTTTTCGCGGTCCCCCCTCGTCATCTGCGGGCATATCCATCTACTGCCCCTTGCCGTTGCGATGAAGCGACTGTACGGCGCTCATCTCGCCCTCATGGCGTACGGAATCGAGGTTTGGAAGAAACCGCGCGTGTCGCTCGTGCAGTCCCTTCTAGGGAATGTCGATTCGATTATCTCAATTAGTGATACGACGCTCAAACGATTTCAGCACTGGGGCCGCATCGGGCACGCGCAAACCCACATTCTCCCTAATGCGGTCGAGCTGAATGGTGCACTTCATGTGGGTCCAAAGGATCCCGAGTTGGTGGCAAAGCTCGGGCTTGAGGGTCGAACGGTGCTCATGAACTTTGGGAGGCTGGAATCGCTCGAACGTTACAAAGGCTTCGACGAGGTGATGGAGGTTCTTCCGTCGCTTCTGAAAAAGCAGCCCGACATCGTTTTCATCATCGCAGGCGACGGTAGCGATCGTCCCCGCCTTGAGCAAAAAGCCGAGCGCATGGGCCTGACGTCCGCCGTCCGGTTCACGGGGCTGCTGCCGGAAGCGCGAAAAGCGGACTACTTTCGGCTCGCCGATGCGTTCGTGATGCCGAGCCGGG
>JANXMC010000291.1 GCA_025354825.1 Myxococcales bacterium
TTCGGCATCGATTGCCAAATAGGCTTCTGCACCCCCGGCGCGAGCCTCTTCGTGCCCGGCGCGGTGGAGGACACGCGCCGAACCGTGGAGTGGCTCTATCGCAATTTTGGGGAAGCTCACGGGACTGCACTTCTCCATGGATACGCACCGCATTTTTCAAATCTTCCACCCGAGCTTCTGGATGGACGACCAAGGCAAGCCGCCGGCGCCATTCACGGCGATTGCCTACGACGACGTGCGCGCAGGGCGATGGACGCCGATTGCGCACCCCGCGGCGTGCCTCGAATACGTGAAGAAGCTCGAGGCGACAGGCAAATACAGTCTGACCATTTGGCCCTTCCACACGCTTCTCGGCGGGCTGTCCCACGCCCTCGTTCCGGCGCTCATGGAGGCTGCGATTTTCCACGCTGTCGCGCGCACGCACCAGACCCACTTCGAGACGAAAGGAACCCACGCGATGACCGAGAACTACTCCGTGCTTTCGCCCGAAGTGCAAGAGCTCGGCGGGCAAAGCGTGGGCGCGTTCAATGCGCCGTTCTTTCAAATGCTCATGGACTACGACCGCATTTACGTCTTCGGCCAGGCGAAATCGCACTGCGTTCTTTCGACGCTCAACGACCTTCGCGACCACATCACGAAGGTCGACCCGAAGCTCTTGGACAAGGTTTGGGTGCTCGAAGACGCAATGAGCCCGGTGCCTGCGCCGCCGCTCTCGCCGTTGCCGCCGGCCCTGGATTTTCCGCGCATTGCCGATCGCGCGATTGAGGACTTTCGCAAATCGGGAATGCGCATCGTGAAGACGACGGACGCCGTCGTCGTGTGAGCTCACATCTGAAACGTGGAGGCGAGATCATGGTCAGCAAAGGGACGACGAACGCCGCACAGACTGCCCATCTGCTTGCGGGCGCGACGAGCGCGGGGACGCTGAGCGCCGCGACATCGACGATGCTCACGGGCAGCCTCGGGCCGATGGTGATCGCAGGGGCCGCAGGAGTGGCTCTCGAGACGATCACCGCGACAGAGGTCACGCTCGTCACGCTGCTCGTCGATGCTTCGGGGAGCATCCACGGCGCGGGGGTCGAGAACGCCGTCCGCGAAGGGGAAAATGCGCTGGTCGATGCGTTCGCCCAGTCGCGCGAGAAAGACTCCGTGCTCATGGCGTTGTGGACGTTCAACGACGACGTCCGCGTGGTGCACGCCTACGTCCCCGTCGACGACGCCGTGCGCCTCGACAGCGTGAGCTACAACGCGTGCGGCGGCACGAAGCTCTACGACACGTGGTGCGACGCGCTCGCGGCAAACGTGGCGTACGCGCAGCGCCTGCGCGACGGCGGGACGCCCACCCGCAGCGTCGTCGTCGTCATCACCGACGGCGAAGACTGCGGCTCACGGCGCAAGGCGAGCGAATGCGCGGCCCTGAGCCGCGATCTATTGAGGTCGGAGCAGTTCGTCTTGGCGTTCGTCGGCGTGGGCGCCGGAACGAATTTCGCGGCCGTCGCCAAGAGCATGGGCGTGCCCGATGGGTGCGTCGAAGTGCAGGCGCAAACGACGCCCGCCGCGCTCCGCAAGGTGTTCCGCATGGTGAGCCAATCGGCCATCCGC
Source organism: Myxococcales bacterium (assembly GCA_025354825.1). Taxonomy (GTDB): domain Bacteria; phylum Myxococcota_A; class Polyangia; order Polyangiales; family Polyangiaceae; genus JANXMC01. Next base: position 1,603 of record JANXMC010000291.1, read on the forward strand.
GCGAGCCGCGGGATGGTAACTCCGGGCGCGAACGCGGGGTTCTTTCAGCCCTGAGCCCACACGTACTAGGCTCGCGCCATGAGTCGGCCGCGGGCACGAACGGAATCGGGGCGAGCGAGCGCGAAAAGCGCGGGGGCGAGCGACGCGCAGAGCGACGACGCCGCGCCCGGCTCCGAGAGCGCGCGGGACGAGAAGCGCTTCCTCGACGCCTACGAGCCCGACGCCTTTCCGAGGCCGGCCGTCACCGTCGACATCGTCGTCTTCACCATCGTCGATGCCGATCTCAAAGTGCTTCTCGTGAAGCGCGGCGAGCATCCACAAAAAGGGTTCTGGGCCCTCCCCGGCGGCTTCGTGCGCGTGGGAAGTGCGCAGGGTGATCAAGGCGAGGACGTCGACGCGGCGGCAAAGCGCGAGCTCGCCGAAGAGACCGGCCTGCCGAGCGGCTCGAGCTACCTCGAGCAGCTCCACACGTTCGGAAAAGCCAACCGTGATCCGCGGATGCGGATCATCAGCGTCGCGTACTACGCGCTCGTTCGCCCGACCCTCGTGCCGTTCATCAAGGCGGGCGGCGACGCGGAGCACGCGCGCTTCTGGTCACTCGGCAAAGCGCTCGCCCAGCCGCTCGCCTTCGACCATCACGAGATTCTCGATCTCGCGCTCGCGCGCGTGCGCGGCGTCATCGACGGAAGCGCCATCGCCTTCGAGCTCGTCCCCGAGACGTTCACGATCCCCGAGCTTCGCGCCGTCTTCGACGTCATCAAAGGCGAGCCACAAGACCCCGGGAACTTCCGAAAGCGCGTAACGCGCATGATCGACGACAACGTGCTTCAAGAGGCGCCGGGTAAACGCATTACCGGGTCGAAGCCGGCGAAGGTCTACAGGTTCACGCCGCCGCGCTGAGCTCGTCGCATTCGCGCGCGAGAGGGCGAATCCACGCGTAGGATCGGGCGATGCGGATCGCGCTCCTCGGCGACGTTCACGGCAACGTGCCGGCCCTCGAGGCCGTGCTCGCGGCTATTGCGACGACGCAACACGATACGCGCCTCTGCCTCGGCGACACCGTCGGGTACAACGCGCAGCCGCGCGAATGCATCGCGCGCCTTCGGAGCGAAGGGTTCTCCTTCGTAATGGGCAATCACGATCACGATGTGGGGCACGGCCTGCGTCGAACCGGGACGAACTCACTCGCGAAGCGGCTCATGGAGTGGACGAGCACGCAGCTCGACGACGCCGAGCGCGCGTTCCTGCGCGATCAACCGCAGGTCGTCGTGAGCCCGCTCGGCTTCACGGCGGTGCACGGCTGCTTCCTCGATGAGCCCGCGCGTCTCGTCGGCTACGTGACGCCGGGAAGCCTTCGAATGAACCTCCGCGCGCTCATCAACAATACGGCGTGGCCGAAGGTCGGCTTCTGCGGCCACACCCACGTGCCGATCTTTGGCTACATGGAGAACGACGTCTGCGAGGAGCGCGCGCTCACGCCGGGCAAGATCGTCTCGTGGCCGTCCGACGCGCAGGCGGTGCTGCTCAATCCCGGCTCCGTCGGGCAGCCGCGCGATGGCGATCCGCGGGCGGCGTTCGCGGTTGTCGATTTGCGTGAGCGGACGGTGGAGATCTTCCGCGTGCACTACGACATCGACGCGGCCGTCGCGGCGATCGCGGCCGCAGGGTTACCGCCCGAGGTGGGAACGCGGCTTTTCGAAGCGCGGTGACCTTCGAGCCGGCGAATGGGCAGTAGGTGGAGTGCTACCTTTCCTCCACGAAGACTTGCCACGTGGGACGGCTTCGCCGCCGCGGTTGCGGCCGCGCGCGAGGCGAGTGCTAGCCTCGAAACCATGCGAATAAGGGCTATGCGCGCTGTCGCGCCGCTAGTTGCCATTGCCGTCGTCGCGAGCTGCAATGCGCGCGCTCGCGAAGACATGGTCGAGCGCGGTGACGCGTCGGTGAGCGCGACGACCACGCTGAGCGCATCACCCAATGCGCTCGCGCGGCTCGAAACGCTTCGCAGCATGTTCCGTCCGAAGCCCGCGGCGGCGACGTCCGCGAGAGCGCCACGCCCAACCCCGGCGCTGACGGGGGAAACCTTCGGGGCGCGCTCGGGGACGACGTTCGAGGCAAGTGGCGCCGGTGCGCTCCGCGCGGTCATTCCGCCCGAGGCTTTGCGCGGCGTGTTGCGAACGGCCGATGTCGAGCTGCCGGCGCGCGCAAACGGCACCGCACGGCTCGTGGACGACACGTCGAAAGTGAACGTGGGATTCGCGCTGCGCGATGTCGACGACGGGCCCGCCCGTGTGACCGAAGGCGCCGCGCTGTACCGTGGCGCGCTCGCGGGGAGCGACGTCGTGCGTCGCGCGCACGCCGAGGGGGCCGATGACTACGTCGTGTTCGAGACGAAGCCCGATCACGAGGCGCTCACCTACGACGTCGACGTGTCCGGCGTCGCAGGGCTCCGGCTGGTCGGCAACGTTCTCGAGATGCTGAGCGCGGACGGGGCGCCGCGCCTTCGGGTAGCGCCCCCACACGTCACGAAAGCGAGCGGCGAGCACGCCGGCGCGTCGCTCGCGGTGCACGGCTGCGCGTACGACACGAGCCCCGCGATGCCGCGTGGCCGCGCGGTGACGCCACCGGGCGCGTCGCAGTGCGTCCTCGAGGTTCGCTGGCAATCGACGGCGTATCCGTCGGTGGTCGCCACGAGTTGGACGTCGACGGGGTCGATGACGACGACACGCATCGACCACACCGCCACGATGCTCGCCTCCGGCGCGGTTCTCATTGCAGGAGGTGGGATCGGCGCGGAGCTCTACGACCCCGTTGCCGGCACCTTCGCGGCGACGAACGCATTGACGACCGGCCGCTCGTACCACACTGCCACACGCCTCGCGTCCGGAAAGGTGCTCGTCGTGGGGGGTGATGGGCTGGGTACGGCGCCCGGCGAGATCTACGACCCGGTGGCAGGTACGTTCGCCGCGACGGGCTCGTCCCGAGTGCCGCGTTTCCAACACACGGCGACGCTGCTTCGTTCGGGAAAGGTGCTGGTTACGGGGGGCCTTCAGAGCGCGAACGTTTCGCCCTTCGATTCCGAGTGCGAGCTCTGGGACCCGCAGACCGGCGCTTTCACCGTCGTGGGCCCCATGACCATGCGGCGCTATCGCCACACGGCAACGCTGCTCGGCTCGGGCCAGGTGCTCATCTTCGGCGGTGAAAACAACCCCACGTCGACAGCCGAGAAAGAGAGCGAGCTTTACGACCCGGTCGCCGGGACGTTCACGGGGACCGTCGATTCCCCGCAGTACCATTCCCGTCATACGGCGACGCTGCTCCTATCGGGGAAGGTGTTCATCGCCACCGGCGACACCTTCGCCTCGCCCCTTCAGTCAGGCGAGCTTTACGACCCGGTCACGGGGACGTGG
>JANXMC010000315.1 GCA_025354825.1 Myxococcales bacterium
GCACCGGCGCGCGCCCGGCCGTCGTCGTCGGCCGCATGCGCGGGTCGATGGCGTCGCTGCCTGCGCCCGTCGGTGCGGTCTCCGGCGACACGGCGATCACGAACGTCGCGTCGCTGCCTGCGAGGGCGCCCGCGGCGCTCCGCGCGCTGAATGCCGACGACGTGCACGAAGAGAAGACCGTGTTCCGACCTTACGCGAGCGAGCCCGAGGACGAGCCGACGCAGGTGCACGCGGCGCCCGTCGCCCACGTCGCCCACGTCGCCCACGTCGCCCACGTCGCCCCGGCGCCTCCGCCGAGCGCGATCGAGGCTCTCCCTCCGCTGCGCAAGCCGATGGAGAGCGAGCCGACGATCTTCGACAACCGCCTTCGAAAAGAGGCGCTCGCGTTCGCATCCTCGCCCATCCCTTCGGAATCGCCGGCCGTCGCCTCGGTGCCGAAGGCGGCGCGTGCCGAGCCGCAACCCCTCACGCCGACCGGGCCCGATTTGAAGCGCGTGACCGACGCCGCGAAGGCTGCGGCAAAGGCCGCGGGGACGACGACGGTGAGTACCAAGAAGGCCGACAAGCCGCGCCGCCTGTCGACCCTCGGCCGCACGGCAATCGCGCTCGCAGTGGTGCTACTGGGCGCGAACGTCGCGCGCTTCTCGCGCACGTCGCCCCATGTCGCCCTCGCGCCCGTCGACGTCGCCATGGCCGCGAATGCGCCGACCGACTCGGCGCCGCCGGCCGCGCAAACGCGGAACGCGAACGCGCAAGCTGCTGTCCCCACGCCCGCGCCCGCAGGCTCGGTCGTCGCGCCGCGTCGGCCGCTCTTTCTCCCGCCGGCGGGCAGTACCGTTGCGCCCGAGAGCATGGCCGTCAACGCGGCGGCCTCGGGCCGATACGCCGAGGCCGCGCGCCTCTACGAAGAGCTCGCGCGGGAGAATCCGCGAATGGCAAGTTACGCCGTGGCCGCGAAAGTTCTCAAAGCGCGTGCGACGCAGAATGAAGACGAGTGAGCAGAGCGCAGCGGGCCGCGACGTCGGCCTGCTCCTTCGATTCGTCGGTGCGCGACACGAGCGCGTCGAGGCTCGCTGTTCATGCGAACGCCGCGCACGTGAAGGGGGCGGCGACGTTTCCGAGTAAGTCCCCACGACGCGCGCGCCGTGGGACGTAACGTAGCTCGCGCGGCTGCGCGTCAGATGCGCTGCGGGCCGGCGCGATGCACAACCTTGTGAACCACCTGCGGCTTCGGCTCGACGATGAACTTCTGGTCGAGCACCACGTAGTCGTCGACGTCACGCGGCTGGAGCGAGAGCGTGGGGTTCTGCGGGCGAAGGCGCTTCGCGTCCCCCTCGTTGGTGCCGAGCACGAGGTTGATGGCGTCGCCGGGTGTTGCATTGAAGACGACGTGGGCAACCCCGCTCGCGTCCGTGCGCGCGACCTCGCGCCCTAGCCAGATGACGGGCAAGTTGGGGCCGTTCTCCGCGCGAATCGCGGCAACGAGGGCGCGCGACGTCGGCGCGCAACGGAGCGAATAGGTCGGCGTGGGGGAGCCGGGCGCGAACCGTCGAAGCATGACGGTGACGGGCCCCTGCGGCGCGTCGAACCCTTGGGGGCAGCGCGCGGCGACCTGCACCGAGCTCCCCTGCGCACCCTCGAGCGTCGCGTGGAGAAGGCCGTGCGCGTCGCTCTTTCCGGCGATGGTCGCGCCGATCTGAACGGGCACGCCCGGGAGCGGCGTCTCGGGGTCGCTCGTCACTTCGACCGCGATTTCGAAGGGGGCCTCGGTGGGCGGCGCGAGCATCGCGTCGACAGGGCGGCAGGCCTCGGCTGCGATGCCGAAAGAGAGAGAGCCGATCACGATCGTGAGAGTCTTGAGGGGGAGCTGCATAACGAATGAGAGAGCAACTCCGAGGCCAAGCGCTCTCGCACGAAGCGGGCACTCGCGTTTCACGTGAAGAGGACGCGATGACAACGCCGACGCGCCGCGAGAAGGGCGTTTTCCAGTCGAGTCGGGCGCGCGACGTGGATCCGTAGACCGCGAAAGCTCCTTTCGCACCGCGCACCGCTTCTTCGGAATGCGGTTCTGTTCGCCCTGCGAACGTACTGTTCGCAGCGTGTCCTGCTGCGGGTTTTTACGCGTTTCCATCGAAAAAACGCGGGTGACGAGCGATCTAGGGGTGTTGGCACTGCGGGTGCAATGACGGTTCGTCGAAGCGAGTCGCACGCAAGGCCACGACGCCGAGTGAGCCGCCGCTACCACGATTGCCAAGTCTCAAGTCTCAAGTCTCAAGACTCAAGTCGCCAATCCAAACATTCTCCCAAGACCGCACTGCAGGAGCCCGAAATACCATGAAGACGACCCTCTCGAACCTCCGCTCGCTCGCCCTCGTTCGTGACACCCGCGGCGCCAACATGGTCGAGTACATCGCCATCCTCGGCCTCGTCGCCATCGCCGCGATTACCGCGTTCACGACCTTCGGAAGCGCCGTGCAGACCGAAGTGACGAACGCGTCGACGAAGGTGCAGACGCTCGTCAAGTGAGGCCGTGATGGCCCGGATCCTACGCCGACTGATGACCCATCAGCGCGGCTCGGTGATGGTGGAATACACCGTCGTTCTCCTGCTCGTCGGCATTGCGTCCATCCCGGTTCTCTTGGAAATCGGGACAGCCCTTGCCGGCGACTTCGACCTTGCCCGCAGCTACGTCCTCGGCCCCGTGCCCTGAAGAGCAAAAGGAATTAGGAGTCATGATCGCATTCTTCGCCGCAGCAGCCCTCGTCTCGGCGGTGGCTGCTTTTATCGACCTCCGCACGGGGCATATCCCCAATAAGCTCACGCTCGGCGCGCTCGCCCTCGCGCTATCGGTCCACGCGTTTCACGGCGCTGCCCTGGGTGGACCAATGGGCGGCGTTCGCGAGCTCGCTCTCTCGCTCCTTGGAATGCTTCTTACGGCCCTCGTGCCGTTCATCGTATTTTGCCGGGGCGGCATGGGCGGTGGCGATGTGAAGCTCTTCGCCGCCATCGGAGCTGCCTGTCTGCCCCTCGGCGGCCTCGAGGCACAAAGCTACGCGTTTCTCGCAGCCACTCTCCTCGCCCCCGCGCAGCTCATTTACCAAGGCGTTCTCTGGAAGACGCTCAAGAATTCGGTGTTGCTAATGACCAATCCGTTTCGCGCCAAGGCGAAGCGGTATGAAGTCGCCGAGGAGTTGCGCATTTGGTTTCGCCTCGGCCCCAGCATCTTCGTCGGCTGCGCCGTCGCCCTCGTGACTCCCCTTCTAGGCCTCGGTGCACAGCCGTGAGCCCGACCGGCCCCGCCCCCTCGCTCGCACGCGACTCCCGCGGCGCCATCATGATCATGGGCGTCTTCATGGCGGCCCTTCTCGTCGCCGTGATGTGGTACCTCGCCGGCCTCGGCGACGCACTTCTCTTTCGTGAGCGCGCCCAAGAAGCGGCCGACGCCGCAGCGTTCTCGGCCTCGGCCCTTCAAGCGCGCGGGATGCACGTTCTCGTTCTTCTCAATCTCACGATGGCGATGATCCTCGCCGTTCGCGTCGCGCTCAAAGCCATATGGACACTGGCCACGATCGCCTCGGTCATCTTCGGCGTCATCTGCGCGATTCCGCTCATCGGCACCTGGGCGTGCCCTATCGAATCTCTCGCCGTCTCGGCGGCCACCTACACGCAGACGGCGCTCCAAGCGACGCGCGCCCCCATCGATGCCGCCCTCCGCGCGCTCAACGTCTCGGCCACGGTCGTGGGCCACGCGATCCCGCCCGCGGCCGTCGCTGCGAGCCTCGAGGTCGGCCGTAAATACCGCGATGGCGTGAAGCTCACCGTCGCCATCAGCGATCCGATGACCGAGGTCCAAGGGCTCCCCGTCGAAGACGGCTCGACGACGAAGCTGTGCGGCGAAGCCGGCAAAGCGATTGGGTCGATCATCAGCGTCATCTTCGGGCGCACGGCTATCGCCGGAAAGCTCGGCGACTTCATCGGCAACGCGCTGAGCGGCCTCGTCGAGAGCGCCCCCGCGTACTTCTGCGAGCTCCCGGGAATGCCCAATAGCCCACTCAATCTCGACCAGTTCGCCGGCCAAATCGACGACGCGGCCGAGCAGCACTGCAACGGTCAGCGCGACACCGCCGTGAAAGCCGCGGAAGACAAAGCGACCGCCGCCGGCAAGGACTCTGTGAAAGCCGGAAACGACGCCCGGGGCAAGTTCGATTTCGACAAGTGCAAAATCGATAAGAAGAACAGGACGACCAACCAGATCACCACAGGCACCGCGTCTGCGGGTGCGGGCGGCAAAGGGGCCGGCAAGATCGCGCCGATGCGCCTCTCGGCCGAGGGAGGCAACTACTGCAGCGTGCAGCAGTCGATCGGCGTCGCCGAAGGGAATCACGAGATTCTCAAAAAGGGGCCGCACATGGTCTCGCTCGGATACAGCCTGAAAGGCCCCGCGAAGACGTCGACGGCCAACGCGATTCTTCCGAAGCTCGGCGCCGTCGCCCCCGACGCTTTCGCCCAGTCCGAGTACTTCTACGACTGCGCCGGCAGCTTCGAAGGGCGCGACTGCAACGACGACGAAGAGGCCATGTGGCACTTCCACTGGCGCCCGCGCCTTCGCCTCTGGAACGCGCCGTTCGACGGCATCAAGCTCCCCGTCGCCGCCATCGAGACGATCTACCGCGCGAAGGTCACGCTCGATCTCGGCGGTTCGGCCGGGCACATCGTCCCCGAGAACGCCGCGCTCATGCAGGAGCTCGGTCGCACGGCGACCTCGTCTCCCGACGTCTTCATCCACTGATTGCCAAATTCGGAGAGTCGCGCCATGCCCACAACCACCAGCCTCCGCGGCTCACGACTGCGTACCCGACGCACACGCCGCAACGGCGCGCGTGGCGCGCTCCTCGTCGAAGCCCTCGTCGTCATCGTCTTCTTCATTCTCGCCTTCACCTCGCTGCTCTTTTTCCACGCGATGTACGGCAAGGCGCTCCACACGATGCGCCTCGCACGCGCCGCAACCCTCGGCTACGCGATGGTCGGCTGCAAAGGCGATAAGACCGCGGGGCTCTCCCGCGAGCTCACAGCCGAGAGCACGCTCACCGGCGGCGTGAGCACCGGCAATGTGCCGTACAAAGGCGGCGCGGGCGGCGGGGCGAGCTCGCCCGAAGTGCAGCGTGCCCTGGGCAACACGTCGGGCGTGCAGTCGGGCGTTGGCAACGACATTGCAAGGTTTGGCGTGTCGGGGTCGGTCACGCAGGCCGGCGCCGCGCAGCTGTTCTCGAGCGACGTTACTTCGTATTCGTACGGCGCCTGCGCCGATGAAGTGAAGGACGAGACCTTCGGTGGCTCGTCGAACAGCGCCGCCCACGCGATTCAGTTCTGAGGAGACGGCCATGCCCACCACGCTCAAAGTGCCGACGCAAACGTTCACCCTCCCGGCAAGGCTCGCGCGTGCGACGCGCCTCTCGCTCTACTTCGCGGTCGTCACGATCCTGGTCGGCTGGGGCTCGGCACGAACCGTTCGCGCCAGCGTACGCGAGGAGACGTTCCGCGCCGCCCACAGCCTCGCGACGCTTTCGGATCTCACGGGCGATGCGGCCACGGTCTCGGTCAACGGCGCCGTGTTTCACCGCGCGGGGACGACGTCGGACGATGCGCCGAGCGTCGTCCTCGACCGATACGAGGCCTACTGCCGCGCGCGCCCGAACGCCCTCGGCCGCGCGCTCGCGAAGGCGAAGACCAACGCGGCGATGAACGAGCTCTTCGCGGGCGTGACGGGCGATGCGCTCCGCCACGGCGTGATTCGCGACGGCAACGAGAGGGGCGGTCTCGTCGTCTGCTTCGCGCGCGAGCCGGGCGAAGAAGGGTCGGACGACGCCGGTGAGCTCTTCGACAAGCTGGTGAAAACGGGCGACCTCGCCGCCATGGGTCGCTTTCGGTATGCCTTTGCCGAGCGCCTCGCGAGTGGCCGAACGCGCGTCACCACGCTCTGGACAGATGGCGGCATCAGCCTCCCCGCGATGTTCCCCACCACGGGCGACGCCGCCGGCAGCGACTCGCTTCTCGTGCCGCGACCCCCGGCATCGCGCCGCGTGATCACCGCGCGCGCCGAAGGGCTCCCCCACGCGGCCCGCGTTTATTCGACCCCCGCGACCCGCGACGCCGTGCGCGCGTTCTACGACGACGCGATGCTTGCCAAGGGGCTCACCACGCTCGACATGCACGGCGGCAGCGGCGACGGCCGCGCCTATATGCGCGCCGACGGCATGGTTGTCGTCGTCGCCGTGGTCCGCGAAGGCGATGAGACGTTCGTCTCGCTCATCGAGGCCGGCTCGTCGGATATGCCCAATACGATTACCGGCGAATCCCACGAATGAGCGCGGCGCTCGGCTCTCGTTCGATATCCCCACCTAAAAGGCCCCCCATGAGCTCCCTCCGCCTCGCGTTCGCCCGCAAGCTTGCCACCACGTTCATGAGCGTCCTCGCCTGCACCGAAGGGGCGACCACCGTCGGCTACGGCGCCGTCGCGGGCACGGTCAGCGTCGCCGGAATCGGCGCATTCGCAGGCTTCGGCGCCACCATGAAGAGCGCCGGCGGCGCCATCAGCCAAGAGGTCTCCGGCGTCGACGTGAAGGGGATGACCGGCGGTCAGATGGCGGGCGCGGTCGGCGGCGGCGTCGTCGGCGCGGGGCTCGGCGCCGCAGGGCGCGGCCTCGGTGGCAAAGGCGGCGCAGGGTCGCAGCTCGCAGGTGATTTGATTGCGGGGAACGGCGCCGTGATTGCCAATGCCACCGCAGGCGCGATCACCTCGGGCGACTACAGCAGTCTCGGAACGAACATCGCCGGCGGCGTCGTAGGAACCTCGGGCTCTATCCTGTCGGGCGCAGCAGGCAACCATGTCGGCGGCACGGGCGGAGCAATCCTTACGTCGGTCGGCGGCGCGGTCTCCTCGACGACGGGCAGCGCCATCACGACGGGTAGCTGGGACCAGTACGGAAACCAGCTCGGCGGCGCGGTCATCACCGCCGGCGGCGGAACGATCGCAGGCGCGGTGGGCAATCAGATTGGCGGCGTCGGCGGGCAAATCATAGGCGCGGCGGGCATGGCGGCCGTCACCGAAACCGGCAGCGCGGTCGCATCTGGCAACTACGACAACCTCGGCCAACACGTCGGCGGCGCCGTGATTGGCGCGGCCGGCGGCGCGGGAGCCGGGGCCCTCGGCAGCCAAATCGGCGGAACGACGGGGGCCGTCGTCGGCGCTATCGGCGGCAGCGTCGCGTCGGCCACGGGGCAGGCGGTCTCGACCGGCGACTACGCCAACTTGGGGCAGACCATCGGCGGCGGCGCGATTGCAGCCGGCGGCGGCGCGGCGGCGGGCGCCATCGGCGGACAGGTCGGCGGCGTCGCAGGCGCGGCGATCACCGGCGTCGGCGGAGCGGTCGCGAGCGAAACGGGGAATGCCGTCACGAGTGGCAACTACGATAACCTCGGGCAACAGGTCGGCGGCGCGGTCATCTCCCAAGGCGGCGGCGCGGCGGCAGGCGCCGTTGGAAGCCAAGTCGGCGGTGTCGGCGGTGCGGTGGCCGGCAACGTCGGCGGCGCGGTCACCACAGGCGACGCGTCGCACCTCCATCAGCAGATCGGCGGCTCGGTCGTCGGTGCCGGTGGCACCGCCATCGCCACGGGCCTGGGGCAGGCGGCGGCGGGCGGCAGTGGAAGCAGCACGACGACGAGCGGTGGCGGCACAAAAAAGGGCGGCGCATCGGCGAAGAAGGGGAGCTCGAGGTCGGCGAAGGGGGCGTCGAAGAAATAACCGGTAGCGTCGCGAGCGCGTACTCCCCCAGCTCGCGTTGGTCGCGCTCACCGCGGTGATGGCGCCCCCCAGCAGGTGACCTTCGAGGGTCGCAACTTCGATATCCTCGTTGGGCTTGCGGCGCCGGTGATTGCGCTCCTGGTTGCGCGCGGGCGCATCTCCCCGCGCGTGGTGCTCGCACGGAACAACGCAGGGCTGCTCATTCTCGCCAGCACCGTGGCGAGGGTCGCGACGTCGACGCCGGGGCCGCTCCATCGCGACGGGCCGGGCGCGCCGTTCACCGATCTCGCCGCGTGGCCCGTCATCTGGCTCCCGGCGATCCTCGTCCCCTTCGCCGCGTTCCTTCACATCGTTTCGCTTCGACAAAGTCGCGCTGCCGCAAGCCCCGTTCGGGAGTGAGACCCCCTGTCTCCGTTCTGCGGCTGCGCGCGGACGGATAGCACACGCGGTGCCGTCGCCATGGCGTGCGCTCGGAGCTTCGTGCGAAGCTCGCGCCGCCATGACGACGCCCAAGGCCGGTCTCGATCTCCTCCTCCGCCACGGCGATCTCCGCGAGCTCCTCGCCGAACCCGCGCTCACGCCCGTGACCGACCTGCTCGACGAGGGCGCCGTCGTCTTCCGAATCGACGCCTTTGGTCTCACCGCCAATAACGTCACCTACGCCGCGCTCGGCGACGCTTTTTCGTATTTCAAATTCTTCCCCGCCCGCGACGGGTACGTGCGCGTGCCTGTCTGGGGGTTTGGCGATGTCGTCGCATCCCGCGCGAGCGGCGTCTCCGTGGGAGAGCGCTATTACGGATTCTTCCCGATGTCGCGCTACCTGGTGACGTCGGCTGCGCGCGTGAACGACCTGGGCTTCATGGATGGCGTCGCCCACCGCGCGCCGCTGCCTGCAATCTACAACCACTACGCGCGCACGAGCACCGACCCCGCCTACCGCAGCGACGCGGAAGACCTGCAGATGCTCCTCCGCCCCGTCTTCACCACCGCGTTTTTGATCGACGACTTTCTCGCGAAGAGCGACTTTTTCGGCGCAGACGAGGTGATTTTCTCAAGCGCGTCGAGCAAGACGGCCTACGGCGCGGCGTTCCTTCTGCACGCCCGCACCACGCGGCCGAAGATCATCGGGCTCACGTCGAATGCCAACATTGCATTCACGCGATCGCTCGGCGTGTACGACGAGGTTCTCACCTACGACGCCGCCGCTACGCTCTCGAGGACATCGAAATCGGTCTACGTCGATATGGCCGGCAATAGCCACGTACGCGCCGCCGTTCATCGCCATAAGGGCGATGCGCTCGTCTACTCGTGCGCCGTGGGCGGCACCCATTGGGAGCAACGTGACGCCACGGGACCGCTCCCCGGCGCGCGACCGACGCTCTTCTTCGCGCCGACCTATGGCAAAGAGCGCGTCGCCGAATGGGGCGCGCGCGTCTTTGCCGAGCGGCTGGGCTCCGCATGGTCGTCGTTTCTCGCGAAGGTCAGGGGCGCGCCCGACGCAACAGCCGCGTCCGCCGAGCCCTTGCTGAACGTTGTTCACGGGCGCGGCGCAGGCGACGTCGCGCGCGTCTACCTCGACCTCGTCGAAGGGCGTGCGCGACCTCTCGACGGCCACGTGCTGACGATGTGGGGTGATGCCGAGTGAACGTTAGACTCTCCTCGATGCCCGCGCCGTGCCTAGAGGTCGAACGGGTGACCGTACGGCGTGGCACCACGGTCGTCGTCGACGCCGCGTCGCTGCGCCTGGGCGAGGGCGCCATCGTCACGATCGAAGGGGCGTCGGGTTCCGGGAAATCGACGCTCCTCCGCGCGATCGCGACGCTGCTCCCCACGGCCTCCGGCACGCTCTCGTTCCGCGGCCTCGACGTCGCGACCCTCTCCCTCCCCGACTACAGGCGCCAGGTCGCCTACGTCCCGCAGCTGCCGCCGATGTTCGACGGCACCGTCGCCGAGAACGTCGCCGCGGGGCCGCGGTTCCGCGGCGCGACGCTCGCGGCAGACGTCGTCGCGAAGCTGCTCACGCGTGTGAGCCTCGACGCCGGCCTCGCGACCCGCGCGGCGTCGTCGCTCTCGGGCGGCGAGAAGCTCCGCGTCGCGCTCGCCCGCGCCCTCGCGAACGAGCCCGTTGCGCTCCTCCTCGATGAACCGACGTCGGCCCTGGACCCTGCGTCGGCGCACCATATCGTCGACCTCGTCGTCGAGCTCGCGCGCGCCGGCACCGCCGTCCTCGCCGTCACCCACAGCGCCGAGCACGCAGCGCGCCTCGGCGGCCTCCATTACCGTATGACCGCCGGCGTTCTCGGCGTCGTGGCGCCGCCATGACGTACCTCGAAATCCCCGCGCCGAGGCTCGCGCTCGCCCTCGGCCTCATCGCGCTCGCCATCGGTCTATCGCGCCTCGCACGGCTCGGTCTCGAACGCGATCTCGGCCTCGGCACGGTGCGGGCGGCCGTGCAGCTCACCGCCATCGGCTACGGCTTGCGACTGCTCTTCGCGCACCCGAGCCCTCTCGCGATCTTCGGCCTCCTCGCCCTCATGACGGCGGTCGCGGCGTTCACGAGCACGCGGCGCGTCCCCGACGGGCCGGGCACGCGCGAGCTCTTCCCCTACGCCCTCGTGGCCATCCTGGGCGGCGCCGCCATCGCCGTACTTCCCATGATGCTTTTCGTGATTCGCCCGAAGCCGTGGTTCGATGGGCGGTACGTGATTCCCATTGGCGGCATGATGCTGTCGTCGGCGATGAACGTGGTGGCGCAGGTCTTCGAGCGCCTCTTCGCCACCGCGCGCGTCGAGCGGCCGGTCATCGAGCAGGCGTTGGCCCTCGGCGCCACGCCCGCGCAGTCGGTTGCGCCCTATATGCGTGCGGCGTTGCGAGGCGCGCTCACCCCCACGATCAACGGCCTCGTCACCGTGGGGCTCGTCGCGCTGCCCGGAATGATGACCGGGCAAATCGTGAGCGGCGCGGCACCCGAGCAGGCCGTCCGCTACCAGATTGTCATCATGTACCAACTCGTCGCCGTCGCCGCGGTGTCCGGCTATCTCGCCGCGGCCTTCGCCCGGCGACTTCTGTTCACGAGCGGTGCGCGACTGCGCGCCGAAGGGTGAGCGCGAGCGCATCGCCTTCGCACGAGCGCCCTCGCCGCCCAGGTGGCATGCGCGGCGGGGCTGCCCGATATCGAAATAGCGAATACCTATTCCACGGCGCTCCTTCGTCATCTTGGCTGCAGAGCGTGACGTGCGCGCGGATCAGCCCGTGCTGCACAGGGTTGAAGCGCGCGCGGATCGCTTCGATGGGCTCGCGTGACGGGCTCGGCAAAAAGAGCGTCGCTTGGCGCCGAGTCGTTGCGAGCGGCGCGTTCATGCAGAGCGACGGCGGCGTCGCGCATCGAGCGAGCGGTACAGAAGCGGCCCCATCGCGATGACGAACAGGCCAAAAACCAGAGCGTTCATTCCGTATACGCGCTCGCCGGCGTTCTTCACCAATGCGACCGCGAGCAGCGCGACGGGTGGGATCGACAGCAGCGTCACGCCAACGGTGCCGCCGGGAATGCGGTAGGGGCGCGGCAGGTCGGGCTCGCGCATTCGCAGCGCGATGAGGGCGATGAACTCGAGCGAAAGGGAGACGCCGTAAAGAAGAATGTCGAGCGCGATGAGCCGTTCAAGCTTGAGGCCGAGCGAGAGCGTCCACGCCAGGGCGCAGACGACGATGGCGACGACCGGCGCGCCGGTCGTGCGTGATTGCCCGCCAAACGCCGCAGGGAGCAGGCCGTCTCGCGCGAGGGCCACGGGAATGCGCGAGTACGACAGGACGAGCGCGTTGAGCATGCCGAAGCCGCACAGCATTCCGCCGAGGATGAGCGCCGTGCGGAGCACGCTCCCTCCGACCGACTCGCCGAGGTCGACCCAGGCGCCCGTTTCCCACGCCGCGACGTCGACGTGGGCCACGGCCACGGCGATGCACGGCACGAGATA
This sequence comes from Myxococcales bacterium, assembly GCA_025354825.1. Lineage (GTDB taxonomy): Bacteria > Myxococcota_A > Polyangia > Polyangiales > Polyangiaceae > JANXMC01. The sequence goes on from JANXMC010000315.1 coordinate 11,773, forward strand.
GGTGACGGTGACGAGGGTGACTGCGATGAGCACGGCACGCGGGTACGTCGTTTGCGGACGGGCGACTTCTCCGGCGACCGTCGACGCGTTGTCCCACCCCATGAAGTTCCACATCGCGACGAGAATGCCGCCCAAGAGATCGCCACGCGCGGACGCGGGAGCCGCCGCGACGAGCGGCGTGTTGGGGCCCGGCATCGCATGGGCGAAGAGGATCGCCGAGAGCACCGCGAAGGGGGCGAGGAGCAGCACCGTCATCACGATGGAGCTGTCGCCGACAGACTTCGATCCGAGCGTGTTGGCGGCCGCAGCGCTCGCCAACAAAAGGAGGCCTATCATGATCGGAAACGGCGCCTCGCCGAGCGTGGGCCAGAAGCGCGCGATGTACGAGACGAAGATCGCCGGGTAGATCGCCATATCGAAAATGCTCGCGGCGAGTGAAAGCCACGCCTCCTGAAACCCGAAGAAGGGGCCGAGAGCGCGCTTCACCCACGCGTAGTAGCCGCCTTCCTCGGGGAGGGCCGCACCGAGCTCGCCAACCATCAACGCCGTGGGGAGACTCCACACGAGCGGTGTGACGAGAATCACGACGATCGCCACCCACGGCCCCGCTTTCGCGAGAAGCTCCTCGAGGCCGTAGGGGCCTCCGGCCACCATGAAGTAGAGCGCACCGACGAGACCCTTCGTCGTGAGCGCGCGCGTGGAGGGGGCTGAAACTCCGTCTCGAGCTTGGGTGTTGGTCATTCTATCGGTCGTCGATGGCCTCCGTTACGCGCTCTCTTAGAACGTCGTGCCGATATTTCCAATGGAGATGCTGGGGCCGAAAATAATCGCCTGTTTGCTCCCCGCCTCGGAGGTGCCTCCGGCGCCCGTGAGGCGCTGCTCCACCCAGCCGTGGAGGTTGATCGCGGCCTGCGTGGGCGAGCCCGAGTTGGTAATCGGAATCGCCAGACCGAGGCCGACGACGGCGCCGACTTGGGTGAGCGACTGCCCCGTCGACGACGAGTCGCCCGTGAGACCGAAGGCCATGACGCCGGCTTCGAGCCCGAGGAGGCCTTCGTGGCCGTCGACGTCGAGCCACGTGAAACGCGAGATGATTCCAAAGCTTAGGGAGAGGACGCCGCTCGTGTCGTGGGTGCCGAAGCGATAGAGCCCCGTCGGAATCGCGGACGTCGCGTAGAGCCGCACGTGGCCCGTGCCGAGCACGACGCTCCACTGCACCGCCGGCACGCCCGTCGCGATCTCGAGAGCGCCCAAATAGTGCGCCTCGTCGGCGACGTGCGAGAGGCGAACGACGATGCGGTCGTAGGGCGACCGCACCCCCTTAATCCAGGCGACCCGGGACTCGGTGCCGGCGCGCAGGATGATGGTTTGCGACACGTGGGCGTCGCCCCGCGAGGTGCCGTCGAGCTTGTCGATCTCGATTTCGAGCGAGAGCTTCTGCGTTCCGTAGTTCGCCGAGAGTCGCTCGCGGTGAATCACGATGCGGCACCCTTCGCGCACCGAGAACGGCAAGTGCACGGCGACGCCTGGCTCGATGCGCTGCGGGTGGCCGTCGCCGTCGGTGCAGAGCATTTCCACGATCGACTCTTTGATCGACCCGGCCGTCGCGCCGATGGGCGCGGGGAGATTCGCCTCCTTCACGTTGCGCTGAAGCGAGTCGAGGAGGATCGCCAGGTCGACCTGATCGAGCGGCGGCGGCAGCGTGGGGACGCGGTACCCGAAGACGAGAACGACGAGGCCGGCCGCGTCGACGTCGCCACGCACGGTGGTCACGTCGCCATTGGTCTGCGCGTCGTAGACGTTGTCTTGCGGAAGCAGCGCGAGGGCGGCGCCCGGGACGCGCGGAAAGTGAACGACGGCCGTGCGGTTGTTGGGAATGAAGTCGACCGGCGGATAATCGGCAATCTCGAGAACGGTGCGAAGCTTCGGCGCGGCGCGCGTGTCCGTGCGCGCAACCGCGACGACGCTGCCGTCGCCCTCGCCCCGCGCGACGGTGATGGACAGGCTCGGCGTGTCGACGGAGCCGACGCCCAAGACCGCGAACGACTCGTCTTTCGCGCGCTGAACCTGCACGACCTCGGCCCTTCGCGTGCCGATGAAAAAGCGCAACGAGCCGACGGCGCTCGCGCATGCGCCGCCGAGATCGACCACCACGCGGGCGCTCTCGAGGCCGCGCAAGACGGGCCCCGAGATGACGCTCATCGGGCAGCGAAGAATGCTGACTTTGAGAATGGGCTGAACGTCGGCCGGGGATTTTCCCGTGTAAATCACATGGGGCAAAAGGCGAAACTTGATATCGAGGGACGTCGCCGATGCGGGCGGCGCTTGCACGCTGAGCATGCCGTTGTCGACCGCGCAGCGCGTGGTGCCGCAGTCGACCCCCGCGACCGCGTCGGCGTGCAAGAGGGGCACGAGCCCCACCCCCGGCGAGACGTCGACCGATGCATCCCCCGGCAAAATATGGGCGATTTCAACGCGGCTGGGCGTGATCGCGAACGTCTCGAGCTGCGCCTTCCGCCCATCGGCATTGAAGATCACGGCGTCCGCCGCGGCCCGCGCCCCCGCCGGAAGCCAGTGGAGCGCGCTCGCGCTCGGGTCGGCGGCGAGCGTCTTCGGGACGCCCCACGTGCACGCGTCGACGCCGCCGTCGGTCTTCGGATCGCGGCACGTGTCGGACCCGACGTTGCCGCCGTCGACCTGCCACGTCACCAACACCCCCTTCATCCCCTTCCCTTTGCCGTCGAGGCGCCCTTCGTCGACGGCGAGCGTGAAGCCCGTGCCGTCGACGGCGGGCCACGCCGCGGTGGCGACGAGGCTCACGACGCCTTCGCTCTTCGCGCAGTCGGCGGCACTGGGTGCGACCTTCTGCTCGGCCACCGTCCCCACGGCGATGGCGAGCGCCGGCGGGCGCAGCAAGTGACCCCCGCCTTCGATGCCCCAGCCGCCTACGGCCGGCGCGCACGCAATGCGCGCATCGCCGAGAGAAATGGGCTTTCCAGCGATGGGCGCCTCGAGCGTCTCGGCGTGGGCAACCCCCACGAGAACGAGCAGCCCGACGAGGGCGGAGAGGGCGATGAGTACGGCACGCATGGGCCGCCGTTTATACCATCGGGAGGGGGTGTTCCTGCACGACGACACGCGGCGACAACGGTTAGGTTTCCGGCGTGACTCCCGGCGTGCGCTGCGCGCTCACGGACGACGTCGCGGAACCGCACGCCGCAAGCGATTCCGTGAGCCACGCCCCTCGGCCGACTCAGTGCAATCGTTTCCAATGTTGCGTGCGCCCCAACACGGATACGCCGACGTATCCGCGAACTTCGATTTCGTCTTTCGAAACCACGTTGATGCTGCACGAGTAGGTCGATCCCGACTCGGGGTCCATGATGCTCCCGCCGGTCCAGTTGTTCCCGTCGGGCTTGAACCCCCACATGATCACGAGCCCCATGAGCGGCTTGCCTTTGTCGGCCCCTTTGCATTTGGGGCAAGGCTCGTCGGGGCGGCTCCCGGGGCGGAGCGCGGCGATTTGTCCAACGAGCTTCCCGTCACGCACAGACGTCACGATCGCGCCGTTGGGCTTGCCGGTCTTTTCGTCGAACGGCTGCCACGTACCAACGGCCGTCGGCGCATCGTCGGCGAGAGCGATGGGCGTGGCGCTAAGCGTGAGACCAAGGGCAAGCAGACCCCATGCGTATTTCATAATGAGCTCCTTCGGAGAGGGGCAATGCAAGAACGGGCGCACATGGCACGGGCCGTTCAGACGTGGGCACGGAGAGCGCGTAGCGCGTGCGTCTCCCGCGCTTGCTCCCCCTCGCCACCCCGCCCACGCGTCGCGAATTTTTGGAGCGCGCCGCCCTGTACTACCGCTCGCGGTGGTACCACGATCGCTCGGGCTCTTCGATTCTCGCATTTGCCAATCGCGAATCGCCACGATGCCCGCGCCGAGAGTCACGGCGATGCGCAACATGACGCCGACGAGCTTCCCCGATTTCCCGTACCGCCCAAGCTTCCCGAACAGCTCGCCCGTATACTTCGCGCTTGGCTCTCCGTCGGCGATCGACCGTAAAAAACGAGGCGAGATCGGCGTGGGTTTGCCAACGAGCTTGGCAGTCATGTGCGCGCGCGGCGCTTTCCTTTGGTATCGATGAACTCGGCAATCGAGCCGACGCCGAACGGATTTCGCGCGAGCCCATCGACGAGGCGGACGCGCGCGATCTCGTTGCCCCGCGCGAGCTGGCCGACGTCGCGCGCCGGGGGAGCGCCCTCTGTCGCGTGTTGAGCCTTCACACACGAACGGTGCGCACGTCGGGCCAGGGCGGTACACTTCCCGCGGTCACTGTAGTTGCCGTGATGACCGACGTGTCGTGCGCGAAGGAGAGGCTCAGGATGGGCGGAAGAAGTCCGGGGGAGGATGAAGAGACCGAGCGCCGATCGGCCGATGCCCTGCAGATCTTGGGGTTCGACGTCACCGTCATCGAAGGGCCCGACGTCGGCAAGAACGTGCAGGTCCACTCCGCGGGCGGACGCGTGCAAATCGGCACGAGCGAAGTGTGCGATCTAAGGCTCAGCGACCCCGCCGTTTCACGTCGCCACGTCGCCCTCGAGGTCGAGGGGTACCGAATGCGCGTGACCGACTTGGGCTCGACCAACGGCACCTTCGCCAACGACACGAGCATCGTCGCCGCGTATCTCCACGGGCGCGATCTACTGCGCCTCGGCGGCACGGTGCTCAAGGTTTTGCTGAAACCCGTCACGCCGAAAAGCGTCGAGCACGCCGACGGCTTCGGCCGCCTTGTGGGGCGCAGCGCCGCGATCTCACAGCTGTTCGCCCTGGCCGAGCGCCTCGCTCGCTCCGACGTGTCGGTGCTCATCGAAGGCGAAACGGGCACCGGGAAAGAGCTTCTCGCCGAGTGCCTTCACGAGGCCAGCGCGCGGGCGGCATCGCCGTTCGTGGTGCTCGACTGCCGCACCACGCCCCGCGCGTCGCTCGAAGCCGTGCTCTTCGGCGAAGAGCCGCGCGACGGCCGCGAGCCGCGACAAGGCGTTTTCGAAATGGCAAAGGGCGGCACCGTCTTCATCGACGAGCCGGGCGATCTCGATCTCGACGTACAGGGGAAGCTGCTCCGCGTCCTCGACAAGCGCGAAATTTTGCCCGTGGGCGCCGATCAGTGGCGCAAGATCGACGTGCGCGTTTTGTGCGCGACCAGCCGCAACCTCGACAAGCTCGTCGAGGAGCAGAAGTTCCGCGAAGACTTCTTTTTCCGCATCGCCGGCGCCCGCATCGAGCTCCCCGCCCTGCGCGCACGGCGCGACGACGTGAAGCTCTTGGCCGAACATTTCTGGCGCACCCACGGCGGCGAAGGGGCGTTGCCCCAGTCGTTCCTCGAGCACGTCTCGGACTACACATGGCCGGGCAACGTGCGCGAGCTCGAACAGAGCATCGCCCGCTTCATCGCCCTCGGAGAAGCGGCGGGGCTTCGTATCGATCGCTCGAGCAGGCCGAGAAAAGAAGGGCAGCGCGACAGCATAGCGCCTCCTGGCGGCGGCGTTGAAGGCGGCGGCGAACAGATCATCCAACGCGTGCTCGATCAGCAGCTCACCTTTCAAGACGGGCGCCAGCGCGTCTTGCAAGAGTTCGAGCGCGCGTTCATCGCGCGGGCACTCGCCGAGCACGGTGGCAACGTCGGGCGCGCAGCGGCATCTTACGGAATCGGCCGCCGCTACTTCCAAATGATCCGGGCGCGACAGCCGAAATAACGCTTCGAAGAAGGTCCTCTTCTGCGGTAAGAAGGGGTCGTTCCGAACGCTTCGATCCAGGACGCTATTGATGGCCCTCGCTAGACTCGTCACGGTTTCACGCGCCCTCGCCGCGGTTGTCACGTCAACCGCCCTCACCTTCGCCTGCGCGTCGAAGGCTCCCCCCGCGGCGTCCCCCGCGACCGCGGTCGACGACACGACCGCCGCCGCCGAGCCCGGTACGCCTGCGTCGCCCGTGGCGCCGCCGCAACCGCTTCCGGCGCCCCCCTACGGCACGCCCGAGCAGCTCGCGACCTGGGTCGACGGCTACGTCTCGGCCCTCGGAAAAGACGGCAGCGAGGCCGAGCGCTTCAACGGCTACATCGCCATCTCTCGCGGCGGCGCCGTCGCCTTCGGCAAAGGGTACGGCAAGGCCAACAAGTCCACCGGCGCCCTCGCCGACGTCGACACGCGCTTCCGTCTCGGTTCGCTCACCAAACAGTTTACCGCCGTCGCGCTCATGCAGCTGGCCGAGCGCGGCGCCCTCAAGCTCGATGCGCCGATTGGCGACTTCGTCCCGGGCCTCTCCAAACCCATTGCGGCGGTCACGCTGCACCAGCTGGCGACGCACACGTCGGGCATTTTGAACTACACACGCGACGCATCGCTCATGCGCGATCAGGCGGCAAAACATCCCCCGGCCGAGGTGATTGCCTCGTTCAACGACAGGCCCCTCGCGTTTACGCCGGGCTCGAAGTTCGAATACTCCAATTCGAACTACTTCCTATTGGGCCTCGTCATCGAAAAGGTGAGCGGCAGCACCTACGAGACGTACCTCCAGTCCCACGTTTTGGCCCCCGCGGGGATGGCTCGCTCGAGCACCATCGACGCGCCCGACGCGCCGAACACGGCCGTTGGCTACGACGGCGAGAGCGGCACGCTGAAAGAGACGGGCCCCTTCGACATGTCGCTCCCCTTCGCGGCGGGGGCGCTTCGATCGACCGCGAACGACCTCATCGCGTGGGACCGCGCGCTCACGGGCGAGCTGCTGCTGAAGGGCGCTTCGAAGGAGCGGCTCTTCACGCCGGACAAGCAGGAGTATGCCTACGGCGTCGGCGTTCACACGCGCTACGGCCACGTTCTCCACGAGCACAACGGGGGGATTCCCGGCTTCAGCACATACTTCGCGCGCCTGCCCGATCTCGGCCTCGCGGTCGTCGTCCTCGGCAACAACGAGGCGTTCGATTCGACGCCGCTTGGCGAAACGCTCGTGACCATCGTCGCCAAAGGCGAGGCCGTCGCGCCGCCGCCCGTCGTGAAGACGACGCCCATCGACGCGCCGCTCATGAAGCGCGTTCTCGGCGAGTACACGCTCACGCCCAGCGGACGCGCCGACCTTTCGACAAAGCTGCCGCCGCCGGTCCTCGAGAGCATCGCCGGGCTATCGGTCACGCGCGAAGGCGATCGCCTCTTCATGAAGCCGTCGGGCCAGTCGCGGCTCGAGCTCTTTCGCGACGAGGCCGGCGTTCTCTTCACGAAGACCAGCGGCATTCGCCTCGCGGTCACGGGCGACGGCGTCGCCCTTCTCCAAGCGGGAATGACGATGCCGTACGTGCGCGCAAAAAAGCCTTCGCCCTCGGCAAAACCGAAGACGAAGGCTCCTTCGAACTAGCGCTTCGCGAAGTGCGAAACCGCTACGGGCAGCGCACGCGCATCACGCCGCGGCGGAGATCGGCGTCACGGTGGCGTCGGCCTTCGCGGCGGGCACCGGCACCATGTCGACGGTCGCGCCCATCTTCTTCGCCCACCAGAGCAGGCCGACGATGAGGTTCCGCTTGTCGTTCACGAACGCCGGCGGCTTCCCTTCGAAGTAGTGGCCAACGAACTGAAAGCCCCAGCCCGTGGTGAACATCGTCGCCGCGAGCGGGAGGCCGATGATCGTCGCGCCGACGGGGAAGCTCGCCGCAATCAGCGGAATGCCAATTTGATGGCAAACGCGATTGCGCGGATCACTGTGCTGCTCATCGTATTCCGCCATGAGGCGGCTCCAGTCGGCATTCAGCTTCATGGCGTAAAGTCCTCGGGGTTTCAGAGATCGTCGTGACGCCCTAAGAATGTGAGGTATTGCTCGCATTCGCTACTCGCGTTGACCGTTCCCCATGACCAAACCCGCCAAAAAGCGCCCTTCCCCGCGAAAAGAGCCGCAGCAAGAGCGGTCCCGCGAGATGGTCGAAGTGGTCCTTGCGGCGGCTGCTCGCGTTTTTGTCCGCGAAGGGTACGCCCGCGCCACCACCAATCGCATCGCCGAGGCCGCCGGGATCAGCGTCGGCTCGCTTTATCAGTACTTCCGCGGCAAGGACGCCATCGCCGTGGCGCTGCTTCGCCGCTACCGCCAACGCGTGCTCGAGACGGTGGCGCGGTATCTCGAGGAGCTCGACGAGGCGAGCCTCGAGGTGCGGGTGGGCGAGCTTATGCGCGCCATGCTGGAAGCCGACGGGCTCGACCCGGGGCTTCACCGAGTGCTCATCGAGCACGTCCTTCGAACGAACGCCGCCGCGGAGATGAAGGGGTTCGAGCTGCGACTGGAAGAGGTGATCGCACAGAAGCTCAAGACCAGCCGCGAGAAGATCCGCACGACCGACCTCGACCTCGCCGCGTTTCTTCTCGTGCGCGTCGTGATGGCCATCACCCACGCCGCAGTGGTCGACCGGCCCGAGCTCGCGCGCGATCCGCGCGTGGTCGACGAGACGACGCGGATGATCGTGGGCTATCTGACGACGCGGTAGTCTGCGCGCGATCGCTACGTTTCCGCCGCTGATTCGTCACACGATTGAGGACGGGACAGCGCAAAGGATCGCGCCCCATGAGCCGTTCGTTCGTGCTGCGACGTTCCCTTCTCGCGCCGATGGTCTTCGCGCCGCTGCTCTCGTGCGGCTCCTCGCCCACGGCGAGCGCGCCGCCGCCCACGTTCCGCGCGGTGTTCATCACGGACACACACGTGATTGGGCCGCAGTACACGTGCTGCCACGAGAACGGCGACAACGACAACACGAGCATCATGAAGACGGTGGCGCGCCTCAATGCGGTGCGCGACCAGGTCAATGCCATTAAGCCCGCGCCGTCGATGGTGTTCGTGTTGGGCGACGTGGTGCACGCCGCGCACGTCTCGCGCGATCCGCACTATTACCGCGACAATCCCAACGCCTATTCGATCGCACGCGACATTTTCAAATCGTTCGCAATGCCGGTGTACATGGTGATGGGCAATCACGATTACGAAGTCGATTGCGGCGTCTCGACATCGTACGATCGCGCCTTTAGCGAAGCGCGCTTTCAAGAGCTCCTCGGAACGCCGCCGTACCAGTCTGTCGACAAAGGCGGCTGGAAGTTCATGCTGGTGAACAGCCAACGGGGCGTCACCTTCGACGCGCAGAGCCCGCAGTGCGAGACCGACGGCGCGTCCGTTGGAACGGAGCAAATGGCGTGGGCCGAGGGCGAGCTTGCGCAGAACAAGCCCACCATCGTGATGAGCCATTACATGCGAAGCCTCTACTCGGACGTCGAAGAGGGGGCGCACAAGAGCTTTCCCGCGCTGCTCGATTCGCAGCCGAACGTGAAGGCATTCTTCGCCGGGCACACCCACCGGTGGCTCGACTTCACGCAGAGCAACAACGGCGTCCTCCACCGTGTGCTCGCCGGAACGCGCTACGACGCCAACAACTTTTGGCTCATCGAATTCGAAGAAGGTACATCGAAGTACCGCATTCTCGACGAGGACAAGGCCATAAGCGGGACGACCTGCTCGCTGACCTATTCCTACGACGGCGATCCGAAGCTCGTCCCGGACGCCGTCGATACCGGGGATTGCGTAAAGGGCCTTTAAGCGGCGCGTGCCGCGCTCAGTTGCACATGAGCGTGCTGCCGGAGTCCGAGCGCTTTTGCCCCTTCGCGCAGTTCGTCCCGTGGCGAATCACGGCCGTCCGACAGCCGTCGCTCTCGCTCTTGAGCGCGGTCCACGGGCTGTTCCCTTTGCGGTGCGCCGTCGAATGCCAAGTAGCGACGACCCACGAATGCCAAGTTTCGCCGTCGAACGGAACCGCTCATTCTGGCCCACATGTCCGTTGCGTCGCCGCGAGACAAATGCACTGGTAACCCTCGGTTTCCGGTGGGCCATAAACCGACGGAGAGACTGCCAAGTGACTCCTTCTCCGTGGATGAACGCCGCGTTAGAAGCTCGACTAGGGGCATGAACGGCAGCTCCCACCTCCGGCTTCGCGCGCTTCGTTCGCTCTCCCCCTTCCTTCTCGGCGCCCTCGCCATCGCGTCGTCTCAGTGCAGCTCGAGCTCCACCGACACGCCGACGCCCGGGGCAGATGGCGGCGCGACCACCGGCGGCTCCACGACCGGCGGCGGCTCCACGACGAGCGGCGGCGCGACCACCGGCGGAGGCTCCACCCCCGGAGGCGGCGGCGGCGGCTCCACGACTGGAGGCGGAGGCTCCACGACTGGAGGCGGAGGCTTCGACGGCGGCGTGCCGCCCGGCGTGGGCCACTCCGTTCTCCAGCGCGGTAACGACTACTACCGTCGCGGGACGTACACCCAGCCGGGGCTCACGAGAGCGGCGGCCGCGACGATGGCGCCTAACACCGAGTTCAACACCAACGCGACGTTCCCCGCGAATGGCAGCTTGACGAACCAGGGGACGGCCTCGGTCCTTTATCTCGAACAGGGGCCCACCACCGCGGGCTGCCCCACGGGCGCGACGGGGTGCGCGGCGACGGCCCGCACCGCAGGCAGCGGGCTCTTCTTCGCGTTCCCCGCCCTCAACGCGAACCCAAACGTCGTCGCCATCGACGAGACGTCGGGCAAGACCGTCTGGACGGCGCACATCACGACGGGCGGCGACGGCGTGCGCGGCACGCCGGTCGTCGACCCCGACACGCGGCGGCTCTACGTCGTGACAGGCGGCAATCCGCATCTCGTTCACGCGATCTCCGTCGACGACGGCAAAGAGATCACGACGGGCGGATGGCCCGTGACGCTGTCGAGCACGACGGTCTCCTACGCCGGCAACGGCACGACGCAGACCTTCAATTCGGGCGGGCAGAACCAGCGTGGCGCCTCGCTGCTCGTAAACAAGAGGCCATAGACAGCCGTTCCATCGCGCGACAGCGCCACGCCGACGACCGACGCGCTTTCGTTAAACACGCGCGCGACGTTGCCCGTCGCGACGTCGACGAGGGCGACCCCTTGCACGCCGGGTGAAGCGGCCGCGGGAGCGACGGCGCCCGTCCCGGTCGCGGTCACGGGCCGCGGGGGCATGCGTGACGTCGCCGACCGCGCGACGAAGAGCCTCTTTCCGTCACCCGAGAGCGCGAGCGCGCGCGGCTTGCCGCCCACGGGGATGCGCCGTGTCGCGATGGCGCTGCTCTCATCGACGCCGACGTCGACGACGACGACCTCGCCGCGCTCTTCGTCGGCGACATAGGCACGCGGAGCGACCGCCGCCGTGGCAACGCCGCCGCGTGAGCCGCCGCTGGCGCGTCGCATGCTGGAGCAGCCGCGGTGGCAGCCTGCGAGCAGGACGATCGCGAGCATCGCGACGACGGGTGCGACAGCGCGCGGCAGCATGCGGAGACGCGCGAAAGGCGGCGAGCAGGTCGGCATCGCGGCGCACGGTAACAGCGCCTGCGACCGAATTGGCCGCGGCACGATGATCCACCCACATCGGCGCAGAAGCCTCGCCGATCCATCGCGACAGAGGGCGCCGCGGGCGCGCTCGTCCCAACGCGACGGGGCGCGCGCACGCCGCGCGGTGACGTCGTGCGGAGCGCGAGAAACGCCGCGCCGCGTGCAGATCCCGCGTGGCCTGCTTCCTGCTGAACGGGGCACGTCGGCGTGCGCTGCGAAGCGCCGCGTCGCCCCTCGCTCCAAAGGTGCCCACGATGCCGATTCGCTCTACTCACGCACGGGTCTCTCGCTGCCTCGGACCGTTCGTCGCCGTCGTTCTCGCGCTCGGCGTGAGCGGGTGTGTCGCCGAGAAGTCCGACGACGCGGCGGCGGCGGAGACCGCAGCGACCGAGTCGGTGCTGTCGTCCGTCACGTTGAAAACGTCGCTCCGCGGCCTCTACGTGGGCGCCGCGAACAACGGTGGCGGCGCCGTGAATGCCACGGCGACGGCCGCGCAAGCGTGGGAAACGTTCTCCCTCGCCGACGTGAACGGCGGCGCCCTCGCGAGCGGCGATCTCGTGCGCATCAAAGCGGGCAGCGGCCAGTACTTTCAAGCCGAGAACGGCGGCGGCGGTGCGCTTAATGCCGCGAGCGCGAATGCAATGGACTGGGAGACGTTTCGAATCGTGAGCCGCAAAGGCGGAGCCTCCGCCATCGCGAGCGGCGACGTCATTGGGCTTCAGACCGTCACGTCGGGCGCGTGGGTCTCGGCACAGGACGGCGGCGGTGGCGCGGTGTTCGCGTACGGCGGCGCGTTCGGCTCGTGGGAGGAGCTCGTCATCGGCCTCGGCACGTCGACCACGCCGCCGACGACCACTCCCCCGACCACCACTCCGCCGACCACCACTGCCCCGACGACGACTCCGCCTCCCCCGTCGGGTGCCACCTTCGTTCACACGAACGGCACGCGCATCGTCGACGGCGCCAATCGAGATCTCTTCCTCAAGGGGATCAATCTCGGCAATTGGCTTGTGTGGGAGGGGTATTTGATGATGGGAGATTACAACTTCCGCACCCATACCCAATTCTTCAATTCGCTCGCGACGGCGTTAGGCGGATCGGACCGGGCCGCAGAGTTCGAGAACCAGTGGCGCCTCAATTACGTCGATGAAAAAGCCATTGGCGAGCTGAGCGGCCTCGGCTTCAACGCGGTGCGCGTGCCGTTCAATTACAACCTGTTCTGGTGGGACGGAAAGCTGCGCGACAACGGGTTCGTCTACTTCGACAAGCTCCTCGCGGCCTGCCGCCTCCACGGCGTTTACGTTCTTTTGGATATGCACGGAGCACCCGGGTATCAAAATCCGGGTGACCATTCGGACAACGGCAATTCGAATTCGAGTCAGCCAAGGGGCTCGGTGACGTTCTGGGACGGAAACAACGTTTCCATCGCCTCGCAGGTGTGGCGTCACGTTGCCGAGCGCTACAAAGACGAGCCGATGATCTGGGGGTACGATCTCCTCAACGAGCCCGTTCCGCAGCCCGGTCGTGAGTACGAGCTTTTGTCGTCGATGGTGACGATGCGCAACGCGATTCGCGAGGTCGACAGCCACCACGTCATCGTCGCGGAAGGGAACTGGTGGGGGTCGGATCTCTCCAAGCTCGATTGGCAAGACGGCACCGTGCGCACGCGCACGGGGGTGAGCTCACAGTGGGATTCCAATCTCGTCTACGAGATTCACCACTACGGCGCCGTCGCCGACACCATGGGGCGCGAGGGGCTGACCAACCGCCTCAATGTGCCGCTGATTCTCGGCGAATACGGCGAGACGGACGACGCGAATCTCCGCGCCACGACGAACTGGGCCCGCCAAGCCCTCGCGGGCGCCTTCCCATGGACATTCAAAAAAATGTCTTACGACAAGGCGCTATGGACGATCCCCACGAATGGCGACTACGAGACTGTGAAAGCGTTCATTCGAAATGGCGGAACGCCGCCCACGCAGCTCTATAATGCGATGATAAGCTTCGCGCAGACGAACGTCCGCAATGGCCATCCGAGCATTACGTGGAATCAGTCGTTTTACGACGGCGTGAAGTGAGCGCGGCTTTCCGCGCGCGCCTCTCGTCTACTCCGGACAGCTGAGGGTGGTGCCGTCGGCGGCCTTCCCGCCGGCGTGGGTGACGAAGCCACAGTCTCGACAGCCAAGCCCCCCAATCCCCTCTTCTCCCAGCCCTCCTTGGCCTCCCCGCCTCCCCGTGTATCCTTGAAGGAGCCGGCGGTACGTGTGCGCGAGGGCGATTTCTTCGACAAGCGCCGAACGCTCGTCATGCTTGTGGGTTGGGGCTTCGTACCAAAGGCAAACCTCGGGCGACCGGGGGACGCAAAGCCACGGGACTCTCCGAGTCGGCCGGGTTGCTTCGAAGGAGACACGGGATGAGGGGGAGCTTGTGGCGAGTGCCGACCTACGCGTGCGTAGGGGCGAGTCTCTTTGCGACCGCGTGCACCACGTCGAGTGGCGGCGTCGACCCGGGCCGCGTCGGCGCGCTCGAGGGGCGTCTCCACGCCGTGAACACGCCGCTCCTCCTGACGAGCGAGCTCGCGGCGAACGGCCTCCGCGCGCAGACCGTTGCGGAACCACGCGCGCACTTCACGTACGTGGCCTCCGTCGATGCTCCTATCGTCGCGGAGACCGGCAAGGGCGTGCAGGCGACGAACTTCGCCTTCGACGGCGCGCGAGCCGTCGTCGTCTACAACACTGCGGGCGTCGAAATCG
>JANXMC010000341.1 GCA_025354825.1 Myxococcales bacterium
CGACGGCGACGCCGTGGATCGCCGCGGCGACCGGGCTCCTCGCATTGGCGCGGAGTGCCACGTGGGGTGCCCGCTACAGCTTTAGGACGCCCCTGCTCTGGGTTTTGCATGTCGGATACCTATGGATTCCCATAGGTCTCGTGCTGCGCGCGCTGGCGGCGCGCACGTCGTTCATCCCGGGTGCCGTCGCCACGCACGCGCTGACGGTCGGCGCCATTGGTACGATCACGTTGGGGATGATGGCGCGCGTCGCCCTTGGTCACACGGGCCGAACGTTGACGACGTCGCGCACGGTCACCGCCTCGTTCGTCCTCGTGACTCTCGCCTCCGTCGCGCGCGTTGGGACGCCGCTGCTCGGCGCCCTGGAGTACCGAACCGGCCTGCTCGCCGCGGGCGTTCTGTGGACGGCTGCTTTCGCGCTTTACCTCGTCGCGTACGTGCCCGTCTTGGTGTCTCCGCGGGTCGACGGGAGGGAGGGGTAGTCCCGCGCGCGCCCGCACGCGCTCTGGCACTATTGACGGAAGACGCTTCGAGGCCCCCGCCATCTCCGTCACGCGTGTAGGCGGCGCCGTCGGCGTAGGTGAGCTCGCACGGGCTCTGTTCGCCTGGGGGAGTAACGCCAGAGGCGAGCTGGGGGTGGGAGCGGCTCCCAATGCGATTGCGCCGATCGCCCTGAGCGACGGGATATGGGCCGAGGTCGCGTCGGGCGACGCGTTCGCGTGCGCAGTCGAAGCGGCCACGGGTGGAATTGCATGTTGGGGGACAACACCTGCGGGCAGCTCGGCCTGGGTGATCGTCAGGCGAGGCGTGAGTCTGTTTTCCTGACGCTCGGCGCCAAGTCGAAACGGGTGAGCGCCGGCGGAAGCTCGGCTAGCGCCATCGAGGAGGATGGGGGTTTGGTATGTTGGGGCGACGGGCGTGATGGGCAACTGGGCGCCGTAGCGTTGAGCGCGGGGTTCTCGTCGACGCCGCTTCGCATCGCGACAGAGACGGACTGGCTCGAGGTCTCCGTCGGCGCCTCCCATGTATGTGGACTGCGCGCGCACGGAGACCTTTACTGTTGGGGGAAGAGCGGCAGTGGGCAGATCGGTATCGCGCCGACCCCGCCTTCGCGCGTGGTCACGCCAACGCGCGTCGGAACGGCGGGCGACTATACCTCCGTAGTTTGCGGAGGAGACGCAACGTGTGCGCTCGCTGACGCGGGACGCCTGGAATGCTGGGGAGACAACAGCCGTGGACAGCTCGGGCTCTTCGCTCCAGTCCAGCGAGTGTTCGTCCCCACGCGAGTCGCGGAAGGCACCACGTGGTCTACGATTGCTCTTGGACCTGAGAGCGCCTGCGCTGTTCAATCAGACGGCTCTCTGTGGTGCTGGGGCAGCAACACGCGAGGGCAGCTCGGAGTGGGAGATCGCGATTCGAGACGGGGGCCGGCGTTGGCGCCGGTTGGGGCCGGTTGGGCCTCCATTGCCGTCGGCGGCTACCACGCGTGCGCCACGGACCACGACGGCGCCACGTGGTGCACCGGCCGAAACGACACGGGCGCTCTCGGTGTCTCCGACACCCGTGATCGCGAAACCTTCACACGTCAGATCCCCTAGCGCCGACCAGGGTCGCCGAGGAGCGCGCGCACGCCGCAAAGTTGCGGCCTACCCGCACGCGCCAGGGGGGAGGTCGCGTCAGTTCACTTGGAAGGTGCGGCGCAATGTGCCCCGCAACGCGCCGCTGGCGTCGAACGTCGATAGCTCAATCGCGCGGGCGCCCTTGGTGAGCAAGCGGCTTCGAATCGCGAGGCGCGTAGCTCGCGTCGTCCCTTCTACGCCGTCGGTCAGGAGATCGCCGTCGGCTCGTGCCGAGATGCTCGCGACGCCCGCAGGCGCACGCTCGAGGCCGATCTCGTAGACGTCGGCGTCGAGCTGTTTCACGAAGACGGCAGTGTCCGGCGTCACGTCGATGAGACCGTTGCCACGCGCTACCTGTTCGCCGGTGGCGTCGAAACCCCGTATTTGGAAATCACGGGCTTCGCCCTCTTCGAAGAAGCTGTAGCTCGTCGGAAAGTTTCCAGGCCCCCGGAGCGCACTCGCGATTTGATATCCGTCGACGACGTACTCGACGCGCGTGACCTCGGGCGACGCGAGCGCCCGGAGCTCGTAGGCCCCACTGGCCGTCCGAGCCCAGTAGACTTCGATGGGCGCATAGCTCTTCGTCTCACCGCCTGCGAACGCGGTGAGGCTCGCGAACGTCCCGTTCCAGACGTTCACATCCGAATTGCCAGAAACGCCGGGCACGTGACCGTTCTCCGCGTGTTGCCAGAAGGACCACCGCGACCAAGGCGCCGGCGTTTCGGGGCAGGTCACGCCGTAGTTCGCGACCCACAGCGGGTAGTCGGCGAACGCCCCGCCTCCGCTAAGATCGCCATAAAAGCCGATGGAAGTGTAGACAATCGGTCGCTTGCCCGTGCCGGCCTCCACGCGATCGAGCCACACCCGCATGCCCGCAACGATCGTCGAATCCGATGCACCATCCGCCGATTCGATATCGAGCACGGCGGGGAGATCTCCG
The DNA here is from genome assembly GCA_025354825.1 of Myxococcales bacterium. Lineage (GTDB taxonomy): Bacteria > Myxococcota_A > Polyangia > Polyangiales > Polyangiaceae > JANXMC01. Next base: position 2,560 of record JANXMC010000341.1, read on the forward strand.
GGCCCGAGCTTGCCTACCCGCTCAACAAGAAGGTTCGCCTGGGCGAGGGCGTCCTGCGAGGCGCGAAAGTACTGGTAGGTCCCACGAAGGAGCCCTGCGGCTTTCGCGGCGGGCCAGTGGCGCGGGAAGGCGCTGTCGGGGTGACGAGCTCCGTCGCTCACACGTAGAAACGCGAAGCGTCGCCCCGACGCGCGGACCGCGTCGAAGTCGACGGTGGGCTGGTATTCGGAGACATCGATGCCGGCCACCGTCTCACCGCCCGCGCATCGGCGGATGTCGGAGTCGGAGGCGCCGACCGTCTCGGAATCGGAAGGGGCGCTGCACGCCGCCGCAAGGAGCATCGTGAGAATGGCAGGCGTCTTGAGATGGTTCATGGTCGACGCTCCTCTCACAGGCTGAACGGCTTGGTATCTGCGGTTGACATCCACATCGAGCCTTCGCCGTACATGGCAGAGCGCATCGCCGCAAAGCCGTACAGGGCGGCGCGGCCGTTCGTCGACGTGCGATTTGGATATCCGCACCCCCGGCACCCGGCCCAAAGGCCCGCAGGGTCATTTACGACGAAGCCGTCACCCGTGTATCCGATGACGAGCATGATGTGCCCCGAGCCGGTAAAATCGCCGTGAACGACGACGGGGCGCCCGGCGTCGAGCTGCCTCTTGAGCATCGCTTCCGTGCCCGCGTACGTGCTCGCCGTATAGAGCCCATAACTCGCATACAGACTTTCCAACCCCGGCGGGGATTGCCCTTTCGCCTTCCCGAACCGGTTGTACAACGTGTCGGGGGTGACACCCTTCCCCCAGTACTTCAGAAGCATTGCCGCGGATGTGATGCCGCAGGTCGCACCCGGCTCGTTCGCATTGTTGTACTGATAGAAGTAAGGATACGCGGCGTAGCTCGCGCCTTCCGGGACCATCGAGCGCGCCCAGCGTTGGCTCTCACAGGCAGCTCCGCCACCCTTCGCTTTGCATGCCTCGACATGCTTCAACGTGAACGGCCCGTAGACATCCGCCCCCGTCGCGCAGTAGCCAATTCGACCGTCGAGTGCTGTCCCGGGGGGGCATTGCGCCGTCCCTCGAAGAGATTTCGCGAAGCTGACCGCCCAGCGAGTTCCGGGGCACGCCTCGTTGCCGCCGCCCTCGGCCACGCAACTCGCGACCATGGCAGGTGAGAACGGCCCCAACGCCTCCGTCGCCGTCACACAGAGTCGATACGTCGCGTCGTAGGTTGCGCCCGCCGGGCAGTAGGCCGTCGCGGCGGTGACGAGAGCGCTCTCGTCACTTCCATCGTCGAGGCCGGAGCCGTCCGCGGGGGACGCGGAGCAGCCCATGGCCATTCCGACGAGGAGGGCGAAACCAGGCGCGATTCCACAAGACACGAGGACACGATGAGAACGGACCATCGAGACACCCAATTCCAATTGGCGGCGAAGCCCGAGACACGACTGCATCGCGAGCGCACCCGAAGGGGCTGAGGTCACCTGACCGTTTGGTCGGTTGTCTGGTTGGCGCACGGAGCGACTTCCATGCCCGTGAGCTTGCCGTCCATCGTCGGCGCTTTTGCGCACCGAGGGGCCGCCGCCATGGTCGCGTGGGAACCCACATGGGTGGTCTATCGATCCAGGGGGATCGCAAGCGGTCGAAAGACGTTTGTGACGTCGCCGTACGGATGCAGCGAGCGCGCGTCCCCGGTCGTCGTTCATTTCTCACAGACGAGCTGCGCACCTTCCGGTGTGTTGCGGATTCTCTCGAAGCCCGTCGCCCGCGTCGCCCTCGTCCTAGAGCGCGGGACCGGCGGTCCACACGTTCTTTTTTTCCACGATGTACTGAAGCAGCGTGCGCGGAGGTCTCCCAAGCAGTGTCCCCAACGTCGGGTCGAACGGCGTCTGCCCGCGTCTCATCGCGACATGCAGCACGGTCTGCACGACGACGCGCATCCAGGGATAGTGGCGACGGCGAAGATGCCGCGCGTACCCGTAGATGCTCGCAGCGTCGTAGTGAATCGCGCGACCCGTTACCGACGCGAGGATGGCGGCGGCGTCTGCGAAGCCAAGGGCCTCAGCCCCGGTCAGGTCGTACGCATGGCGGCGGTGCATCGCGGGTTCGCGAAGGGTGATGGCGGCGACGTCCGCGATGTCCCGAACGTCGACCCAGCGCACGCGCCCGGCACCGGCGGGGACGTAGAGTCGATCGCTCTCGAGGATGTCGCGCCGGTACTCCGTTTCGATGTTTTGTGAGAAGAAGCCCGGCCGTAGAAGAGTGAAGTCGTCGCTGGAGCGCTGGAGATGTTCCTCGACGGCGTGATGGGGAACGATGCGGTTCGTTCCCGCGCCGGTCACCGACAAGAACGAGACGTGGCGCACGCCTTCGGTACGCGCAGCGTCGATGAACGCGTTCAGCGTTGGTCGAACGTTCGCGATGTGCGGAGGGCGCATGAGAAACATCGCTTCGCACCCGCGAGCCGCCGCCTGGAACGTCGACGGTTTTTCGAAGTCGAGCGCGACGTTCTCGTCCGCACTGGGGATGACGTCGGCGGCGCGCGTCGCCGCGCGGACGAGAAGCCCGCGCTCGGCGAGTGCCCTCACAACCTCGCGCCCTACGTTTCCCGACGCGCCCGTGACCAGGACGCGGAGCCGCGACGCACTTTCCGCGGTGGCGCTCACCGACTCGGCCCCGCGGGGGCACCCTGGGCTGCGAAGTCGGGGGGGCCGCACGCAATCATGAGTGCGGAGGAGGCGATGCCGCGACAGGCAACGGGGCGAAACATGCGCATGGAGATACTCCTTCGGCGAGCGCGACGGACGTCGTCACCCGCCAAGCTCGGTTGCGAGAGGCGTGCGATAAGTTATTCTTCACTAACTTATGGGGCGGCCGCAAACAATCACGGACGTAGACATCGCCCGCGCTGCGCGGAAGGTGTTTTTAAAGCTCGGCCCGAACACCTCCACGGACGCGGTAGCGCAGGAGCTCGGCGTGTCCGCCGCCGCCATCTTCAAGCGCGTCGGCTCGAAGCACATGCTGCTTCAAATGGCCTTTGCACCCGCGCGCCCGCCTGCATTTCTGGCAACGCTCGCCACGGGGCCTAGCGAGGGCGTCTCGATGCGCGAGCAGCTTCTGAGCCTCGCCGAGCAGATGACGGCCTTCCTGCGAGACGTTATTCCGACAATCCTCGTCATGCAGACGGCGGGCATCTCGCCCCGGGCGATGGGGCCGTCGTCCTCGCAGACTCCGCGCGCTCGGACGATACAGTCCACGTCTGCGTGGCTCCGTCGCGCGCAGGACGCCCGACGGCTTGGGCCGGGCTGTACAGATGCCATGGCGGCTCTCTTCGTGGGATCGATCGAGGCGCCGTGCTTCGTCGAGCATCTCGACCAGCGACGGCGAAAACGTGCTGCACTGAGCTCGGAGCTCGAGTCGATCATCGACGTGCTTTGGCGCGGGTTTGCGCCCACGCGCCACCACGACCCGTGAGGGATCAACCGTTTCTCAGGGTGGGCCGCTCGGGACTTCGACTCGCAATGGTCACGCCGAAGCACTCACGATCTATCCATTTGCGAACGTCTCGACTCACGCCAGGTTCAAGTGCTATCTACGATCAGATCGTATGTTAAAAGCTTCGCGGACCAAGGACCGGACTCCCAAAAGCTCCAGGGTTGTTCGAAAGGGGTCGCGACGGGTCGAATGAGCAAAACCGTTCGAACGGTTATCCTGATGACAATACGTTCAACGCGTGGGGCCAAGCGCTGGCGCGTGTGACCAAGAGGCGCCTCATTGGGGAATCCGATCACCGCGGAGGATGGGCACTGTCTGCCGCGGCCCGAGAACCTGATGGCGTTCAACGTCCTCGTCGAG
>JANXMC010000366.1 GCA_025354825.1 Myxococcales bacterium
CCGAAGACGAGAACGCCGGTCTCCGCGGCGGTGAGCGCCATCGCCACCGTGTCGAGGTCGCGCATTTCGCCCACGAGAATCGCGTCCGGGTTTTCGCGCATCGCGGCGCGCAACGCCGACGAGAACGACTCGGTATGCGCCGAGAGCTCGCGCTGGCTCACGAGAGCTTTCCGGTTGTCGTGCACGAACTCGATCGGATCTTCGATCGTGATGATGTGCATCGCGTGACGGTGGTTGATCTCGTTGACGATGGCGGCGAGCGTCGTCGATTTGCCCGAGCCGGTGGGCCCCGTCACGAGGACGAGGCCGTCCTTCATGTCGACGATCTTTTCGATCGACTCCGGTAAATTGAGCTTCCGTATCGTGATGAGATTCGACGACAGATTACGAAATACGCCGCCCATCCCGCGGGTCTGGCGAAAAAGATTCACGCGAAAGCGGGATACGCCCGGAAGCTCGTAGGCAAAGTCGATATCGCCCGTATTCGTGTACTGCTCCCACAAATGGGGCGGCGTAATGGGCTCCACCAGCGTGCGGAAGTCGCCGTCGCTGAGGGCGCGGTAGCGAATGGTGTCGACCTTACCGTGAATGCGGAACATCGGCGGGCGCCCCACCGAAAGGTGCATGTCGCTCGCGCCCCAGTCGCGCATCAACCGAAGAAACCGCGCGATGCGATCTTGCTGACCCGATTCGTTCATCATCATTTCACCGTGATTCGTGGGCGAGAGACCTTCTTCACCGGGCCGCCAGGCTGCGGGCGCGCCCCCGGAGGCGGCTCGGCGGGGGCCAATATCGGCGAGTCGTTCACCGGCGCAGGCTGCGGCGGCGGCGCAACACGCTGGAGCGGCGGCGGCTGCTGAATCGGCGGCTGCGGGCGGTTGTCGACGACGTGGGGCACCGGTCGCGCCTGCTGCTGCGGGGGCGGCGCCGCACGCTGCGGCGACGGTTGCTGCGCCGGCGGCGGCTGCTGCGCGGCGCGCGCGGCGGCTTGCTGCGCCTGAAGGGCCGCCTGCTGCTGCTGAACCGCGGGCTTCGCGATCCCAGGCGATTGTGCGGCGGGCGGCGCATCGGGCTTGGGCGCCGCCTTGAGGGGGCCTTGCGCCGATGCCTTGGCGTTTGGATCCGGCGGGGGAATGCTCGGCGGCTTCGCAATCGCATTCGCTGCAGCGGCCCCCGGATGGGCCCCTTCGGCGTTCGCCACGGACGCCATTTGCTTTCGCCCACCGAGCGCCAGCTTCTCGAAGGTCTCGCGCTTTTCGGCATTCGCAAGCGCCGTGTCGATCGTGATCTTCCCGGCGTTGAGAAGCTCTTCGAGCGACGCGTCGACGGTCTGCATCCCTTGGCTGCGGCCGATCTGCATCGCGCTGCCGAGTTGGAACGTTTTTCCTTCGCGGATGATCGTTCGAATGGGCGAGGTGGATTTCAGAATCTCGAAGACGCCAATGCGCCCCGGCGCGTCGGCGCGCGCCACGAGCGTCTGCGACACGATGAGCTTCAAGCTGCCCGAAAGGCTCACGCGAACCTGCTGCTGCTCGTCCGTGGGGAAGCTCTCGACGAGCTTGTCGACCGTCGCCGTCGCGCCCGTCGTCTGCATCGTCGCGATGACGAGGTGGCCCGTCTCGGCGGCCAACAGGGCGAGGCGAATCGTCTCGCGGTCGCGCATTTCGCCAACGACGACGACGTCGGGATCTTCGCGAAGCGCCGCGCGCATGGCCGCGGCGAAGCTCAACGAATCGCGACCGATCTCGCGCTGGTTGATGAGCGCTCTCTTCGGTGGGTGGACGAACTCAATCGGGTCTTCGAGCGTGAGGACGTGGGCCTGGCGGTTCTCGTTGATCACGTTCACGAGCGCGCTGAGGCTCGTCGACTTTCCCGAGCCTGCGGGGCCTGTGAGAAGCACGATCCCTTGATGGTACGTGTTCACCTCGTCCAGGTGCTTCGGCAGCCCGAGATCCGCCAGCACCGGCGCGACGTTGGGAATGCATCGGAACGCGCCGCTGAGGCCGCGCTGCTGACGGAAGACGTTCGTCCGATAGCGGCCGACGCCCGCCACCGAGTAGCAAAAGTCGACGGCGCCGGCGCGCTCCAAAATAGGCCTTCGAACCGAGTCGAGAATCTCGTTGAGGAGCGCCTCGGTCTGCACCGGTGGAAGCGGCTTCGACTGCACGCGAATGAGGGCGCCGTTGACGCGCAGAATGGGCGGCTCGCCCGGCGTGATGTGGAGATCGGACGCGCCGCTCTCGCGCGCATACGCGAGAAGCTTGTCCATGGGCGCGGTGATCTTGGCGCTCGTGACCGTCGCGCCGCCGCCTTCCGTGCTCGCGCCGCCGCCACGGGCTTCGCGTACGAGCTCGATGGCGCGAATGCGGACGTCGATGGCGGGGTCGCCCTTGGAGACCTCTTCGATCGACCGTAGGACGCGTGCATCTTGCACGCGTGCGATGGCGTTCGTAGCGGCGAGGCGAACTTCGGATTGCGGGTCGCGCAACAGCGCGGCGAGCGTCGTGTACGCGGCCTCACCGCCGATGGTGCCGATGGCGTCGATGGCCGCCCACTTGGCGTCCGAGTCGCCGAGCATCTTGTCGAGATACGGAAGCGTGCGCGGATCCTTCATCCGCCCCAAGGTTTCGCACGCCATGATTCGCGCCCAAAAGTCGGGGTCGCCGAGGATCTTGACGATCGACGGAACGGTGCGCGGTTGGGCGAACTT
>JANXMC010000368.1 GCA_025354825.1 Myxococcales bacterium
CGCATCAGGCGCTCGTCCATGACCGGCCCGAGGGCGAGAAACTTCCGACGAATCGAGTCCACGTTCTCCATCGAAGCGTGGAACGAGGCGGGCCATCCGAAAATTCATTCTTCCGGGCGATTATTTCCGCGCGGCGCCTAAAGGGCCAATTCGATATGATATGGATGACTTCATGTTCGGTCATCACGTCAACAATCGATGGGGTCCAAGGAAGAAACTTCGTCATCGAGGCCGCGCGGCTATCTGGGAGCTTCGTCTACGCCGCCCAAGTTGGCGTCCCGGTCACGAAGAAGCACGGCACGGACGAAGTGGAAACGCTGAGCGGGTTCACGCCGCAAGTGGCGTCTCCGACGATGAAGCCCGGCGACGACCTCATGTCCGAGACCACGTTCTTCAAGACGCGCGGTCTGCATGGCATCAAATTCGTGAAACTTGGTGCGGTCGTTCTGAAATAGTGGGCAATCGTCGAACACGAGGCGTCGTTCATCGGACACGCTTGAATATTCGACCGTGAGTGCCGCCAAAGTACATCCTTCTGGCGTCGAATACCGGATCAGTCCATTGCTCGATAACGTCGGTTTTCTCCTCGGATCCCTGTACCGAGGCTCGGTGCAAGAGATTGCCGTCGAACCAGCATAGGTCTCTACCGTCCGCTGCGAAGGCATAGATCGTCTTGGAAGTGGCTATGGTAATCGGCACGCCGCCAGAGACAGGCATTCTTCGAATGGCCCAGTCCGGCTCCTGGTCGCTCGGATTCTTTCGGAAGATGCTGGTCCAAAACACGTATCCGTCGCCTAGCTGTACGTTCTTCGCTCCCTCCTCTTTGGATGCGAGGACTCGTGTCAGCGAACCGTCGAGCGAAATGACCTCGATCGTTCGAGTGATGTGACTGGCGCTGAAGATCTGGTTGCCCGCTACGACGAAGCTCTGCGGTGAGGGCTCCCCGACGCGCTCGGGCGAGCCGCCGGCCTTGGGTATTCGGTAGACTCCCGCGCCGCCTGCAAATACCAGCGCGTCGCCGGCGACAACGAGTGGATCGTGGTCAGTGTACTCTGGCACGTAGATGGGCGCGCCTGTCAGCCGCACCACGGCGCCACCTACGATCGGTGCGCGGAACACGCCTTCCGGATTTTCGTCGAGCCAATAGACATGGGTGTCGTCCGCGGTCACTCCTCGCGGAAAGCCAACCACGGCGATGAAGGTCGAATCGCCACCGCTCGACGGCACCGTTCGCAACTCGACGTGTCCCGGCGGCGCCTTCCCCTGGTCGAAGTATGCAAGTCGATCGCCCCCGAGCGCCAATGGTGGAAACCCATGCTCGACGAGCACGACGGGTTGGCACCTCCCGTCGAGACACGTTCCACCCTCGCACGAGGTTCGATCGGGACCGCAAGTGACGCTCTCCCCGTCGCGGGCAGCGTCATCGGGCATGAGTCTCGAAGAGCGATCGCATCGGCGCGTACAACTCGCTGTCGCAACTAGGAGCGCACCAGCCATGGCGCTACGAACCGCAGCCCACCAAATTACTGACCCCTTGTGCGGCCTCATCCAGGAACCACCGACGCCCGCTCCTTCTCGCCCTTCAACTGCTTGTACGCGCGAACGAACTCAGGCCCGAACACCAGCGAGAACGCCTGGCTCTCCTCTTCACTGAAATCCGCGTGCTTCTCCGCATACATCTTCCACAGCGCATCGCCCTTGAACGGCCCGAACCGCATCGACGCTCCCTTCTTGGCGAACGCATCTTCGACGACCTTCGGCGAAAGCTCGCGCAAGAGCCCACGCACCCCGTGCATCACGCCGTCGATCAGCGCGAGCTGGTGAATCACGAAGTCGGCGAACGTCGTCTGCATCGCGGCGAGGGCCTCAGCTCCCGGGTCCTTCCAGTCGAGCGCGACTGCGGCAATCTCTCCCGGCCGTCGCGCCGCGCGGATCGCCGCCGGCGGTCCTTCCTCAGCAGCCGACCCCACTGGCTGGTGAAGATCCATCGACGTCTGAAACTGTTTGCATCCGTCGCGAAGCGGGATGTATGCGCCGAACAGCAGGTCGATGCACTGCTTCATCTTGCTGACGAAGCGCAGCACGCTCTCCGCATCTTGCAGCGGGCCCGACTTCGGCGTGTACAACTTCGCGAGGCTACGGATCGCACCAAGCGCCGCTGACGCCGGATCACGCCCGACCTCGGGACCGGCGATCGCTTGCCAGACCTCTGTCGCCCCGTGCGGGTTGCCAGTGTCGACCGCCATGAGGACGGCGGTTCGGTGATCGGTGGCGCCGGTGCGCGGCACCATCAACGTTGCCGTCTGGAAGCGAAGCGGCCCGATATCGAATGTGAACCCGACCGGCGCGAGATCCTGCGGCTGATGCGCGGTGACCTTGGCGCCGCTGATCATCGACCCGTTGCGACTCCCGAGGTCGCGCAGGAACAGCGTGTGCTCGTTGCGCTCGACGACAGCATGAAACTGCGAAACGAAGCCGAAATCGAGCTGCAAATCGTTGAGCGAGCTCCGCCCGATGCGCACCGGGAACTTGGTGAACGAGCGCTCCAACACGCTGCCATCTTTCGAGTTGGTGATGCGAACGTTCAGGGCCAGCGTCATCGGTACGTTCATGCGCGTCCTCGTTCCCCGTCCCTTGTGACCCGTGCAATCACTTGAACTCGTCGAAGTCGATCCAGTCGGTCCCCAGCTCGTCCTTCTTGCGCTGCCATTCCGCCTTCAACGCCGGGTCGGCCGCAAGCCGACGCTGCCACTCCTGCTCGAGTGCCGTGCGCTCCCCGAGCTTCTGCAGGCCGAACCAGGCGTAAACCGCTTCCTTGTCCTTCTCCTTCTCGAGGCGAAGGCAGAGCAGGGCGTATTCGTCGACGTCGAGCGTGAGCGGCGGAAGCGGGCCGCTCGGAGCGACGGCTTTCACGGCGGCGGCATAGTTCGCCGGCATCGGTGCGGCCGTCGACGTGCGCATCGCGAGCTGCTCGAGCTGCTGGTGCTTCTCCCAGAAGAGCCGCTGGAATTCCTGGTCTTCGATGGGGTTCGTGCGTCGTCGACCTTCCCAGGTCTCTGCGACGACGGAGCGCTGCGATGGATCGGCGAGGCCGTAGAAGGCGAAGATATCCTCGCTGCGGTGCGGGGTGAGACGGAGCTCGGCGCAGATGGCGGCGTAGGTCGCGAGCGGGATGGGGGGTTCGTCGGGGCGGGGAGTCGCCGGAAGAGGAGACGCTTCTCTTTGCATGGGCGGAGGCGCGGCAGAGGGCGCCCGCACCTGTCCATCGAAGCGCAGCCAGTGCATGCGCATTCGCTCGCGCATGGCGGGCAACTCGCGACGATCCTTCGAGCTCGTCCTGAGGTGCGCTTCCCAGTGCGCCAGCTCGGCAGCGCGCGCGCTCTCGGTCATGAGACCGAAGGACGCGTAGACGTCATCCTGGCGGTGAGGCAGGAGCTCGAGGCCCATCGAGAGAGACGCGTACTCGAAGATACTCAACGTAGCCTCGACCGCTGCGGCGAGTGCGGAGGCGCCGAGCACCGCGGGCATCGGTGTGGGAGTGCCCACTAGGCTGGCAGGGGGAGGGGCTGGTGGAACCAAGGGCAACATCGGCAACGCCTGCGAGAGCGGCGCCGGCGCCAGTGGCAAGGAAGTCGGACTCGGTCCCTCCACCGAGGACATCGGGAGAGCGGCAGGATGGAGCGGCGGGGCCGTAGGGACACTCATCAAAGCGGGCTGCGGAACGCTGGGGACTTCCAGCGGGCCAGCCGCCGGGGCCCTCGAGCCATCGAGATCGCGGATGATGCCCATCCAGTCGAGCAGAGATCTGCCCGCGGCGCCGGGTGCATCCATCGATTCGACCTTGGCGAGCACGGCGTCCGAGACACCGTCCTTCCGCGCGAGCGCGATGGCCTCGGCTCGCTTCGGCAGTGGGGACGCTGGCGCTCCTGCGCGACCGAGCAGGGCTTCCAGCGTCGTCCCATGCAACATGGCGAGCTTGCACGCGACGTCCTCGGATGCGTGCGCGCGACCGTTGGCGATTGCCAGCATGGCCGCGGGCGCGAGCTCGAGCGCCGACGCCGTATCGACGATCCCGCCCCGCTCGAGCTCCTTTCGCAGCGCGTCCCGCACTCGTTCGTTCTCGTCGGCAGTCAGCTCGGCCACTACGATCGACCTCTCGTTGGTCCAACCCAAATGAGACGCTACTTGGCGAGAATCAGGACCTTCGTCTGGCTCGGCGCGATGCGCGCGCCCACGCAGTTCGTCGAGTTCTGCATCGTCGTGCTCGAGAGGCGCGTTGCCGGTTTGCCGCCGACCAGCACGGTCATCGCCGCCGTAGTGTGCCGCGACGGCCCCATCACCGTGCCAGACGCGACACCGGTGAGCGTCCCGAGGTTGTCGCCGCTCGTTGGCGCGATCGACGTACCCATGTTGTGGGCGGGTGCGCAGGAGAAGAGCACGTTGTCGACGGGTGGAACGCCCATCGGCCCGCTCGCCATGTTGGGATACGGCATGGGCACCGGAGGCGCGGGTGGAGGCGAAGGCGTCATGCATACGTCGGGGCCACCCATGTCCTGACCCCCGGCCTGCGTGTTGGCAAACATCTCTTGCTTCTCCTTGTTCCGTCAGCCGATGTGAATTTGGTCGGCGTCCACTTTCACGAGCTCTTGCGCCGTGACGACCGCGTTGGCGCCACGCAGCGAGACATTTTTCTCGGCCGCATAGTCGATGCGCGACGCTCGCAGCTGGTCGAGCTCACGAACGAAGCGGAACGACCGCGCAACAGTCTCGCGTACGTGGTCGGCGACCTTCGTCATGACGCTGCTCACGACATCGATGCGATCGACGTGAGCTCGGACCGCGTCGCCGAGGTATGCGAGCCGACCGAAGACGACATCGCCTTCGCCTGCGCGCACTTCCACCTTCGGCGCCACGAGCTTGAGCCCGTCGCGGGCGCGAAGGCCGATCGAGCCTTCCGGGGCGTCGAGCGTGACGTCCCCAGGCAAAGACAGCCGAGTCGACGTCGTATGCAGGCGATCGAGGACCGCGATGACGTGGCCGACTTCGCCCGCAGCCGTGAGCACACCCACGCGATCGCCAACGATGGGTTCCACGAGACAACTGAACGCGCGGCTTGCGCGCAGGACACCCTCGGAGGTGTGCACGACGAACACTCCGTCTTCGGTCGCGACGATGCGCCCGACCCGATGTTCGACGACGCTCGAGGCAATGGGGATGGGGCGGCTCAGCTCGTTCATGACGTCACTCCTCTCGTTCGACACGAAAAGCAATCGAGTTGCGTGATTCAGTGACTCGGCTCCCAGAGCTCGGCTTCGGCCAGCTCCAGGTCGTCGCCGAGCGTGGTCGACGTATCGACGACCGCACCAGCGCGCTTGGTTTGGTGCAGCTTGGTGCGGAACGTTCGGGCGCCAGTGAAGTCGGCGCCGCTGATGTCGGCGTGCGAGAGATCGGCGTAGGTCAGGTTCGCTCCGAGGAACCTCGCGCCCGCAAACTTCCCCCTTACGAGCACCGCCTCGACGAGATCGACGCGTGAAAAATTGGCCTGAAGCGCGATCGCATCCTGCAGGATTGCCTGCTTCATGCGAGCACCCACCCACGATGACTTGTCGAGCCGCGCGCCAACGAGCAATGCCTGACGAGCATCCGCGCCATCGAAGCGCGCGTTCGAGAGGAGGACGTCCTTGAAGTTGCAACCTGACACGTTCGCCTCGCTCAAGTCCGCTCCCGTGAGGTCCGCGCCGAAAAACTGACTCCTTCGGAAATCCACCTGGCGAAAGGCTCGGCCAGCGAGGTTGCTGTGCAGGAGCAGCGTCGCGTCGAAACGCGCGCCATCGAGGTGCGTCGTGCGAAGATCCGAGCGCATGAGCGTGACGCGACAGAGGTTCGCACCGCGCAGGTCGAGCTGCTCGGTCTTCGCGCGAATGAGATTTGCCATGTCGAGATCGGCGCCGGCGAAGCTCGTCCCGGTCAGATCGCAGTCGACGCAATCAAGGCTGGCTCCGCGAAGCGCACGCGCGTCGCTCTCGCGCAGGGAGCTCTCGACGATGGCCGCCGCGCGAAAATCGGCCTGCACGAGGCCGGTGCGAAAGAGCGTCGACTGGTGCAGCGTCCCATGTCGCATCGAGGCGCCGCCGAGTTGAGCACCCGAGAAGTCGCACTTCGAGAACGTCGACTCATCGAGCTTCGCCCCCGCAAGGTTGGCTCGGGCGAAGATGACTCGCTCGAACAGCGCCCCCGACAGGTCCGCGCCGGAGAGGTCGACGCCGGACAAGTCAGCGTCTGCCACGATGTCGCCGTCCGCTACCTTGGCGAGAAGCTCATTGCGCTGCATCGGTCGCCTTCGGGTAGATGCGCGCATGCGTCATCAGGCACTCGGCAAGCACGGTCGCAGTGTCGACGCGCAGCTTTGCAAGGTCCGCGCGGAACAAGTTCATTCCGACGAGCTTGGCACCGAAAACCTTCGCGTTCTGAAGGCTCCCTTCCATGAGGTTCATGCCGGTGAGATCGGCGTTGGCGAGGTCGGCGCGCTCGAACCCCGCGCGCTGCGCCCTCGCGCGGTAGAACGAGGCTTGCCGCAGGTCGCAGCTCCCGAGATCGGCATCGGCTAGGTTCGCCTCGCGGAAGCTCGACCGCGAGAGGGCCGTCCCGCGCATGAACGCGCCCGAGAGGTTCGCTCCATCGAAGATGGCTCCGGCGAGGGAGCACTCCTTCACCGCGTGGAACTTGGTCAGGTTCGCGCCACGGAACGAGCACGCTTCTGCCTTCACGTTCACGAACGACACGAGAGAGAGGTCGGCGCCACTGAAGTCTGCGCCCGTCGCATCGATTTCTATGAACGACCCCCTGTGCATCTTGGCTGAGGTGAAGCGCACGTCTCGAAGACTGGTCTTCATGAACGTAACGCCTGGAAGGGCAGCGTCGGAGAGATCGGCGCCTTCGAGCAGCGTCTCCATGAAGTCTACGTCGTCGAGGTGAGCCCCACGGAACGTGGCTCTTGTCGCGTTCGCCCGCATCAGGATCACCTTCGAGGCGATGGCCCCATTGAAACGCGCGCCCTCGAGTTGCGTCGAGCCTAGATTCGCTCCCACGAGCTGGCACGCCTCCAGGTTCGCGCCGCGCAGGTCGGCATGCGCGAGGACGGCGTCGGTGAGGTTCGCGCCGCGCAGGTCGGCATTGCGGAGGTCGGTCGACTCGAGGAAGGCGCCCCGCAGGTCGGCGCCGCGCAGATCGAGGTTGGAGAGGTCGACGCCCGTCCAGTCGTCCGCACCGAGCGGCAACTTCATGGCATGCGCTTCATGCATCGTTTGGCGCAGACCGTTTCCCTCGTCCCCTGCGCGGCGCGGTGCTGCCGGCGCGAGATGCGCGCCCTGGCGATACATCCGAATCATCGCCTGTTCTTGCGCGACGAGGTTGTCGAAGAACTTGGGGTCGGCAAGCTTCGCCTCGAGCTCGAGGGCCGGCCTGCTGGACGTGCGCAACTCCTCAGCGGCCTTTCGGATTCGCTCCCACTCTACTTTCGCCCGGAACTTCGGCGGCCCAGCCGCGTTGCGCTGTCCCTCCGCCTTCAAAGCGTCGTAGTCGAGACCAAGGTCTTCGCATGTCTTGCGTACGCTCCGCTCCATTTCGAGCTTCTGGTCTTCGGCCTCGATCCGAGCGGTCTCGGCGGCGACCTCTTCGCGCTCGAGCCGATCGAGGACCGCTTCCTCGTCGTCCACCGACGGAAGCGGCTCGATCGTCGGCGTCGGCGACAGGCGCGAGCTCGGGTCGATGCCCTCCCGAGTCAAGGCCGCCGCGACCTTCTCGCGCGCACCGGCAAGCTCGCGTTGAAGACGGGCTTGGCCGCGTTTCTGTGCGATGCCTTCGGTTTGGAGGAGCTCCTTCATCGGCGAGGCGTCCTCCGGAAGCGGCGGACCACGAACGTCGAGCTTTGGAAGCAGAGGGGCATCGCGAAGCGAACGCAGGGCTCCCCTTTCCTTGTCGAGCCGGGCCGCAGCCTCGGCCACGTAGTGACTCGCTGGTCGCGGCGCTTCGGCATCCTCCGCCGCGAGGAGAATTGTTTCGATGTCCGAGGCATCATCCTCGACCAACGGAACGACGCCGCGGAAGACGAGGAGCGCACGCTCGACGTGCGGAAAGAACCAGAGCGTGTCCAGCCGCATCGTGACTTCTTCCCAATCGGGAACGCCGACGCGCTGAAGAAGGGTTCGTGCGGCGAATCGCGGAATGATGCCCTCCACGAGCGGCTTCGTCGGATGCATGTTCTCGAACGCGAACGATTCGCCGCCGGCAAAAGCATGCGCCCGTTGCTGATCGGCGGGTGCAGCATTGAAGAACGCCGGATCGAGATCCGATGCGTAGCCCGGAAAGCTCTCGCGCAACCAGCGGCCGTCGTAGGTGCCGAGCCGTTCCGCGCGCGGGCTCCAGCTCGCATCGATCGGCATGAAGCCGGCAGGCACGGGGCGTTGGTGCGGCGAAGTGACGAGCGACGCCGGAAGCTCGAGGTTCGCCAGAGGTCGCACGCCATCGACCATGTCGAGGCCGCGCCCGATGAGATTCGCCGAAAAGCCACTACCGCCGAAGGCTCGGTCCCAAGTCATCGGCATGGATGCGAATGGCTGAGGCGCGCTCGGCACGCCGTCGTTCCAGAAGCGTTCACCCACCACCGCCACGGTCTTGTCGAGATCGCCAGCGCGCATGCGGCAGTACGATGCGGTGTGTGATCCGCCTGGCGGAAAGCAAAATCCCGAGACCAACACCTCGGCGCGAGACTTGGGTAGACACTCGTCGAGCGGCGTCGCGCCGAGCGCGTCTCCCACCAGCTTCCACAGCGCCGCCTCAGGGATGATTCGGGCGCCGAGATCGAACGGGACCGCAGCCAAAGTGACGACGACCAAATACGGTTTTCCGTTGAGCGTGAGGACGCGATGCAACGTCGATAGTCGGAGTGGTTTCAGAATACGGGGCATGCGGTGTGTCTGCTCTTAAGGCAGTTGCTTCCACGGGAGCGTCCGGAACATTTTGGCTAAGTCGTATGCGTAAAACTCGATATGTTTGCAATGAATGCAGACCAAGAGCTGCATCTCGACGTCACACTGACTTCTGACACGGTCTGCTTGCGACATGCGCGCCGCAACACTTGGAAACCACGCTCGCCGATTCGAGCCACACGAAACGCAGCCATCGCTCGGAACACGTACTTGCTGATCGGGGTCGTCGGTTGCCATCGACAAGAACCTCACTTGAATATCGTCATGTCCCGCTGCCAGAGCCCGAATGGCCCCTTGTACACCGCCAATTGACTTTGGCTCTCGATCTTGGCCCCGCCTTCAGCTTTGAAGAAGTCTGATTTGGTCAGCGACACCTTGCAGTCCTGCATCGCTATCGTGGACGAGGAGCTCGTTACCTCGGCGACCTGCCGCACGATGAGACCGATGCTGACCGACAGCGAGTTACTGATGTCGGTTCGGAGACCGCCGAAGACTGACATGGCTACGCCGACTGCGAGCGACATGCTCTCGCCAAGGAACGTCGTGTTGTTGAAACCGAACGTCTGGGATTCGACGTTCGCGTACCCGATCCACTTGTGATTCTGATTGATTTCCTGATTGAAATCACCCTCGACGGTGAGGTTGAAGTCCTTTCCGACAGTCTGCGTGAGTGCTCCGTCGACGCTGAGAGACATGTCGTCGCTGACGCTTTGCTTGAGCTCGCCGCGGGCCTTCTGAATCCACCGCCCTCGCACCGTCTGCATCATCGGCCCACCTTGGACGTTCTGCTCGAGAATGCCGGTGACGTTTTGTAGGAGGCCAGACTCGATTTCTTGGTGGTAGAATCCCGACATCGTTTCTTCGCGCGTATCGTCGTAAGTCTGCTTAGGCGCCGCGCGGAAATAATCGCCCGGAAGAATGAATTTTCGGATGGCCCGCCTCGTTCCACGCTTCGATGGAGAACGTGGACTCGATTCGTCGGAAGTTTCTCGCCCTCGGGCCGGTCATGGACGAGCGCCTGATG
>JANXMC010000369.1 GCA_025354825.1 Myxococcales bacterium
CTTCGACGGCGCGCTCGCCCGCCTCTTCGAGCATCGCCAACGTGCCGCCCACCGCGAGGAAGCTGTCGATGAGCTCCGCGAAGCCGTCCCAATCGATCCGCTCGCCTGCAATCAGAAGCTTCTCGGCGCCGACGATGCCCTCCGAGATGTCCGCGTAGCTCACGCCGAGGCGCTCGCACGCCCCCAGGAGGAACCCCGCCGACTGATTCGAGACCTCACGCATCGGAAAGCACCTTGATCATTTCGATCGCCCTCGGCGCGTTGTCGCCCGCATCGAGATCTCAGAGTGTACGCGCCTCTCGCGAGGCGTGGACTGAACTCGTGAGCTTCGAGCTCGCGCGCGGCAGCGGGACAGACGGCGACCGACATTGCCGCGCGTGTGGGCCGCAACGACGGTTGCGTGCGTCTTGCGTCTACTCGGTAGCCCACCGGTAGCGGAAGCCGAGCTCCGTGAAGTCGCCGCCGACGAGACCGATGTGGTCGGGGCTGACGACCGTAGCGACGAAGCTCCCACGAATCTCGACGCGGCGACTGAGCACGACGCGAACGACCGGGCCGAGGCGCATGGTCTTCGAGTCGTCGCGTTTCGGTACGTCCACGAAGTCGGCGACGAGCCCCAAGCTGTGCTGCCGGAAGGAGCCGAAGCGGATGACGTAACCGACACGTGCCCTCCACACGAGGGGCGGCGCCACGATCATTCGGAGGCTCTCTTCGAAGACATACTGCCCGTCCGGCACGTTCGTCACGTAGGAGACGCTTGCGAGCCCCACGAGATCGCCCGGCCCGAAGGGGGCGGACGCCTCGGCCTCCGCTTCGTACGTGAGGATGCGCGCGGCGCCGCCGAGGCTCGAGTCGAGATCGAGATTGTTGTAGCTGCCTCGCGGATTCAAATACCGACGATTGAAGGAAAAGTAGTAGCGCGGGCCTACTCGGATATCGAGGCGTGGGAGAGCAATACGCAACCCGGCATACGCGCCGATACCGGCGCCGGAGATAATCGGATTCACGTCGAATCCGATCCACGTTCCGAACGGCTTTCCGTAACCGACCGACGCGCGCGGGCGGAGGTAGGTCCACCCCACGTCGAGCGTCGTGGCGACGAACGCGCGCGTTCGCCCCTCGTTCCACGAGCGTCGCATCGAGAGGTCGACGAGGTCGTCGGTGTTCGCATTTGGATCCGCGGTGGCCGCGGCATCGGCCGCGCGTGCGCTGGGGGACGAAGGCTTCTCGTCGGGCGGCAACGGCGTGTCCGTCATCGGCCCGGTTTCGGGCGACGCCTGCGCAAACGCAGGGGTGGCGAAGGCGGTGATAGCAACGAGCGCCGTAGCTGCGAGCGCTCCGTTGGCGAGCGTCGTCGTGAGGCTGCGGCTCGGGACGAGCGCGCTCAAAACGTCCCCGCGAGCCCAAGGCCGGCGCCGTGCGGCACGACATGGACGTCGACCGCGCTCTTGTCGCCAGGAGCGAGGTTCACGCGCCGATAGTGTAAGAGCGGAACGCCGAGACCTACGAGGGTGCCGACGCCCGCGCCCACGAGAACGTCGGTGACGTAGTGCATGTCGCCCATCACGCGAAACGCGCCCGTGGCCGCGGCGCCCGCATAGGCGGTGACACACGCGATGGTATCGCCGGGGTCGCCCAGGAGTCCGAGCTTCATGTGGTGAACGCAGATGAGCGACGCGCCCATGAACGAGAAGGCCGTGTGTCCGCTGAAGAAGCTGCGGTAGCGGACGTTGCCTTCGCAATCGATTGTGGAGCCGGGCTGCTCCGCGGTGCCGCAGATGCGGCCGTAAGGGCGCTCGCGGCTGGCGAACGTGTTGGTCACGCCCTGTATAGCCGTCACGATGGAGAGCGCTTCGCCGTCAACGAGGGCCATCTGCGTGGCGGCGTCCGAGCTCTGCCTGTACCACCAGGTCGTGATCACGGCGTCGACGAAGAACGGCCAGGTGGCTTCGAGGCTCAGGAGCACGTCGCTCGAATCGCGCGCGGCGTAGCGCCCTTCGGTCGTCGGCAGTCGAAGGGCGTTGCGCGCAGACTCGTCGAACAGCACGCCGCCGTACGCGTGCTTCTTCATCGGCGGGATGATCGCCGTGCCGATGGTGATCGCCGCCGCGGTGCCTGTGATGATCCAGTCGGCCGTGGAGAAGCGCGACCACTCGGGGCGCCAGCGAATCAGCTCGCCGTGCTTCCCACTAATCGGCGGGTAGATCGTGTCGCGCGGCAGTAGGTCGACCGGGTTCGTGTCGAGGCTTGCAGGGGGCGCGAAGGGGCCCGTGGGCTTTGGCTCGCCGTCGCCCTTCGAGTCAGCCTTCGTCGGCGCGCGGGCGTCGTCGAGGGGGTGCTCTTGAGGAACACCTGGCTCGGGCAGGGGCGGTGCGGCGTGGGCTACGGCTTCTGAGGCGAGCCCCATCGCACCTGCGAAGAACGCAAGCGCGAGGCGCGTCGAGGCAGGCGAAGGCATGGGTGCGCACGATACCGCGATCGCGAAACGCTTCGCGCGACTTCGATAGGTCCGCGTGTGCGAAAAGTGAGCGCGCTTAAAAAGAGTCGGTCGAGAAGCGGAAGAGCACGACGTGAGGAACGTCCGCGAGCGGATGAATGACGATGGCGCCGTCGATGTTCTTGCCGCGCCGATGGATGTCGTGGGCGCCGTCCATCGAGTCGTACCCCTGCGCGTAAATCGAAATGTGGTTCGCGTTCACGAGCTCTTGCTGAAGCATGAGCGCGAGCTCGGGCATCGACGGCGGCAACGTGAAGTCTGCCGCGTGAACGCCAAAGGCCGTGGGGTAGTCGAGGGCAATCCCCGTGGTGTGCCACCCCTCGGCCCACGCCCCGGTCGCGGCGGGCATCGGCGCATCGCGCTCGGCGTAGAGCGTGTCGAGGTTGACGGCGATGTCGTAGATCTCGCCGTTCATTCGAACCTGAAGATGCAGGTGATCGTCGATTTTCCCGCAGCGAATCGACGAGAGGAAGCCATCGATGCGGCCGTAGGCGCCACTCGTGCCGTGGCCCCGTGCGGTGGTGCAGGCGGCCGGCGTTGGCGTGCCGTCGTTCGGGTCGGGGGGGAGCGACGCGTCTATCGTCTGCGACGGCGGACGCCTGCCCGCGTCCACCGCGGAACCGCCGTCGATGGGCGTGCTCGTCCCCGCGTCGACGGCGGAGATGGAAGCGTCGTCGCCGCCTCCCGAGCCCGTGGGCGACGCGTTGGCGGTGCCCGCATCGCCCGCGGTCTCGCCCGGCCCATCGATGCTCGACGAGCCCCCGCACGCGATGACACCGCACGTGAGCGCGCCCCAGGCGAAACTGGCAATGAGGGCGGACTTACGAAGAGCGATGAGTGAAAATGTCATTGGCGTTCCGTCTAACTCCAATAGCGCGATTGCCGACTTCGACAATGGAGACAACGGTATACCGCGTATCCGTGCGTAGGCTTTCCCGAGAACGCGTCTCGCAAATGTTCGGCTAGGACCGTAGTTTTCGCCGACCCGCCTTCACAAATATTCATGAATTGCGGCGCCGGAACGGCGGCCGCGTCACGCCGCTAATCGTGTGTGCCCGCGTCGGATGCCGCGCCCGACGGAAGCGGCGTATTCGGATCGAGGGACGGCGGCGCGGGCGGGCCCGCGTCGGCGATGAGAGGCGCGGGCAGCGGCTCGGGGTCTTTGGTGCGCGCACCTCCATCGCCGATGGGCACCGCGCGCGGGGCCTCGTCATCCGCCACGGTCGTGACCTTCGACGGCTCGCCGTGAAGCGCCTTTGCGACGAACGGAGGCGCCGCGATGGGGCTTCCGTCTTTCGCGCGCCACGCGGCAGCCGCGAAGAAAATGCGCCCGTCGTCCTTTCGACGCGTCGCCGTCCACGGCGAGTACGTCGCCCCTTCGGGCGCCACCACCCAGCCGCCCGTCTGCCAGACCCAACGACCGCGCTGCACGCCGAGCCAGCCCCCGTCTACCCAGACGACGCGCCCCGCGGCCTCGGGCTTTTGCGGAAGGATCTCGACGCGCCCCGCGGGCGGCATGGAGGGAACCTCTTCATACGCCGACGTCGGTTGCGGCGCGATGGGCGGCGAGGGGACGCTGCCACCGCATGCCGCGGAAATGGGGAATACGAATGCGAAGGCCAAAGGACGAAAGCTACCCACGTGGCGCGCTAGAGCACGCAGCGCGCCGAGCGGCTTTCGCGCGAATGCAGCTCCGCGGAACGCGAATGGCTGAGCGAACTTGCCTCATGTGGCGCGTTGGCGGCGCCGCCCCGCAGCCCCCACACGAAGCGCGCCCGATCGCGGCGTAGGAACGGCAAGTGCATTGGCGAGGATCTTCAACGACCTGCCTATGATGAACGTCGCGATCCCCGAACCGAGCCGCCGACCCTCTGCGAGGCACGTGCTCGCCTCGTGGGCCACGCCCCTCCACACGGCGGTCATCGCGGCGGCCGCCCTCGGCAGCGTCGCATGCTCGTCGATTCCGGCGGGGCGCTCGGCCATCGACAGCGTCGCCATCCTCGGAACGAACGAGGTCGAGGAGTCGGACGTTCTCGAAAAAATCGCGACGACCAAGAGCGGCAAATTCCTCGTTTGGCAGGGGTTCTTAGACGACTACGAGATCTACGACCGCTTCTCGCTTCGGCAGGACTTGGAGCGGATCGAGCGCTACTACCGCGCGCGCGGCTTCTACGAGACGCACGCCCGCGTCGGTCGCGTGATCAAGAGCGGCTCGAACCACGTTTCGATCTACATCATCGTCGAAGAAGGGCCGCCCGTTCTCACCCGGAACATCGATATCCACGGAATCGAGGCGCTGCCCGAGCCGGTGAAAAAGGCCGCGGCCGACGCTGTTCTGAAGCAGCTCCAAAAGGGAGAGCGCTTCGAGGAGGAGCCGTTCGCCAAGGCCGAAGCGGCGCTCAAGCGCGCGTTGACGGACCGCGGATATGCGTATGCGAAGGTCGCGCGAAACAGCAACGTGAACCTCCCGGGCCGCTACGCCGACGCGGCCTTTCAGGTGACGCCGGACCAGCCGGCGCGCCTCGGCAAAGTGCGCATCGAAGGCCTCGGCAACCTGCCCGAAGCCCCGGTGACGCGCGCCCTCGCGCTGAAGGAGGGCGAGCCGTTCTCGACGCAGACGCTGGCCGACGCGCAGCAGGCCGTGCTCGATTTGTCGGTCTTCAGCTCAGCGAGCGTCGAACCGGAGATCACAGACCCGCCGCCCGCCGACCATATCGTCCCCGTGGTGGTGAAGCTCGAGCCCGCGCCGCTTCACAATGTGCAGCTTGGCGTCGGTTTCGAGTTCGACGCGATCAAAACCGATTTGCACGGCATTGGTTCATGGGAGTCGAAAAACTTCCTCGGCGGCATGCGCAACTTGCAACTTCGTTGGAAGCCGGGCGTCGTCTTCTTTCCAACGCGGTTGAATGACATCGTTCCTCCCACCGCGTTCCTGCCCGAAAGCCGTTTTCGCGCGCTCCTCCACCAACCGGGCTTCCTCGAAGCTCGAACGGCGGGCACGATCCGCTTCGAATACAACGTCTATCCGCTTCTTTTTGGGGTGAAGCAGCCGGCGGTGCCTGGCTATCACGAGGGGATTGCTTCCTTCGGCCTCGAGCGCACATTTTGGAAGTTGCTCGTCAACCCCTCGTACAACCTTCAAGCGAACTTGCCTTTTTATTATGTAGGCAAGCCCGACACCAACAACCTTAGTTTTATTCTCATTTCCTATCTTGATTTGGTGACGGCGTTCGACTTTCGCGACGACAAGATCCATCCGCGAAAAGGCATCTTTGCGAGCATCGATAGCCAATTTGCGGGCCTCGGCGGCTCGGCGCGCGACTTTCGCATTCAGCCCGAGCTTCGCGGCTACGTCCCCGTCAGTCGACGCGTGACGATTGCGGCGCGTGCGACCGTGGGCTTCGTCTTTCCCCAGAACTACGGGGACGAGTACCAAGCCCACTTGGGCGAGCAGTACGACCAAACGCCCTACGTGCGTGACCTACAGGTCATGTTCTTCCGCGGCTTTTTCTCCGGCGGGCCGAGCAGCAACCGGGGCTACCCGCTCCGCGGAA
>JANXMC010000378.1 GCA_025354825.1 Myxococcales bacterium
GCGCCGGCCGGTCGCGATCAAAGTGCTCACGGGGGTCGGCGCGTCGCCGCTCCGTCGAAGGCGTCTTCTTCGCGAGGCGCGTTCGTCGGCCGCCGTCTCTCATCCGAACATCGCGACCGTCTACGAAGTCTACGAGTCGGAAGGGGTCTCCTTCATCGCCCTCGAGCTCGTCGAAGGGCGAACGCTCCGCGAGATGATCGCGAACGGCCCGGTCGATCCGTTCGAGGCGTGCGCCATCGCGCGCGGCGTCGCCCGGGCGCTTTCGAAGGCCCATAGCGTCGGCCTCGTGCACCGTGATCTCACGCCCGACAACGTGATGGTGACGCCGGACGGGCACGTAAAGGTGCTCGATTTCGGCCTCGCGAAGCTCAAAGACATCGCCGACGAAGACGACGACGGCGACGGTCCGTCGAGCACCACGCTCACGTCCGTGATGACCCAAGAGGGGCGCATCATCGGAACGCCGGCGTACATGTCGCCCGAGCAGGTCGCCGGCGAGCCGAGCGATCCGCGCACCGACGTCTTCAGCCTCGGCGTCGTCATGTTCGAGCTTCTCACGGGGCGCCGGCCGTTTCAGGGGGACACGGCGATGGCGCTCGCCGTCGCGATCAGCCGCGACCCCGCGCCGATGCCGTCGGAGCTCGCCTCCGCTGTACCGGCGGCCCTCGACGCGCTGGTCGTGCGGTGTCTTCAAAAGAGCCCGGCCGCGCGGTTCAACAACTGCGAAGCGCTCCTCGACGCGCTCGATGCCATCGACGGCGGCTTCCCCGTCACCGGCAGGCGGACGAGCATGCCCGACGCGACCACGCGCGATCGGTCGTCGTCCGAGCCACGATTTTCGGCGCGACCCGGCAACGCGAACGGCCGCGGCGAGCCCGCGCCGAGCGCGACGTGGCGTGTGCCTGCCATCATCGCCCTCGTGTCGCTCCTCGCGGGGGTCGTCGTCGTCGCGTCGCCTGCACGAAAAGCGCTCCCGCGCCCGCCTGTCGCGACGGCGCCGGCCGGGCCGAAGCCCACCGCCGTGACCGAGCTCGAGCTGCCCACGAGCGCGAGCCCCGAGGCGATCGCGGCCTACCGCGCGGGGCTTCAAGCGCTGCGCGACGCGGCGTGGGACGTGGCGCGCGCGAACTTTCGAAGGGCGGCGCAGCTCGATCCGAACATGGCGGCGGCGCACCTTCGCCTCGCCATGACGAGCGACGGGATGGCCGCGGCGACGGACGTGCGCGAAGAGTTTCAGCGCGCGATGCAGCTGCGCCATCAGCTCGGTGAGCGCGACCGACTTCTGCTCGAGGCGATGGAGCCGCTGCTTCAACGAGACGTGCCCGATCGCGAGGCCCACGTCGCGCGCCTCGCCGAAGCCGTCGCGCGCTTTCCGGGCGACGCCGAGCTTCTCTTGCAGCACGGGACGAGCATCGGGCGCACAGCCGAAGAGACCCTCGCGTCGAGCATCAAGGTTCTCGAGCTCGATCCAAAGTACGCCGACGCGTGGCAGACGAAGGCGCGCGCGCTGATGCGCCTCGCGCGCCCAAAAGAGGCGCTCGTCGCCCTCGACAAGTGCCTCGCCTCGTCGCCCGCGTCGAACGACTGCCTGTACGAGCGGATGATGGCGCGCGCGGTGCTGGGCGAGTGCGCGAAGATCGAGCCCGACGCGCGACGGTTGATCGCGAAGGATCCGCAATCGGCGGCGGCCTACAGCGAGCTTGCGCGGAGCCTCGCCGCCATCGGCCGTTCCCGTGAGACGATCGAAGAGGCCCTCGAGCAGAAGTGGGCCCGCGTCCCCGCGGCAGACCGCGCTCGGGAGAGCCTCCTCGACAAAGCACGCCTCGCGATGCTGCTCGGCGATTTCGTCGGCGCGGAGGCGAGCGCCATCGAGGCGCAGAGGGTCGTCGCGGGCGACGCGAACGAAGATGCCCACGCGCGCCCCGCGCAGCTCCTCGTGCGTATTTACCAAGAGACGGGGCGCGATCAGCTCGCGGCTGATGTTGCCGAGGCGTTCCTCCGAAGGCGCGAGGCATGGGTCCCGCGCACCGGCCTGAGCCCGCTGTCCGATCCGACGCCAGGCTTTCTTCACGCCGAGCGGCGTGGCGGTCGCATCACGCGCGAGCGGGAAATCCAGCAGCGCAGCGCGTGGATCGAGCTCTGGAAGGCGCGCGCGCCGCGCCCGGCCCACGGCGAAATCTGGTTCGGCGGTCTCGTGCAGACGGCGGAGACCGCAGCCGATGCACGCGCGGTCCTCGATGCGAAAGCCGCGTTCGACCCGCACGAAGACCTGATGCTCGACCCCGGCGTAAGTGCGGCGGTGGGATACGTCTACGTGCTCGCAGGGCGCGACACCGATGCGCTCCCGCTTTTGCAGCGCGGCGCGAGCTCGTGCGACGCCCTCACCGCGCCCACCTCGACGTTGCAAGGGTACACCCACCTCGCGCAGGTCCTCGAGTCCGTGGGCGATAGGGTCGGCGCGTGCAACGCCTACGCGAACGTCCTCGCGCGATGGGGGTCGGCGAAGCCGCGCTCGCTCACGGCCGACGTGGCGCGAAAGCATGCGCGCGCGCTCGGTTGCGCGGAAGCGAGCAGCGCCGTCGTGCGCGCGCCTGCACTGGGCGACGCGGGGGCGATGGCGCCCGAAGCGCCGATGGACGACGACGATAACGGCGCTGGGGACGAACCTCCTCGCGTTCACAGCGCGCCCGCGCCCCACGCCACGCCGATGCCACACATCCCGCGGCTCACGCCGGTCGCGCCGCCTTCGCCCCCCGAAGCGCCTGGCGCGCCTCTCTCGCCCACGCCGACCCCGCGCGGCGCGCAGTCGAAGCCGCCCGCGACGCCGCACCGCTAATCGCACGGGAGAACGCGAGGCGCGCGCCGCAACGCTCAGCGCGGCGGCGTGAACGTCACCTGAAACGAGAGCGTGCGTGCGTCACCGATGACGGGGTCGAACGTCGCCGCTTTCAGCTTCACCGTGACGCACGCGAGAACGTCCTCGGTCAGCCCGTCGGGCGTGAGGCTCGCTTTGAGCACGCGGCCGTCTTGGCTCACCGTCACCGTGACGATCGACGTGCCGCCCTGCTTCGCATCGCGCGCGAGGCCATGGGCGTAGCAGGCGCGGAATGCGGGCGCGAGGCGCTCGATTTCGCGACCGACGCCGTCGGGGAACGTGACGCCCGTCGGATCGTGCGGTCCCGCGAGGCCGACGAGCTCCACGTGCGCGATTCCGTCCGCGACGCTCGCGACCGCCGCGTCCACGAGCGCGGTAGCGACGCCGCCTTCGCGCAGCGCGGCGGGCGAGGGCGAGGGCATGATGCTCACCGGCACGAGCGCCGACACCGCTGCGGAATCGCCGGACGCGGCGTCGGCCGCTCCGCCGTCGTCGACCGCGCGCGCTGCGGGTCGGCACGCGAGGGTGCACGCCGCCGCGACGAGCGCGCCGCCGGCGAGCGCGATGCGCGATGCGTTGATCGAACGAGGCACCGAACGAGGAGCGATCCCACGCCGCATTCGGTCAAGCTATCAGCACCCGTGCGCGTCCGCGCCCGCGATGCGAGCGCGGACGCGCGTCGTTAGGCGTGCGGCACCCACCCGCGATTCGCGAAACGTAAATCGCAAATCGCGATTCGCGGGCGCTCCTTCTGCGTATGCTTCGGAGATGTCCTTTTCGGGACGGATCGCGCAGTTTCGCGCGCTCCACATGATGGCGCGGGCGGGGACTCTGGGGCCAAGCGATCGGCACGCCTACGAGGCGGCGCGCGAGGAGCTCGCTCGCACGCTCCTCGCGTCGCAGCGAATGAACCTTCGGCCGGGGGAGACGCCGCGCCGCGCGCTCCGCGTAAGCTGCGCGCTCTACGTCGATCTTCATTTGAGCGGCGCGTGGTCGCGCGGCTCGACGTCGGACGTCTCGACGGGCGGCTTCGCCGTGATGCTCACCGACGATCTCCCGATGGGCGAGCCGGTCGGCTACCACCTGCACTTGCCCGCCGGCGAAACGCTGCGGGGGATCGCGCGGGTAATGCGCACGCGCCGCGAGAAGGTTCACGTTCGCGTGTCGCTCACGTTCGACGGCCTCTCCGACGCCGATGTCGAGCGCATCGAGATGGTTGTCTTCGATCGCGTGCTCTTGATGTACGAAGTCGCGCCCGATTCGCGTCAGTAGCGCGCGCTCGTTGGTGCAGGCGCCTCGCGTCGCGCGCGATTCAGGCGAGGAGACCGACGACCGCGTCGGCGGCGCGCGCGTCGATACGCGTCACTTCGAAGACGATGTCGAAGTGCGCGGGCCGCCCTTTGGCAAGCGTATCCACGCGGACAACCTTCGCCGTCATGCGTGCGCGATCGCCCTCGGCGCCGTTCACGAAGACCTCGAGCTCGACGCGCTCGCCAAGCGGCAGCGGAGCATCCGAATAGAGCGCGATGCTCTTCACGCGGGCGTCGCGGCGATCGGGCGGCGCGAACATGCGAAGGCCTGCGGGCGAGCAGACGATGGGCGCTAGAATGCGTCGCGGCACATCGGCGAACGCGATGCGCGGCTCGGTGACCGTGAGCTTGATGACGCCTGACGACGGTGCATGCGCGGGCGCGTGCGGCATCGACGGCATCGCGTACGCGCCCGCGGCCTGCGCCGACGTGACGGCGAACGGGGCCAAGAAGAGCGAGAGCAGTGCGTCGATCATCCCGACCGAATCTCCGTCCGCGCGTCCGTGCTGCATATCGCGATGACCTCCGCGTTTCCCTTATGCAGCGCTCGGGCCATGAGTTGCCGTTTCGTGACGCCCCTCGATTTCGGCCTTTTCGCGGGGTCTCACCCTCGACGCCGTGACCGCGTGTTCGCGGCCTCGCGCCACCATGTGCCGCGATCACGCGATGCTGGAACGCGTGCGATCGGGCGTGATTCTGGGCGCGCCGTCGCATCAACCGCGCGCGCTTCGAGCTTCGATTTCGAGATACGACTCAAGGCCGCGCATGCGGCTTGGAAGCCGCAGCTTTTTGAGCGCCTGCGCCTCGATTTGCCGCACCCGTTCGCGCGTCAGCGAAAGCGTCACGCCGACCTCCGCGAGCGTGTGCTCGCCCGGGTCGTCGATGCCGAAGCGCATTCGAATCACTTTCTCTTCGCGGGGCGTGAGGAACTTGAAAAGCTTCCGTGTCTCGTCGTGCACGCGGGAGAGGGCGAGGCTCTCCGCAGGCGAAACCGACTCCGCGTCCGAGAGGTTGTCCGCGAGGCACGCCACACCGTCGTCGCGTGCGGGCGCGTCGAGGCTAAGGGGCTCACGCGCCGCGTCGAGGAGGCCGCGAACCCTGTCGGCGGCGATGCCGAGGGTTGCGGCGAGCTCGGTATCGGTCGGCTCGCGCCCGTTCTTCTCGGCGAGGGCGCGGCTCGCGCGGGTAACGCGCTGGAGAACTTCGGCGAGATGGGCCGGCACGCGGATCGTCCGCGATTGATCCGACAGCGCGCGGTGCATCGCCTGGCGAATCCACCACATCGCATAGGTGCTGAACTTGAAGCCGAGCGTGTAGTCGAACTTCTCGGCCGCGCGCATCAAGCCGATGTTCCCCTCTTGCACGAGGTCCAGCAGCTGCAGGCCGCGCCCGCAGTACTTCTTCGCGAGCCCCGCGACGAGGCGCAGGTTCGCGCTCACGAGCTCGCGCTTCGCCCGCGCCGACGCCCGTTCGCCGCGCGCGACCGCATCGAGCACCGGCGCGAGCGACGCATCGCCTCCAGCGCGCGCCACGCGAAGGGCGAGCGTGACTCGCGCCTTCGCGTGCGTCCCGAGCTTGAGCGCGACGATGGCCGACGCGATCGCATCACGCGCATCGCGGCTGTGCGGCCGTCGCTTGCGCACGAGCGACTCGAAGCGCGCGAAGGCGCCGTCTCCGTAGGCCTCGCCGACGTCGTCCGTAGGCGCGAGGTCCCGCACGACGGCGGCGATCGCACGGAGAGCACGCGGGCAGTCTGCGAGCGCCATCGCGGCCGCCCGCTCGCCCTCCTCGATCCGTTTCGCGAGGGCGACCTCACCGTCGCGGTCGAGCAGCGGCGTGCGGCCCATCGCGCGGAAGTAGCTGTCGACCGCGTCATTTGGGGAATGCGAGCTCGAAGCCGAGCCCAGAGGCTTGCGCGCACCGTTTTTCACGTTCGCTCCTTCGCGAAGAGCGGCCGTCGTGGCCGTCTCCGCGAAATACGGGCGTGGGGTGCGGTTCGATCTAGCGCGTGCTCGCCGCAGCATCAGCGACCGCAGCGGCAACGGTCCCGTCGCGCGGCGCCGCCGCGGCGAGGGCCATCGCAGCCTAGAGCGAGCCCATCGTGCGTCCAGAAATGTGCTGCACGGGCGATGCCTCCCGAATGGGAATAGGTCGACGGTTTGCGAGACGCGCCACGGCGTCCAGCAGCTCCTGCGGGTGCACGGGTTTCGTCATGTGAATCTGAAAACCGCCGCGAAGCGCGCGGGCGACGTTGTCGGCACCGGCGTAGGCCGTGACAGCGATCGCCGGCATCCAGACGCGGCGCGCGTGCGTGATCGCGCGAGCTTTCGCGAGAAACGCATATCCATCCTCCCCCGGAATGCCGATGTCGCTCACGAGGAGATTCGGCGGCTCCTCCTCGATACGTGCGAGCCCCTCGGCGGCCGAGGCGGCGACGCGCACCTCGGCGCCTTCGCCCGTCAGGAGAACCAACAAAAGCTCCCGCGTGTCGGCCTCGTCGTCGACCACCAGAACGCGGAGCCCGCGCAGCCGCTCGGCGGCACCCGCGGCGCGATGACGTCCGCTCGACTCGGGCAGCGTCACCTCCGATGCGAGCGACTCGGGCATCGGCAAGAGCACGCGAAGCGTCGTCCCGGCCCCGTGTCCGTCGCTCTCTGCGACGACGCTTCCGCCGTGAAGCTCGACGAGCTGCCGCACGATCGCCAGCCCGATCCCGAGGCCGCCGTGACGCCGCGTCGACGAGCTGTCGGCCTGCCGAAAGCGGTCGAAGACGTAGGGCAAAAACTCGGGGCTTATCCCCTCGCCGTTGTCGGTCACGCGAATCTCGACGTTCGGCCCGCGGCGCCGCGCGCGCGCTTCGACGCGCCCGCCCGCGGGGGTGAACTTCACCGCGTTCGTCAGCAAGTTCCAGACGACCTGCTGCAGCCGGTCGCCGTCGGCCATCACCGGCCCGAGCCCCTCTTCGGCGCTCGCGTCGATCTCGATGCGTCGCCCCTGCGCCATCGGGCGCACCGCCTCGACGGCCGCTTTCAACACCTCGCCGGGCGCGATGGGCGTCGGTTTGAGCACGATTTTCCCCGCCATCACGCGGCTGATGTCGAGGAGATCGTCGATGAGCTTCTCTTGCGCCCTCGCGCTCCGCTCCACGATCGCGAGCCCTTTCTCGATCATCGCCGCGTCGGGCGCGCGCCGGCGCAAGATGTGGGACCAGCCGAAAATGGCTTGAAGCGGCGTTCGAAGCTCGTGGCTCAACGTCGCGAGAAACTCGTCCTTCAGTCGGTTTGCGTCCTGCGCCTCGCGATACAGCCGCGCGTTCTCAATCGCGGTCGCCGCACGGCGCGCAAGCTCGTGGGCGAAGGAGACGTCGCTCTCGTCGTAAACGCG
Organism: Myxococcales bacterium; assembly: GCA_025354825.1. Classification (GTDB taxonomy): domain Bacteria; phylum Myxococcota_A; class Polyangia; order Polyangiales; family Polyangiaceae; genus JANXMC01. Next base: position 7,570 of record JANXMC010000378.1, read on the forward strand.
CCCAGACTCGGCGAGCCCGAAGAAGAACACGCCCAAGATGCGGTCGCGCGCCACGAGCGGCACGGCGAGGTACGACCGCGAGCCCGCGATGTCGGCCGCGGCGTTTGGGCCATGACCACCGCTCATGATGTCGCGGCGCGCGGCGCGGATGTCGAGCGCGGCGATGGACGACGAGATCTCCGCAAGGAGCACGGGCCGCGCCGTGCCGAGGATGCGCGAGACGTCCTTCGAATTCCAGTCGGCGGGGCAGCGCCGTTCGAGGTCGCGAAGGGCGTCGGCGTTGAGGCCCGGCGGATGGTGCGATGTCACGCGCTGCACGCGGCCGCTCTCGTCGAGGATGTCGACGATGCAGAGGTCCGCGAGGAACGGCACGGCGAGCTCGGCGGCCTTCGTGACAAGCTCGTCGTAGTCGAGGGACGCCGCCAACGTTTCGCTCGATCGCGCGAGAAAGGCGAGGCGCTCTTTCACGCGCCGCTCACTCTCGCGCGCACGCGTGAGCGCGAGGTTGGCGGCGACCGTCGTCTCGAGGGTGTGCCGCAGCCGCGTGCTGAACTGAAACAGGAGCACGAGCACCAAGTACGCCGCCGCGCTCGTCGCGCCGACGACGGTCGTGAGCGCGACGGCCGGCGACAGCGCAGGGCGCGGCGAAAAGTGCGCGATCGTCGTGATCGCGATCGTCGTCGCGAAGCTCACGACGACGAAGCGTCGCAGAGCCGCCGCCCGCAGGTAGGGCAGCACGCTGGCAACCGCCATGATCGTCGCGAGGACCATCGACGCGTACGCCTTCGGCACGAGCAGCGTGACGCCCACGGCGACGCCGAGGATACCGAAGCCGACGACCCCCGCCGCCACCGTGAGGTCGCCCTTTCGCGCGCGCGACATTGCGAACACGAGGAGCGGCACGTCGAGACTGATTACGACGCCCGTGACGGCGAGGCGCGCGTTCGCCATGACGGTCGCTGCAACCAGGTAAAACAGCGCGAACGCGACGACCAGCGCCGTCAATCGTTGGGCAAACGTAAGCAGCCGCACGCGTTGCGACGCGGCATCCTCGACGTCGGCCCCCCCCGGGAGGATGGACTTCACCATCACGCGCCCGATTTTAGCGCCGCTGGGATTTCCGAGACCATGCTCTCTTTCACGGTCGGTCGTGTTCTGTCGTGTTCGGTCGCCTGAGCTGCGCGGTGGCGACGGCCCGTACCCGTGGCTAGACTCCGCGCCTGCGCTCCTTTATCGAGTGGGCGCGTGCGCGAGCGCTTCGCTCGTGAGCCGGAGATCCAAATGCTCGAAGACCGCCTGCGCGAGTCCCTCACCTTTGACGACGTGCTCCTCGTCCCCGCCTACAGCGAAGTCCTTCCGAAGGACGTCGACATCAAGGCCCGCCTCACGAGAAGCATCGAGCTGAACATCCCGCTCCTGAGCGCGGCGATGGACTCCGTGACCGAGGCACGCACGGCGATCACGATGGCTCGCGAGGGCGGCATCGGCATCATCCACAAGAACCTCCCGCCGGGGCTGCAGGCGCGCGAGGTCGAAAAGGTGAAGCGCACCGTGAGCGGGATGATCATCGACCCCGTGACCGTCCGCCCGACGCAGTCGCTGCGGGC
>JANXMC010000413.1 GCA_025354825.1 Myxococcales bacterium
CGGCGAGCGACACCTCCCGGCCGGAGGCGTCCTTCGTCACGCTGCTACCGCCGAAGGCCATCTTGACCACGCCGTCGGCGACGAGCTTGCCGACGACGATCACCTCGTCGGCGAGGACCTCGTGCTTGACGATCTCGAAGCTCCACGCGTCGCAGCCCTCGTTGAGGCGGGCGATGACGGCGTGGGTCTCGACGTAGCTGAGCGTCTTGCCGTGCTGCCCGGGGCGCTGCCGGATTTGGTCGGCCGAGAACGGCTTGCAGAGGATGTCCTTCTTCACGACGCACCTCGAATCTTCCGCGTGAGGAATTCGGCGGCGAGTCCCTCGACCTCGAGTCGCCGGGCTGGAGCGAGTTGGCGGGCCGCGGCGGTGATGCCGTTGGTGAGGGTGTAGAGGTCGAGAGACGCGGGGAGGGACGTCGCCCCCGCCTCCTTCGTCGCCTCGTCCTTCACCAGGCGCTGCTCCTGGAGCGAGAGGTCACGGAGTGCGTCGATCTGCCGTTCGACGTCCTCGACCATGAAGGCGACGGCGCGCTGCCACGCATCCATCAGCCCGCGAGCACGAGCGATGGCGGTCGGGATCGCCTCGGCGAGGGCGTTGCGGAGCCGGCCGGGGTCGCCGATGTGGCGAACCGACATGCTGCCGTTCGACTTGGCGACGCGGAGACCGTTGGTGCACTTGAGGCGCCACACGAGCCCACGCACGTGCAGCGCCGAGCGACCGAAGCTCGACGTGGAGATGTCGAGGCCGACGGCGCTGACGTCGCCGACCTTCACGGCCTTCATCTCGCTCGGGATGACGAGCCGGACGACGTCGACTAGCCCCGTTGCCGTCGCACGCGCCCGAACGGCGTGGAGAAGGTCTTGCTGCCGCAAGATCGTCCGCACGGAGTCGAGGAGCTTGACGGCGTCGAAGGGGGCGTAGCGGCTGGAAACGATGGCGGTGACTTGGTCGCCCCGCATCCGCAGCGTCGCTGGCAGATCCTCGCGGGCGGTCGCGAGGAGGTAGTTCATCGTCGCGAGCTGGAGCGGGGCCGGGAGACGATCGCGGATGAACTCCGCCGGTGCCCCGAGCTTGGCAGCCAGGTTGGTGAAGGCCGTCGAACGGAGCGGGATCGGCGTCCGGTTGCGTGCGACCGGGGCCAAGGAAAAGCGGCCGGAGAAGGGCACGACGCCCCAATCGCGGAGGTCCGTGACGGGGACGTCCTCGGCGCGGCCGTCGCTGGCGTGGGCCTCGACGATGGAGCTGGCGGCGACGTCGAAGTCCTCTTCGGTGTCGCGCCACCTCGCCGCCATGTCGGGGGCGATGCGGAGCGGCAGGGGCAGATCCTCGATGCGCGAGGAGAGGGAGGCCTGGTTCATGATGCTCCTTGAGACGTAGGCGGCGACCTCGCCGACGATGAACGTCGCGGAGGTCGCCGAGGTGAAGAGGTGTCGATGGCGACGCGTCGCGCGGTCAGGCGACGACGACGTCGAAGGCACAGGCGACAGAGTCGATCCAGCGGTGGGCGCGGAGCATGCGGGCCGGTGCGACGGTCGCGGCACTGCATCCCGGAGATCGGCGTCGCAGCGCGACGACTCGCACTGCACTCCGGTCCACTTCCCGCACTGGTTGGGAGAAGAGGCGGAGTTGCCCGCGCTCTTCCCTCCAGTGGAAACCGAGTCGCTGCGCGGTGAGCGTGCACCGCACTCGCCCGAAGACGACGAGAGCCCGAGAAACCTCGATCAATCGCACTTGGGGGAAGTGCAACTCGTACTCCCCTTCGACTTCGAAGGAGACAGTGCGACAAGTGCGGTCGGCGAGGAGATCGCCAAGGACGAGTCCGGCTGGGAGCTCGAAGTGGTCGCCAGTCCACACCGCATCGGTCGCGATCCTCACCGCAGCTTGGTCGGCGGTGGTCTTGTCCCGGCCCTGCCGCTCTAGCCGGGGGCGTTGGCGGGCGGCCCGTACGCGCGCTCGCAGGTGCGGCACGTCCACGTCGTTTGCGCCCTCGATCGAGGCGACCTGCTGCGGCGAGAGCCCGAGCACGGCGCCGAGCTCCTCGGATTTCTCCCGAAGTAGCCCGGCCGCGTGCTCGTCGCCGTCGTCGAGCCGGAGGAGTCGCTCGAGCTCGACGAGGGCGCTCCTAGCCACCGTCGGCCTCGAAGCTCGTCTCCGGCGTGTCGTAGCCCGGCGACGGCAGCTGCCAGCCAAGCCCTTCGTTCGTGCGCATGTCGTACTCCTCCGGTGGGTGCGCGGTCATTGGGCGGCGTCGACGACGTCTTCGGACACGATGGTGGGGACCGGCGTCGATGGCGATGTCGGCAGCGCCGGCCGCCGACCTTTGGCGATCAGCAAGCGGAGGAAGTTCATGTCGTCGTTGTCGGTCCGGGCGAGCCGGCGGACGCAGCGCGCGGCGTGGTAGGGGTTGCTGCTCCTCGGCACCCGCAAGCCGACCGTCGGGTCGACGCCGAGAGCGAAGAGGACGCGACGTTCGCGGAGGTTGGAGGCACGGAGGAGGCGGCCGTTGATGCGCATGGTTCGGTCCTTTCGAAACGAAGAAAGCACCCGGAGTACGGAGAGCCCGTGCCGCGAGTGCCTTCGGTGGTGGTGTGATGGAGAAGACGACGGTCAGCCGTCGTCGAAGCGATGGCGATGCTCGTGGTCCCAGAGGGAGAGCGACGAGCCGTCGTGACGTTGGTCCCCGCGCGGCGAGTTGAACGTTGTCGGCGATGGCGGTGCCGCTGACGTCGGCGGCGGACCTCGCTCGCGGAAGGCGAGCAGCACAATGACGCGGCTGCGGTCGAGGACGGCGAAGCCCGTGAAGAGCTCGCCGTCGCGAGATTGGAGCGTCACGCCAGGCGGTGGCCGCGCCGATTCGCGGAGCCAGTCGAGGGCCGAGTCGAGGCGCAGATCGAGCCGAGGCCGCGTCCGCTCCCACACGGAGAGAACGGCATCGACGATCAGCTCGGTCAGCGGGTGGGCCAGATCGCCTCGCTGACGAGGGCGATGAGGAGGCCGGCGGCGGCGCCGGCGAGGCCCTTCTTCAGCGGGTCGCTGCCGATGACGCGGGTGAAGTAGGAGGACGTGTCGGGGGTGTTGGGATTGGACATGGTGATGCTCCCGAGCTCGAGAACGAGCTCGTTGTTGGGGTCGCTCCAATTGGCAGCGAGGAAGAAGCTGGTTCAAGGGCCAGGAGCCCTCGATGCTCTTATCCCGCAATCTTCGGAAGAATTGTCCCGAGGCCGGCGAACACATTTCCGGCAAGCAAATTCCTCCGTTTTTCTACGTGCGTCGCGTGGCGATCCGGCGCTCGGACCTCCAGATCTCGAAGCTTCTTAGCCCCGCAGGGTCATAGGTGGATCGCATACCTGTCCGCACGAGAAACGCCCGGGCGGCCCAAGCGTCCGACGGCTCGCGCTGCGCGGCCTGGCGGACATCGACACAGCGGGTTACCGTCAGTTGGACGTCGCGCGCGACGTTGGGAGGCAATGCGACATGAAGCAACGGTGGCTCCGTCGGGCGGTGCTCGTTTTGGCGGTGACGTCGGTGTCGCTTGCAGCGGCGTTCTCGCGAGCCCCCTCGTCGCGCGCGCAAGTGCCTCCGTTTCCGACGCAGTGGCCGACGGCTCTGCCGCCATTGCCCTTCCCGACGGCGGCCCCGACATCGACTCCGACGGCTACCGCAACCGCGACGGCCACCGCACCAACGACAACTTCGACGACGACAGCCTCGACGACCGTCGTTGCCGCCGGGCCTCATGCCTACGGTCTCGTGCCGGCCACCCCCGCCGAGCTGGCCGCGATCAACATAGCGCCAGCGTCCTTGATGGAATCGCTTCCGTTCTCCGTCGACATGAGCGCGGAGTTTCCGTCGCCGGGCGATCAGGGCCAGCAGAGCTCGTGTGTGAGCTGGGCGCTCGCATACGGATGGAAGAGCTTTTCCGAAAACAGGAAACGCGCGTGGGGGCTCTCAGGCAACGATCATGTCTTCAGCCCAGCGTTTCTCTACAACCAGCACCACCAGGGAGGCTGCAACACCGGCATGGCCATCCCCAGCGCCCTTGCGGCTCTCGCAACTGAGGGAGTGTCTAGCCTCAAGGATTTCCCGTATTCCTTCGCCGACTGCACGAGCCAGCCGTCGGACGCGGTGCGGGCGCAAGCGAAGAGCTTCCGAATTCAGTCCTACAAACAGGTCGCGAACGACGTAACCGAGATCCGCGGGCACCTTGCGGCGAAGGATCCCGTCGTCATCGCGATGCGACTCGACAAGGCTTTCGACTCGCTCAAGGGCAGTGCGGTCTTCAACGGTCCGCCGGGTCCCACGACCGGGCGTCACGCGATGGTCGTCGTCGGCTACGACGACGGCCGGCAGGCCTTCCGAATTCTCAATTCATGGGGGAAGAACTGGGGCGACGGTGGCTACGCGTGGATCGGCTATAGCGTCTTTTCGAAGGTCGTAGACGAGCTGTACGTCGCGCGCGACTTCGCGAACGTTGGACCGTCACCTCTTCCAACTCCGACCCCCAAGCCGAATCCGACTCCGACACCAACCCCAGCCGGCGTCCCGGAGGCGACGGTGTCACCACCCACCGTCATGCACAACATCTTGGTGGAGAACGAGTCGTACATGGCGGTGTCGTTTGCGGGCACGCTGAAAAACGCGTCCGGTCGCAAATATCAAATCGTCCTGCGATTCACCAAAGACGGAGCGCCGATCCCATACAACAACGTGAAGTACCGCGACGTGAAGGGGAACGTGGCGTCGGGCGGGCCGCGTGTTGCGGTCGCGACCAATACTCTGGACCTGAACACCGCTTCTGCACTCGCCATCCCGTATCCAGCGATGTGGCCGGGCAACAAGAAGCCCACCGCGCCGGTCAAGCTCAAGCTGTTTTACGACGTGTACGTCGACGACTTCCACGTGGCTCGGAGCGCCGAACGGGAAATGTTCGTTTGGTAAGGTGCTCGCTGCTCCGAGATGGAAGCGAATCATTTGTTACCGGGCGCGACTTCCTGCTGCTGCGCGACTCCCTCCTGCGGGGCGTGTAGCCTTAGATGGCGACAACGGGCGCATGAGGACAAAATGGCGATGGAGGATCGAGACAGCGAGCGCATCCTTGGCGTCTACATCACGCAGGGCACGGCATATCTCGCGCTCGTCCAGTCGCCCGACCAAGTGCTGTCGATCGAGCCCTCGTGCATCGCAGTCTCCGATTCCGAGGACACGGTCACGAGTCTTCGCGGGTTCATGGATGCTTTCCGCAGCGAGGTTCGCCGCTACCATGTCTTCGCCGTGGCCGTCGCCCACCCCCTGCTCTATCGGTGGGGGTACACAGAGGCTTTCCGGCGCGTATCGCTCGAGACGGCAATCATCCTGGCGTGTCAGGCCGAGTCGGTCCGCTACGTGTCCGTCGAGCTCCACGGCGCTCTGAAGGCCTCCGGCATCATCCGTCCGCCAAAGGGGATCAGCGTGCCCAAGCAAGCCGCCGCACACCTCAAGGCATCGTCCGGTTTGATGGGTGACGAACCGCACTGGAACGAGCGGTGCGTGGCACTTCTTGCTGCGGTCGGCGTTGCGTCCGGAAACCTGCCGGCTCCCAAGGCAAAGCGGACGCGAAAACGCGCCGTGAAGACGAAGAAACAGGCGAGAGCATGACCGAGCGCGAGTTCCTCCACAGACTTGTCCTACCCTTCGACGAGCTGAAGACTCTGGCGAACGGCGGCGCCGAGGTTCACCTCTACCTCAACAAGATTACGGGGACGAAGCAGGTAGGAAAGCGCATCGACCTCCTCGGGCAGGAGGCGTTCGCCCTTCGCGAGGCAACGTTGCTTCAGACGATCTCGCACGACAACCTCGTGCCGGTTCTAGACGTCGCCGTGCTTCCCGAGTTCAAGCCGCCGATGAAGGTCATCGAGCTCGTCATGCCGTACTACCAACGCGGGAGTATCTGTGAGGCTCTTCTCAAAGGGAGAAGGCGCTTCAGCGTCGGCGAGTCGGTGCGCCTCGTCCAGCAGATCCTGCGCGGACTAGGGGAGCTCCACGATGTGCACGGCATTCTGCACCGCGACATGAAGTCACCCAACGTCTTCTTGACGGATGACGACAGGGCGAGGGTCGGAGACTTGGGTGCCTGCATCGAGCTCGATTCGAACGGGGAAGCGGAGCCCTATCGCAGCAGCATGCAACCGACGACCCCACCCGAGACCTACCTCGTCGCGCGCGTAGGACGTAGCTACGACATCTTCGGCGTCGGCGTGATCCTATTCGAGCTCCTGAGCGGCGCCTTGCCCTATCCATATGACATGGAGGCGAACCTCGCTCGCCTCCAAAAGGGACTGCGCGCGCCCCCGGACAAGGACTTCTCGTTCAAGTCTCACATCCCATCGCGCCTCCGTACGATCGCGCGCAAGGCGATGGCCCGTAACCCCGCAGACCGATACCAAAATGTCTCGTCGATGCGTGCGGCGCTCACTGCGGCGCCCTACATCGATTGGCTTCCCTCGGTCGAAGAACCAGACCTAGTAGTTCGTCAACCGAGCCTCGATGGGTACAGGCGAGCGAGCTTGATCCGAGCGTCGCCAGTCGTGAAGCGCCAGCGAATCGGCGCGGGGTCAG
>JANXMC010000465.1 GCA_025354825.1 Myxococcales bacterium
CGCCTGCGTGGAGGGGGCGAGCAAGTACGCCTGCAGGGCCGTCGCGCCCGCGTCGTTTGCCCCCGCGGTTTTGCTCGGCCTGACGACAACCGAGACGAGCATTCGTTGAAGGAGCGGGTCGCCAAGCACCAGAGGCTCCAACCTGCCCGCGACCTGAGCGCTCAATCGGAGAAATGGCGTAAGCCCCCAGAGCGTGTACGCGCCGCGACTCGCGGCCGTCATGATGGCATCACCCTTCTTCTGTCCCGCGTCGATGAGCCACCCCGACCGCTCAGGGCGCCCTGCGGAGTTCCACAGAATGTCGGTCAGGTAGCGGACGCCGTCGATGTCATTCAAGACGAACGGAGACCGCGTGTCCGCGATGCGACGAAACGCTTCGCCCGCGTCTTGAAGCCCGCGGATGCCCGCGGGGTCGCTGGCGGGCCCAAGCAACGCCATCTGATTGCTGAAGAGCGTACGAGGCCATTCGCCGTAACCGTCCATCACGAACGCTTCCGCCTCACGGTGGCCGTAGTGCGAAATCGCGAGGTCGACCGCCCCGGAACGCGCGAGTGCGTACGGGTCGGTGCTCGACACGAGCTCAACACGATGCGCCGCAAGCTTTCCATAGTCGGCGAGGAGCGTTGGGAGAAGGTTCCCTTCGACGGCCGTCGGAACGCTGGCGACGCGTACGCGCGAGGCGTCTGCCGGGCGCACGGCGAGGGGAGCAGGCTCGCTCTTCCGCGAGCACCCCACCGCGCCGAGGGGCAGCGCAGTAAGAACGGCGGAACCACCTGTGAGCGCGATGAACAAGCGACGGCCTAGGGCCTGCACGGGGCGATCGGCGTTGCGCGAGTCGTCAGTACCCATGAAGAGCTCCCTTCGCCATCGGACGTGAACCCTTCGTTATGGCTCTTCAGGACGCATTGTCCAATGTACGGAGGTGCTTTCGGCAGCCGCTCACGCAGTACGACAGCACGACGGCGTACTTCAAGAAGTGCGACCCGCCGCACGGGCTAATCTGCGACGTCGCGAAGCAGGAGATGGGTACGTCGCTCGACGAGACACTCTCCCTCAGAGGCTGCGTTAAGAGCCCGGACCATTTTACGTTGCACACGACGCCGAAGCGGTGAGCCGGCCGGGGGCCTAGATTCACCCCGCCCGAATCCGCGGACTTTTACCCCTCTCCCCTAAGTTCACACGGAACCGCAGGACGAAGCGCCATCGACGCCTTTGCGAGCCTACGATGCCGCGGATACCACCAGGTGTTCGTCGGCTCATCGCGATGTGGCCATCGCGCCGACACCCAGCCCGTGATGCCGAACGCTCGTGAGCTCGATCGTGCCTATTTAGAAGTGCCGAGTACTGCGAGAGGGTGTTCCTCGTTTTAGTCCGGCCAGGGACGCGCGCGGGCGGGCGGCGTGAGCACAAGGAAGTTCGTAGAGAGTGGCTCAGCTCGCCCCCGGGCGCGCCACGAAGAGCATCGGCGGGTGCAGACCGGATGCAACGACCAGTCGCGCCCCTCCACCGTCCATCAGGACGAACGAAAAAACGCGCCCCAGGTTTCCCCGGCGGCGCGTCCCTCTCTACTTCGTCTACCTAGTGGGCCAAGACGGACTTGAACCGTCAGCCAACGGATTAAGAGTCCGCTGCTCTACCAATTGAGCTATTGGCCCATCACCGCTTCTGCCCCCCTCGCGGGGACCAGATTCGAGAGCGCGGTTCCTATAGCCCGCCGCTCCGCATGTCAAGCGTCCGTCTTCACGCCCCCCGCTTCTCGGCACAAAAGCCCCCCCTCCCCGTGGTACTCTCCCGCGGGTGCAGGCCGTCATCCTTGCTGGTGGGCTCGCGACGCGGATGCGTCCGAAGACTCTGACGATTCCCAAGGCGATGCTCGAGGTGGGGGGGCGCCCCTTCATCGACTGGCAGCTCGAGAAGCTTCTCGCCTGCGGCTACGACGACGTCGTCCTCTGCGTCGCCTTCCTTGCCGAGCAGCTCCGCGACCACGTGGGCGACGGCGCGCGCCACGGTCTACGTGTTCGGTACGCCGACGAGGGGCCCACGCTTCTCGGCACCGCCGGGGCGCTCCGCAACGCCTTCACGCTCGGCCTCCTCGCCCCCACGCTCCTCGTCACCTACGGCGACAGCTACCTGCCCTTCGACTACGCCGAGCCGCTCCGCGCGCTCGACGCGCACACCGACTGCGACGGCGTGATGAGCGTCTTCCGCAACGCTGGAAAGTGGGACGCCTCGAACGTGCGCACGGACGGCGAGTGGGTGCTCGCCTACGAGAAAGGCACGCGCGATCCGTCCTTCGACTGCATCGACTACGGCGCCATCGCGCTGCGGCGCGACGTCATCGCGAACGTCCCCGCGGGCGCGGCTGCAGATCTCGCCGTGGTGCAGCACGATCTCGCGGCGGCGAGGCGCTTGCGGGCCACTCTGGCCGGTGTAAGGTTCTTCGAGATCGGGTCGCCCGACGGGCTTTCTGCCCTCGATCATCACTTGAAATCGAACGCGCGCGAGGGCTCTTAGCGGCCGCCTTCGTGGGCCAAATGGAGTCTCGAAAAGCGATGGCGACGTTCACCCAGACTTTCCTCGACGAGAGCATCGAGCTCATCAAAAAGCTCGACACGAGCACCATCGAAGCCGTGGCCCACGGGCTCGCAGAGGTGCGCGCCAAGGGCGGCCGCCTCTTCATCCTCGGCGTCGGCGGCTCGGCAGGTCACGCGAGCCACGCGGTGAACGACTTCCGCAAAATCTGCGGCTTCGAAGCCTACTGCCCCACCGACAACGTCAGCGAGCTCACGGCCCGCGTGAACGACGAGGGGTGGGACACGTGCTTCTCCGAATGGCTCAAAGGGTCGCGCCTCCGTGAGAACGACGGCCTGCTGATCTTCTCCGTCGGCGGCGGCAACCGCGAGAAGAACGTCTCGGTCAACTTGGTGCGCTCCATCGAGCTCGCACAAGAAGTGAAGGCGAAGGTCTTCGGCATCGTCGGTCGCGACGGCGGCTTCACCAAGCAAGCGGCCGACGCCTGCGTCCTCATCCCCACCATTCACGCCGACCGCACGACGCCTCACACCGAAGGCTTCGCCGCCGTCGTGTGGCACCTCCTGGTAAGCCACCCCGTCCTCGCGAAGAACGTGACGAAGTGGGAGTCGACCAAATAGAAAACGCGCGCGGGGTCGTGCTCGATCGCGACGGCACCCTCATCGACGTCGTTCGCGACGAAGAGACGGGCGTCATCACGACGGCGTTCCACCCAAGCCAATTGCGTCTTCTCCCGGGCGTCGTCGAAGGGCTTTTGCTCCTTCGCGACGCCGGGTTCGTATTTGCCATTGCGACCAACCAACCGGGCCCCGCAAAAGGGCATTTTACGGTAGATGCGGTCACACGTACGAACGACGCATTGGTTACCATTCTCGCCGGGCACGGCATCACCATCGCCCGTGTGAAAAGCTGCGTGCATCACCCGTCGGGGGCACCTGGGGGCGATCCCAATTTGGTAGGTCCCTGCGACTGCCGAAAGCCCAAACCGGGCCTCCTCAACGACATCGCGCGCGACCTGTCACTCGACCGCGCCGCCTCGTGGATGATCGGCGACACCACGTCGGATCTCGAGGCCGGCCGCGCCGCCGGGATGCGCACGGGTCTCCTCTTTGCGACCAACCGGTGTGAGCTCTGCCCGCTGCGCGCGGCCGGCGCGGCTGCGGAGTGCGGTGCCACGCCACCGGGCAAGCCGGATGTCCACGGCGCGAGCCTCCCATCGCTCGCGCGCGCGATCCTCGCCGCCGTGTGATCCGGTCTCGGGGGGACGACGGGCAGGCCGTGGGCTCCACCCTCCGCCGCCTGGCCCTCCAATCCAGCAGGATTCGCTCGACTCCCCGCGTCGAAGCCCCTGAGACCAATTCACAGTTCGTCACGCGCCGTCTCAAACGCGTCCTGACGACGGCTGCCACAATGTGGTACCTGCGAAATTCCCCGCTGTTTACGCGCGAGGGAAGAACAGGAAACGCAGCCCTCCATGATGAAACGAATTGCCGGAGTCATCGCCCTCGGCCTCCTCGCCGCGTGTGCTGGCACCGACTCGCAGGTCGACGACGAGACCGGTCGTACCGCTCTCGAGCTCGACGACGTCACCACGCCCCCGACCGGGGTCTCCTTGCTCGTGCTCGCGCCCACCACGGACCGCGGCCGATTCGCCGATACCGTCGCCAAGCTCGACGGCATCGTGATGCACTCCGAAGGATCACGCTTCGCCGTTGCGAAGTTGCCAGTTGGCGCGGACGCAATCCTCACGAAGGCGGGGCTGATTGCCCATTACGAGCGCGCCGTCGACCCGCAGGAAATTGCCAATACGACGGACGCCGACAGGCGCTTCATTCGCGTCTTCGACAACCGCTACTACGCCCCCACGACGCCGCCCAGGCTCGTCTCGACGATGACGAAGCGCGTGCGCCCGGCCGGTGAGCCGTTCGAGGGGACGGCCCTCGTCCCCGAATTGGTTCGATTCGACGGAGGCATTGTACCGCCCCCCCTCGACGCAGGCTCGGGCACCACGCCTATTCCCGTCATCGATCGCAACACCACGCCGTTCGCAACGGGGACGATCGTCGTCTCGATCATTCTCCCCGAATCGAACGGCGTTGCCGATCCATCGACGGAAGACTGGACCGAGGACTCCATCGTCGAGGCCTACGAGAAGGTTCAGACGGCCCTCGAGAGCTTCTCGCGCACGGAGCCGAACGCGAATCTCAACTTCATTCTGCACTACGAGTCGTCTCCCATTAAGGGCGGCCTCGTGGGCACCGTCGATTCGGATTACGAGTTTGGCAAGCACGCAGAGTACACCGATTACGCAGGCGAGATGATGGCGACGGCGCCGATGCTCGCCCGCCTCGTCGGCCACCCGGTCACGGTCGATCAGGTGTGGGACGCATCCTACGAATACCTGAACAATCTCCGTACCCAGTACAAGGCCGACGGCGCCTACTACATCAAGATCGCCGCCAACCAGAACGGCACCGCGGGACTTCGCGCCCACGCGTGGATCAACGGCCCGTGGACAACGCTTTCGAGCGACTACGGCTGGACCACATTCATGCACGAGTCGGGGCACATCTTCGGCGCCCTCGACGAATACTGTCCCGATCAGTGCCAGCCCGCCTCGGCCCAGCAAGGCTACCTCGGGATGATCAACGCCAACGCCACGCAGCGGCCTGGCGGGGACGGCATCAACGGCGGCCAGGGCGAGGACATGTCCTCCCTCATGACGGCGAACGTTCCGGACACCGTTCAGGGCTACACGCGCGGCGCCTGGGGTTGGCTCGACACGGACGGCGACGGCATCCTCGACGTGCGCGACACGTTTCCGAAGAGCGCGCTCACGGCGACCGTCAGCGGCGCCAACGTGCGCCTCACAGGAACGATTACCGACGTCCCCGTCACGCGCATGTACGGCGACGGCGCGTCGTTCAACAAGATCACGAGCCTCGAATACCGCGCTGCCAGCACACCCACCACGGGAACGCCCTCGACGAGCACCGCGCCGTGGATGGCCGTGCCGGTGACGACCACGGTGCGCGGGGTCGCCGCCGTCGATCTCGATCTCGGCGCCTTCCCCAAGGGGGCCCAGTCGATCGAAGTCCGCGCCGTGAGCTCCGTCGGCAACGTCGAGCCGATGCCGCAGAAGCTCTCGTTCACAATCGCAGGCACCGCTGCCAACAGCGCGCCCCGCGTTCGCCTTACGCCGTCGGCCGCCGTCGGCTCGACGCGCTCGACCTTCACCCTGGACGCGTCGGCCTTCGACTTCGACGGTGACGCCCTTCAGTACCGCTTCGATACCAACGGCGACGGCCGCTTCGAAACGACGTTCGCGGCGTCGGCGCGCACGACGGCCAAGTACACGACGCCCGGCACGTACACCGCCGTCGTCGAAGCAAAAGACGCCCGCGGTCTCACAACCCAGGCAAAAGCCGAGATCCTCGTGCAGGACGGCAACGCCCTTCCGCGCGTGACGCTCTCGCCCGTCGTGTCTCCTGCCTTCGGCACGGGCACTCTCAACGAGTCGCTCAAAGTGCTCTCGGCCGTCGACCCCGACGGCGATGCGCTCGAGTACAACTGGACGGCCGAAATCGCCACGACCGATCAGGTCTTCACGACGTCGACCGGCTTCGCGGCGGCGAACACCACGTTCCCGACGCAGCTCACCACGCCTCTCACCTTGCGGACGACCCCGCTCGACCTCACAGGTGGCGAGGCCCTCCCCAAGATGAACGTGTCGAAGGTCGTCGCCATCACGCCGACGCTTCTCGCTACGGCGGGCGGCAGGGCGGGCGTGCTCTTCACCGACATCTCGAACGTCGCGCAGCCGCGCCTCGTCGCCCATCTCGACGTGCAGACCGAGGCCAACCAGCTCCTCCTCGACGGCAAGCGCTTGTACGTCGTAGGCCCCTCGCTCCTCACGATTGTCGATCTCACCAATCTCACAATGCCCGTTGAGATTCCCCAAACGACGCCGTTCAAAGCCGTGCGCACGATGGCGGACAGCGACGTCTTCGTCATCGACGAGGGCGGCGGCCAAGGCCAAGCCGGTCACGACTACGCGGCAAACTACGGTGAGCGCATTTCGAGCGTCGAAGTAAGCATCACAGTCGACCACCCGGCACCGGCGGAGCTCGCGTTGAGCCTCGTCGGCCCCAACGGGAACGAGATCGTTCTTCGTGACCACGTCGCAGGCCCGTCGGGCGTGCAGACCTATTCGTACACAATTCTCAACGCCCAGGGCCTCACAGCCTTTGCGAACCAGTTGGCCTCGGGCGCATGGCGCGTCGTCGCGAACGACACGGTGCCGGGCAACGTCGGGCAGCTCCAGTCGAGCACCCTCACGTTCCGCACGTCGTCCAAGGCGACGCCCATCGTCAAAGACGGCCTTGCCATGGGCGTTCTCAGCGGCCGCTACGTCGTCCTCACGGGCGCGGGCGTGCAGGTGCTCGATACCAATGCCCCGAAGGCAGTGAAAGAGATCGCATCTCTCACAGGTACCGGAACGTATGGCGCAGGCCTCGTCGGGACGACGCTCGTCGGTATCGGCCCTGTCGACACGGTCATCAAGGGGCAGAGCGTCGCGGCCAAGCCGTCGACGACGCCGGCGGTTCGCGGCATCTTTGCAGTCGATTTCACCAATCCGAAGAAGCCCGTCGTGAAGAAGACGGACATCACCCATCCCGAAGGCGGCACCCTCTTCACGCAGGGCTCGCGCTTCTATTTGAGCCTTCTCCCCGCGGGCGGCAAAGGGGGCGGCGGCGTCGCCCCGCCGACGTCCATCAACTCCGTCAGCGCGTTTGCGGCGGGGCGTGCATATGCGCTCGGCACGATGCCGCAGCAGGTGAGCCGCGCCTTTGGTGACGACCGCACGATGACGGGCATCGCCCAGCTCGGCGGCAGCATCATCACCCTCGACATCACCAACCCGGCGGCGGTCAAGATCACGCAGTCGCTCTTCCGCCCGCAGGTCTCGAACATCTCGCCCATCGGCAACGGTCGCGTGATCTTCGCCGACGGCCCCCCCACCGTGCGTCTCGCGACGCTCACAGATGTGACGAGCATCATCTCGCGCGTCTTCCGCATCACACTCGAAGCGCGCGACGGCCACGGCGTCGCAAGCGTCTCGCGTGCGCAGCACCTCGTCCCCTACGACCACGCGCCTAGCCTCGACGGCGTGACCGTCACGCCCAACGCAACGACCACGGCCGACACCACGTTCACCCTCACGACGAGCGACGCCGACCGCGGCACGACGTGGGATCCGAGCACGTGGACGCGCGCCGATCTCGACGGCGACGGCATCTTCGAAGGCCAATGGATGATCGTCATCGGCAGCCAGCCGGCGACGTACACAACACGCTTCGCGACGCCCGGCACGCGCACCGTGCGCTTCCAGGTTCGCGACGGCTTCTACGGCCTGTCGACCCGTGACGTCACAGTGCAGGTTCGCTGATTTCTAAACAGCGAAGTACGTAGTGTGAGAGGCGCCCTCGGGAGACCGGGGGCGCCTCGTTCGTTTAAAACGGCGCGCGAGGGTTATTCTCCGCCCGACACGGACTTGTAGACGCCACGCCCCCCCGTCCCTGCATAGACAGTACTCGGATTGGAGGGGTCCAAGACGGCGACTTGGACGACCGGCAGCTGTTCGTGACTTAGCGTATGCCACGATCTCCCCGAGTCGTTGCTCTTGACGATACCACCAGCTTGGAACGGCACATAAACCGTGCTGGGAGACGAGGGGTCGAGCACCACGCCCAACGGCGCCCCGCCCTGCGCGCCGCTGAATTGGCTAACCTGCTGCCACGTGAGGCCACCGTCTGCGCTCAGGTACACTTTACCGGCGCCCGAGTTTTCGACGACGAACACGCGGTTCGAATCGTGTGAATCGACAGCCATCCCGTAGAACGAGCCGGCGATCATCTGAGACCAGGTCGTGCCGCCGTCGAGGCTCTTCGAGAGGCCCGTGTTGGTTGTTGCATAGAGCGTGGAACGCATCGACGGCGCCACGGCGAACGAGTTGGGAGACGGCGCGATGACCTTCCACGAGGCCCCGGCATCCGTCGACTTCATAAGGCCGCTGCCCAGTGCACCCACGTAGATCGTCGCATCGTCGACCGGGTCGACGGCGATTTGATAGGCGTAGTACGAATACGAGAACGACGTCATGCGCGCCCACGAAGCGCCGCCGTCCCTCGAGCGAAAGAGCCCTTGGTAGTTGTTGCTCGCATACAACGTCGCGGGATTGGACGGAGAGAGCGCGAGAGCGGTCACCGGCGAGTCGGCCGCGAGACCGTCCACCGACCTCGTCCACGTGGCGCCCCCATTGGTCGACTTCGAAACGCCGGCGACGTTCGAGTAGAGCGTCGTCGGCGTGTGCGGATCGATAAGCAGGCAGTCGACTTGTGCTGCGGTAAGCCCTTCGTTCGCGAGGTTCCACGTCGCGCCACGATCGAGCGAGCGAACGATCCCGAAGCCTAGACGATACCCCATGCCCGTGCCGGCCCAGAGGGTCGACGAGGCGTCTGGATCGACGAGAAGGGCACGAACGTCACCGCCAAAACCGGGAGCCGTTCCCGAACGCGCCCACGTCACGCCGCGATCGCTCGACCGGTACACCGCGCCCATATAGCCGCCGGCGTATACGTTGTTGGGATTCGTAGACTCGATACTAAATACCCCAGGGTACGCGTCTGATCCGAGGTTCGAAGAGCGCCACGTGGAGGCACCGTCGTTCGAGCGATTAATCCCGAACGACGGGTAACTCTGTTGACCGTAGTAGGCAATCGACGGCGACACGGGGTCGAAGGCGACCGCGCGCCCGCCCGCGTCTCCCGACGCACCCGCGGCCGCAGAGACGAAGGTCACGCCGCCGTCGACCGACTTCTTCACGCCGCCATATTGAAGCGCGATGAGCAAAGTGTTCGGATCGGTCGGGTGGACGGCGACGGAGTAGACGTCGTCGGTGAGCACCTTAACGAACGACGCGCCGCCATCCGTGGATTTCCAGAGGCCTGGCGATGACATCCCGTTCCCGCTTACCGTCGCATAGACGATCTGTGGGCGCGAAGGCGCGGCGGCGAGACCGCTGAAACGGTGAATGTCGGCGGGAATGCCCGTCGCGCGGCTCCACGTCTTCCCGCGGTCCGCGCTGCTGGCGACGGTTGCGCCGGTCGTTGCGCTGGCACCCACAGCGGCCAGAAGAACGCCCGACGAAGTGAAGGAGAGGGCTCCGATCACGGAACCACCGAGACCGACGGACGACCACGACGAGCCGGAATTTGTGGAGCCGTAGAGGCCGTCGTCCGTGCCTGCGAAGCGAACATGCGAGTCCGTGGGGTCGGCCACGAGCGCGCTCACGAGACCGGCGTTGAGCCCGACGTTTGCCGGGAACCAAGCGTCGCGCGGCGCGGAGCCGCCATCTGCTCCGGTGCCCGCGGAGCCGCCGTCCCCCCCCGCTCCCGACGCGCCGCCGTCCGCTCCCAAGGTGCCGCCGCCGCTGTCCGCTGCGCTCTCCGAACCCGCATCGTCACGGCTCGTGCCGGCACTCCCCGGGGTTCCGTATTCCACGATGCGGAAGCCGTCGAGACCATCGCTCAAAAAGACGAACTTCTGCCCTGCAGACTCGCCGTAGCGAACCTCGTTGGCACTCCCGGGCTCGTCTGAAAATTCGAATGCGCCGAGGGCTTGAGGAGCGTCCGGAGCGCTGACGTCGAAGACTGTCGTCCCCTTTTCGCCCTGTGCGAGAAAGGCGAGGCCGCTGCCGACGTCGATCCCGTTCCCCGTACCCTCGAGGAACGCCGAATACGTGATAGCTCCCGAGCTCGAATCGACGACGTGAAGGCCGGTGTGAGCGGCATTCGTGAAGATTCGATTTCCCACGACCACCATGCGTGAGGGCGCAGCGACGCTCGTGCCTGAGATAACCGCCAGAGGGGCAACGTCGACGGTTGCCCCGACTTCGATGGAGGCGTGGGCGCCACCGAGCGCGAAGGTCTTCCCGTTCGCTCGAACGACGTCGACGGCGTAGGCGAGGTCGGTGCTCGCGACCACGGTGGGTGCGCCGGGGGACGAAGCGTCCAACTGCACCACGCCGCCGTCGTCGCCCGTAGACGCGTAGATTGACGCGCCATCGACGGCCAGGCTCGTCGCGTAGTGCCCAGGAACATCGACGACCGCGACCGTTCGTGGAGACCCGAGATCCCCTATGTCGACCACGAGAATCGCTGCCTTCCCCGCACCATCCGACCGCCGTCCGGCGAGGTACGCGAAATGCCCGACGACTTTTACGTCGGCGAACTCAGCGTCCGTGAAAAGCGTCGAGGACAGGAGAACGGGGGCACCCGGGGTGGAGAGGTCGACGATGTCGAGCGCTCCGGCGGTTTCGTCACCCGCCGTGTTGTAGACAACGAAGGCGTTAGAGCCTGAAAAGGCAAAGTTGGTAGCCTGGACTCGGCGACCCGTTGAGGGGTTTCGCGGCGCTTCGACAGACGCGACATAGGAGAATGCAGTGGCGTCGCTAGATGAGAAATCCTGCGGGGTCAGCCCGCCCGCCTTCGCCTTGGAGAGAGGGAGAGGTGTGTTGACGAGATGAATCCGGCCTTCGGTCGACCCTACGGTGCCTCCTGCGGGAGAGCCGTTGGTTGCACAGGCCGCGGCGCCAAGGAGCGCCAAGAGAGACACACGTGTACCCACGCGAAACGACTTCACACCCATCGATCCCCCATTTGGTAGCAACCCAGCCGACTCAGAGAGTCCCGTTGGCTTTGCGTCCCCCGGTCGCCCGGAGTTTGCCTTTTGTACTGCGTGAGGCGATGGCGCGCGTTTGCCACCGCAGAACGAAACTCAACTGTGAAAGATATTGCGACGGCCGCAAGCGACGCGACACGCCAGGGCGAATTTCGGTGCGAGCGTTCGTGCCTCGGTGCCCCGTAGGGAACAGGAAGAGAGGTGTAGGCAAATCGTTGCCTTTGCGCACGCGCCTGCCCGGGCCCCGTGCCCCGGGGCACGGGGGTCATCCGAGCCACGAACACGTCGTTCGCCGTAGTCCTGAAGATTGCGAAAAGTGCAATCTCGCGTGCAATTGTTGCTACTACCTTCAAGAATACGACAAAAATAAGACCGTCCCTCGATGAAGCGCGAGGTCGCGCTATCACCACTCCCTTTCTCACGGCCGTCGTAGACCCTGGCTCCCACCGTGGGTCGGCTCGCGCATCTCTCTGCTGCTCCCGAAGATCTTTTCCTAGTACGTGCAGAAGACCGAGAGCACCCTCGCGGCGCCGCCTTTGGTATTTATGCATGCGTGATCGGATAGTCGATGTTCGTTCATGCCGAAGCGCGAGCACCGCGGCTCGGCTTCGGCGGGGCCGTCA
>JANXMC010000472.1 GCA_025354825.1 Myxococcales bacterium
CGCCGCCGCCGACGCGGAAGCAAGAGCCGGCGCATGTCGCGGCGCCTACGCTGCCCCCGCGCGCGGCCGCGCCCTCGCACGCCGCGGTCCCGTCGTCGCCTCCGTCGTCGTCGTCGTCGTCCGCGTCGTCGATGCGCGCGAACGGGTCGGGCTCCCTCGTCGTGGCGGCGGGGCTCGGTGCGGCGCTGGTCGTGCCGGTGCTCGTGCAGGCGGGGCCGGCGGCGGTGCTCGGCCAACCCGTGGCGCTCGTCTTCGCGGCCGGGTCGCTCGCGTCGCTCCTCGCGCCGCGTGATCGTGGCGCGTCCGATCCGCTGCCGCACCCGGCGATTTCCGTGGTTCCAGCGCTCGTCGCCGTGGCCCTCGCGCTCTACGCGCGCGTATCGGGGGCGGTCGATGCGGGCGGCGTCGCCGTCTTCGCGAGCCTCGCCGCGGCGAGCGTTCTCGCGGGCGAGCTGCTGTCCGAGCGCGTGCGTGCGTCGCTGCCGAAGACGCAGCTCACGGCGCGACCCGGTGCACCGCGAACGTCGCCGCTGCCGCCGCCGATTCGCCTGGCGCGCCTCACGGTCGAGCGCACGGTCGTTGTCGCCGCGCTCCTCGCCGCCATCGTCGCCTTCGCAACCAACGGGCGCCCCTTCGTGGTGGCCCTCACCGCCTGCGCCGTGGCCCTCGCGCTCTCGGCCCGTGGCGCCGTCGCCGCCGTATCGGCGCACTACGCGCGGGCGTTCGGAGCCGCGGCGGCGCGCGGCATCACCTACAAAGATGGCGACGCGTTCGACCGCGCGGGGCGTGTCGATCGCGCGATCCTCTGCGCGCGCGGAACCGTGCTCAGCGGCAACCCCGACGTCGTGCTTCTCGAGCCTTCGAACGCGACGACGGAAGCGCGCCTCGTGACCCTCGCGGCGAGCGCCGAGTCCGCCCGCGCGCACCCGATCGCGGCGGCCGTCGTACGCGCCGCCGAAGGTCGCGCGTTGCCCCTCGAAGAGCTCCATCGCGTCACGGTGAAGCCGGGTCTCGGCGTGACGGCGATGCTCCCCACGGGCGAGCGATTGCTCGTTGGCAGCCGCGCGCTGCTCATTCAAGAGCACGTGAGCGTCGCCACGGCGGATGCGCGCGTGACCGAGCTCGAGGCACTCGGACGCAGCGTCGTCCTCGTCGCGCTCGGCGAGCGCGTCATTGGACTTCTCGCGTTGCAAGACGGCCTCTGCCCTGGCGCACGCGCGGCCGTGCAGCGCCTCCACGATGCGCGCATCGAGCCTGTGCTTCTCAGCGGCGATGCGCGCGAGACGTGCGAGGCGGTCGCGCGGTCCCTCGACATCGAGCACATCCGCCCCGAGCTTCTCCCCGACGAAATGGCGGGTCAGGTGCGCGCCCTCGCCGACGGCGGTCACGTCGTGGCGGTCGTCGGGCGATCCGGCACCGACGACGGCGCCCTCGCGGCGGCGAGCGTCGCCATTACGTTGGCGAACGTCGCAGGGACGGCGCTCGTCGATCTGCCCCGCCTCAGCGCGCGCTCGCCGTCGAGCGCCGCCATCGCGAGCACAGCCACCGCGCCCGTCGACTGCGCCATCGTCGTCGCATCTGCCGACACGCGAGACGCCGCTGCGGCGCTCACCCTGTCGCGCGAGGCCCGAGACGCGGCCCGTGTCGCCTTTGCCCTCGGCGCCGTCCCGAGCGCCGTCGCAGCCCTCGCTCTCACGTTCGCCTCGGCGCCCCCCTTCGTCGCGCCGCTCGCCCTCTTCGCCGGCACGGCCTTCGCGCTCGCCCACGCCCACGCGCGTTCGCACTCCCCCGCGCGGTCCGAGTCGAAGCGCGCCCGCAGCACCGGCAGCGCCGGCAGTACCTGACACCTCGAGACCTGTCGGAAGTCGCCCCACCGCGTCTCGGGGCCCTTTCACTCTCCCCAATTCGCAGCGAGCCCGATATCTTCGGGCTTAATCGCGAAACGCTCGCCCGCTGCGCAATTTTCCGCGAAGTCGTCGCGGGAAGAGCGTGTCGGCGTGGGCGACGAGGCTCTCGTTGGCCGACCCGTTGAACTCCACGAACGCGAACGCCGCCGCCTCGCAAAAAGGCGGAGTCGGCGGAGGCGCGAGCCCCGGAGACGAGGCGTACGCGCGCCGCGTAGGGTCGACGATAAAAGGCAAGTGGCGCGTCGACGCGCTCCTCGGCGTCGGAGGAATGGCGGCTGTCTACGCCGCCACGCACCGCAACAACACGCGCGCTGCGCTCAAAGTCCTCCACGCCGACTTCGCGCGCGACAAACAGATTTGCGATCGGTTTCTGCGCGAGGCCTACGTCTCGAACAAAATCGGTCACCCCGCGTGCGTGACGGTGCTCGACGACGACTCCACCGAAGAGGGCGAGCCGTACCTCGTCATGGAGCTCCTCGAAGGGGAGACCCTGCGGGATCTCTGGAAGAAGACGGGCCGGCGCATGCAGGTCGAGGCAGTGCTCCGCATCGTCGACCCGATCCTCGATTGCCTCGTCGCGTGCCACGCGATCGGCGTCATTCACCGCGACTTGAAGCCGGCCAACATCTTCATCACCGACGCGGGCGACGTGAAGGTGCTCGACTTCGGCGTGGCGCAAATGAGAAGCGCCACGGCCGAGCGCACGGCGACAGGGACGGCGCTCGGCACGCCGCATTACATGTCGCCCGAGCAGGCGATGGGGCTCGTCGACAAGCTCGATGGGCGCGCCGATCTCTTCTCGGTCGGCGCGATGATCCATGCCCTCGTGACGGGGCAGCGGATCAACAACGGACGTACCGAGAACGAGGCGCTCATTCTCGCGGCGACGAAGCCCGCGCCGTCGATCGCGCGCATCGCGCCGGAGCTCTCCGTCGAGATCGTAGCCCTCGTCGACAAGGCCCTCGCGTGGGATGCGCGCAACCGTTTCGCCGACGCGCGCGAGATGCAGACGGCCGTCCGTAAAATCCTGGGCATCGGCGGGACGATGGGCGCCGTGTTCGCGCCCGAAACGGGGACAGCGCGCGCGTTCGCGAAGACGTCGCCGGGGCTCGCGCCGGTGCAGCTCCCCGCGGCAGCCTTCGCGCATTCGCAGCCGGCGCCGCAGATTCCGCTGCCGCCGCCGACGCGTCGCGACGTCGGGCTCGTATCGGCAGTCCCGTCGTCGTCGTCGCCGTCGTCGGCGCCCGGGGCGCTAAGGCCGCGGGATGGCGAGGCTGCCTCGACACCGGCGATGTCGGAGGTCGATCGCGCCCGCGTCGCGATCCTCAAGGACCTCTTCAAACACGTCGATCGCCTCCTGCCGAGCGTGCGGCAGCTCTCATGGGACCACCCCGCGACGAACCGCGCGCTGCGCACCGCCTTCGAGGCGTTCGTCGATGCGCTGTTGC
Organism: Myxococcales bacterium; assembly: GCA_025354825.1. Classification (GTDB taxonomy): domain Bacteria; phylum Myxococcota_A; class Polyangia; order Polyangiales; family Polyangiaceae; genus JANXMC01. The sequence goes on from JANXMC010000472.1 coordinate 3,356, forward strand.
GCGACGCGCATGCGGTGAACGTCGCCCTCGAGCCGTACTCGTTCACCTGCGCCGGCGAAGCGATTTGGGAGCCCGCGCCTCCGTTCGACGTCGTCCCGTACAACCTGTTTTCCGCGGGCGTTCGTGAGATGCGCATCTCAAAAGGGGTTACCCTCGACGAGCTTCGGTCGTTCCTCGCGGTGCTCTTGATGGACCCGGCGCGCGATCTGCCACCCGAGGACGATCTCGTCGCCGCATTGTGGGAGCGCGCGTTCACGAACATCAGCTACGAGGTCGCCGACACGTTCGCCGAAGGCGACGCGGCCGCGCGCGAGGCGTTCTACGACGAGTCCGACGCGGTCGAAAAGGTCGCGGCCGTGAGCGCTGCGAGCGCCAAAGCGGACAGCCTCGAAGCGCGCGCGATGGCGGTCTCCACCGACCGAGCCGCGCTTCGCGGTGGAAGCGCTGGCGACCGAGGCGACCGCGCGACCGGTGAACGCGCCGCCGTGAGGCGCGTGCCGCTGGCCTTCGACAGCGCGGTTCGCACCGTCCTCGCGTTGCAGTTGGATCTCACCCGCGAGATGTGGAGCGACCGCTACGTCGACGCCTTGATCGAAGGGTATTTGGACGCGGCGACGAACCGCGACGCGCAGCTGATGCTCGCGTCGCTTCGCAAGTCGTCCGCCGACCTCTCCACGTCGGGCCGCCTCGATGTCGTCTGCTCGCTCCACCAGGCCGCCTGCGAGCGCCTCGCGCAGCGGACCTCCGCCAGCGACGCGCAGAAGCTCATTGGCGGCCTCACCAACGCCATGTTCGGCGGCGACGCATTGGAGCTCGCGCTCCGCAGCCTCGAGACCCACCCCGACGTCATGGAAGCGCTCGCTCCTGTGCTCGATGTGCTCTCGCCGACGCAGCTTCCGTCGGTGCTGCGCGCCTTTCGCATGCCGCTCAAGCCCTACGTTCGCGACGGCCTCGTCCGCTTCGTCGAGCGCGTTCTCCCCGGCCGCGAAGCCGACCTCGTCGCCGCCATCGAGTCGGGGCTCGAGACCGAGGTCGCCCTCACGCTCCTCCGCGTGCTCTCGCGTAGCGGGACGCCCGCCTCGAAAGACGGCATCGGCATTCTCGCCGCCTCCAACGACCTGGCGGTGCGCATCGAAGCGAAAGTGCTTCTCGCGGGCTCGGCCGACGCGCTCCAGGGCGAGCTCGCGTCGATGCTCGAAGACCCCAACGCGCTCACGCGCATGGGAGCCCTCGTCGCGATTCGTCGTCACGGCGTCGTCGCCGCGTGGCCGGCCGTCTCGCGGCAGGTGCGCGCGCCGGGCTTTCACGATCTAGGCCTCGACGAAAAGCGCGAGCTGTTCCGCGCGCTGTTCACCCTCGGTCCCGACCGCGGCGAAGCGACGCTCCTCGAAATCGTGCGGAAGGGCGGCGTGTTCTCGTCCGAAAGCAAGGAGTCGACGCGCACCCTCGCCGCGGAAATTTTGGGCGAGCTGTCGCGATCCCTCGAGACGGCGTCGGCGCTTCGCGAGATCGGTCAAGCCCGTTGGGGGACGAGCGAAGAGACGCGCGAACGCGCCGCCCGCGCCGCCGGGATAATCGCGTCGCGCTCCACGGGAACGAGCGGCGTTCGCGGCGGGCCGTCGCCATGACGATGCGCCTCGACGTGTTGACGAACGACGCCGGCGAGCTCGTTCGCCGCGAGAACGCGCGCGACCTGGGGTCGGGTGTCGTCGTCGCGATCTACCGCCTGATGAAGCTCGTGCAGATGCACGACCTCGGCAACCAAGCTTTCGTGCGCCAGCTCGAACAGACCCACGAGCTCATCACCGACTACTGCCTTCGTGCGGGCGGCAACGTGAACGTCCTCTTTGCCGACCGCGCGATCTTCGTCGCCGGTCAGCTCTTGAAAGGCTCTCGCCTGACCTACGAGTCGGCGCGCGAGCTCGGCGCGATTCTCGAGGCGAGCGGTGCGGCGGAAATCACCGTTCAGCGTGACGTGACGAAGGACGACCTTCGCGCGTTCGCCGAGGCTTTCTCGTCGTCGCTCCGTGGAGGTAAGCAGCGGTCGTTCCGCTCGCCGTCGCCGCGCATCAAGCTCCGCGCGGTGAACGCCGCCGCGCGCCGCGGCCTCGAGGTCGAGAAGCTCGACGACGAGCTGCGCATCGTGCGCACGTACGCGTCCGCCGTCGTCGTCATGCGGCGCTTCTTCGAGGATCTGGGCGAAGGGAAGTACGTTCTCCCGCGCCGGATCAAGCGCATCGCGCAGGGGCTCGTCGATCTCTCCGAAGGGGCGCGACCGGCCTTTCTCGGTGTGACCGAAGCGCGCAACGCGAACCACGACGAGGCCGGGCGTGCCGTGAACACGGCGATCCTCGCCGTTGCCATGGCGCGCGAGGTGACGACCGATCGCGGAATGCTGGCGCAGATCGCCATGGCGGCGTTGATGCACGACGTGGCGCGCCCGCGCGCCGCGGCTCTCGCGCGAGGCACCGGCGGACCGGCCATCACGGGGATCGTCGCGCGCCTCACCGAGCAGGCCGAGGACCGCATGGCGCCGGGTGCCGCCGCCGTGCTCACCGCGCTCGGCCGCATGAACGAGCCAACGGTCCGCCGCACGGTGGTCGCCTTCGAAGCGCTTTGGCTTCGCCGCGAGAGGTACATCGGCCCGCTCTACCGCGGCGTTCGCAAGCCGACGCTCCACGCCCGCATCGTCTTCGTCGCGCGCCGCTACAACGATCTCGTGACCCCCGAGCCGGGCCTCCCCGAGATGGCCCCCGCGGCGGGCGTCGCGACCCTTGCCTCGGAGCTGGTCGACGCTGCCGATCGCACGGCGGTACGCATGCTCGTCGCGGCTCTAGGTCTCGTGCCCGTGGGGACGGTCGTCGCTCTCGAGAACGGCGAGGCGGCCGAAATCATCGCGCCGTCGCGGATGCGCCTCGTGGTGAGCGCGGATGGCGGCGTTTACGATCGGGTCCTCGAGGTCGACGTGCCGTCGACGGGTCCCAGGGCGATCGCGAGGGTGCTCGGAATCGAGGGGTGGGGGCGTGGTCCCGAGGCGCGAGGAGCGGCCCCGCCGTCCTTCGTTTCGTCGCCGTCGATCTCGCGCGACGACGTGATGCCCGACGAGGACGCGTGGCGTACCCCGTCGACCTCGCGGGTCGTGCCGCTCGCGCCTTCCGCGTCCGACGTCATCGTACCGACCGCCGTCATGGGCTTCGCCGAAGAGCTCACGCGCGAACACTTCAACTTCCGCGCGACCATGGGGACGAGCCCGAACCTCGTGGCCGACGCCTTCGAGCAGGCGCTCACGCCGATGCCCGAGGCCCCCGAGCCCTCGGAGGCGGACGCGCGCGCGGTAGCCGCCGCGGCGTCGGGTGCTACGAGCGAGCGCACGCTTCTCTATCGGCCCGGCGCAGCCGCTGCGGGCACGGTTGTCACGTCAACCGACGGGCCGCAGCCGCCGGCCCCCACGACCGATGCGCCGGAGGGGGCTGCGCCCGCGTCGACGAGTCAATCACTCGAGCCCGCGGCCCGTGGCAGCCTCGCGCAGACGCCGCTGCTTCACATGCTCGTGTACATGCTCGATCGCAGCCTCACGGGGAGCGTCGTGTTCTTCGATCCGAACGGCGAAGAGAATACGATCTACTTCGAGCGCGGCACGCCGACGCGTGTGAAGACGGCCCAGGCCATCGCGCTTCTCGGCGAGGAGCTGATTGCCGGCGGCGCCGTTGCTCCCGACATCGTCCGCCTCGCGGCGTCAGGCGCGCAGCGCCTCGGCCTTCTGCTCGGCGAATACCTCGTGGGGTACGACTTCATCTCGCGCGAAGCGCTCGACGAGGCGCTTCGCGGCCAGATTTCGCGAAAAATAGCGACCCTCGCGAACCTGTCGCCCAACACCTCCTTCGCCTTTTTCAAAGACGTGAACCTCCTCGAGAGCTGGGGCGGCGGCGATTTCACGCCGTGCGACGGCCTCAGTCTCGTTCTCGCGTGCGCGCGCACCTGGCACGATCGGGCCCGCATGCATGCGACACTCGGCCGCATTCGGACGCAGCTTCTCGTGCTGCATCCGAACGCTTTCGTCGACCAGCTCGTGCTCACGCCCGACGAGGCTCGCGTGCTCGATGCGATTCGCGCGGGGGCGATCACGCTGCACGATCTCGTGAATACGCGCGTGGCGGACGAGGAAGTCGTGAGCGCCCTCGTGTACACCCTCGCGGTCACGCGGCAGCTCGATCTACCTGGCCAAAAGGGCGGGCCGATGGCTGCGGCCGAGGGGGCACCGGGCGATGGATCAGGGGGGACGGGGCGTGTCAGCCTCTTCGGAGCCCGGCCGTCGTTTACGGAGATGCCCCGCCCCGTCGACGCGGTGGGCGAAGCGGCCGAATCGCTCGCAGCGGACGATCTCGAAGATGCGCCGGAGGACGTCGAGCGGGCCGAGCGTGCGCTGAAGGCGATGACCGACTTCCGCCTCGCGGAGACGGCGGTCGATCGGGGCGACCTGCGAGCCGCCGAAGAGCACGTCGGGAACGCGGCCAAAGGCGACCCGGGCCGCCCCGAGTACGCTGCGTTTCTGGTTTGGGTTCGCTCGATGGGGGGCAAAATCACCATCCCCGAAGCGCTCGCGGGGCTTACCGAGATCATCACGCGCGAACCGCGCTGCGAACGCGCGCTCCTCTATCGGGGACGCCTTCACAAGCGCGTTCAGCGGAACAACGTCGCGCTCACGGATTTCCAGGCCATCCTCGCGCTCAACCCGCACCATCGCGAAGCCGCGAGCGAAGTCCGCCTCCTGCGAAACAAAAAGAGCGTTCGCCCCTGACGCCCGCCGCCACTCCGCCCCGGCGATACCTATCGATCCGCGCGGAGGCGTGAGGTCCCGCCGAGCTCGGCGCCGGCCAGGTCAGAACGCGTTCATGCGCGCGGTGCGCACGCGGCTGACGACGAGCTGGCGGAGCGTCGCGACGCGCTGAACCCGGGCCTGTTCCGCGTCGGGACGGGCGACGGGGGCGGCGTCGCGCGCGAGATCGCCGAGGGCGCGCCACTCGAGCGACTCGGGGATCCCGAGCGCGTGGCGAAACGCTTCGCCCATTTCGAGCGCGTTGGCGAAGCGCTGCGATGGATCTTTCGCGAGGGCGCGCGCGAAGAGCGCATCGAGCACGGGCGGCGCCTGCGCGAGCCACGTCCGAATCGGTGGCGGTGGCGTCAGCACCTGGTCTTGGCGGATCGTGAACTCGCTTCGATCTTCGACAGAGAACGGCGTTCGCCCCGCGAGCATTTCGTAGAGCACGATGGCGGCCCCGTAGAGATCGCTCCGGCCGTCGAGCGGATGGGCAAGCACCTGCTCGGGCGCCATGTACGCCCCCGTGCCCGGCGCGAACATGCCCGTCGTGCCCGTGACCGCGAGGCGCGCGATGCCGAAGTCCGTGAGCTTCACGATGCCGTCGCGACGAATGAGCACGTTCGACGGCTTGATGTCGCGATGGAGAATCCCGAGCGCGTGAATCGACGCGAGGGCGCCCAGAAGCTGCTGAAAATAGTACCAGGCGCGGCGAAAGGGCAGACCGGGCAACGCGCCGGCGCCGGCGAGCCGCGCCCGCGCGACGTTCCGCGCGATGACCGCTTCGAGCGTGTCGCCGTCGACGTATTCCATGGCCAGCACGAGCTGGTGATCGCTCTCGAACAGATCGAAGAACCGCACGACGTTGGGGTGGGAAAGGCGTTTCAGCGCTTCGGCCTCGTTCACGAAAAGGCCCCGCACCTCGTCGTTGCCGTAGAGCTGCGGTCTCAGCACTTTGAGCGCCATGAGCTCCGGCGGCTCTGCGCCGCGCGGGCCTCCAGGCGCGTGGAAGAGCCACCCCCGGAACACGATCCCCATGCCCCCTTCGCCGAGGCGGCTGTCGACGACGAGGCGGCCGTAGCCGCGGTCGAGCGTCACTCCCGCCCCGAGCGTGCGCGGTGTGCCCGGCGGTGGTTGAAGGGCGCGGCAGGTTGGACAGACGCGCACGCCGTCGGGCACGGCCGCAAGGCACTGGGGGCAAACGGGCACGACCCCGGAAGCGTAGTACGCTGTGCTGCCGCCGTGGCGATTTCCGGGATGCCGTCTCCGAACCTGTCGCCGTCGTTGGCGCCGCCGTTGGCGCCGCCGTTGGCGCCGCCGTTGGCGCCGCCGCCCGACTTTCGCTACGTCGGGCTCGAAGCGGGCAATCGCACCACGGTCGGCGTGCGCGCGGCGCTCGTGGGTGCAGCGGCCTCGGTCACGCAGGGAATCGCTCACGGCTTCGGACTTCGCGGCGCGGCGTTCGCGGCGCTCGGCGCGGGCCTTGCGGCGATCGCCTTCGGCCGCATGGGGCCGCGCATCACGCGGGCGTGGCTCTCGCGCCCTGCGCCCATGGCGATCGTCCCCTGGGGCGTGCTCGTCGACCCCGAAGACCGGACACGCATCATCCGTTGGGCCGGCGTGAAGCGGGTCGAAGTGTCGATGCTCCACGGGCGCGACCAAGCGACGCCAATGACGTTGTGGAGCTTCGTCACGGTCGATACCGGGCGCGAGAGGCTCACGGGACGGACCGCCGGCGCGGTCTCCCTCGAGAGCCTGCTCGTGCATCTCGACGCCTACGCCGAAGAGGCATCCCACGCCGTCGCGCTCGATCTGGACGGCGAGCAGCGATCGGGCGGCCCGGTCGAGCCCGACGTCGAGCCCCTTTTGCAAGCCGCCCGCGCGTACGTCGACACCGCGCCCGCGTCGCAGCGGCTCGAGCTCACACCGGGCGACTATCGCCACGCGTCGAGCCACATCGCGAGCCCCGCCACCGTTGCTCTCCTTCGCCACGTCCTCCGCGATCGCACGCCTCGCGCGGTCGACCCGCGCCCCTTCGCCGCGGTCCTCGCCGCCGAGCTCTCGGCCTACGACCTCGCCGACGATCTCCTCGCCCTGGTGCAGTCGCCGCACCCCGTGCTGGCCGCCGTCGCGCGGGCAGCAGCACGTAAATTGGGCGTCGCGACGTCGCGGGCGGGGGCTCTCGACGAGGTCGCGCCCTTCTTGAACGCACGTGATGTCGAGGCGCTCACCGCGTGGGTCGGCGCGAAGTAGAATCGGCGCGCGTCGCTCGTTACGCCCCCGCGAGACCGAGGCGCGCGCGTCCTTTTTCGCGGCGGACGCTGAGAAAGTCTTTCATCGCGTCGCGATCGAGGGTGTTCAGAACATGCTTCGACGTGAGCGCCGCGCGGCGCGCGAGCGCGATGCCGAGGGCCGTGTCGCGAAAGCCCGACGTCGCGTGGGCATCGGGGTCGATTGCGAAACGGGCGCCGAGGGCCGCCGCCTCGCGCACGTGGGCGTCGGACAGATCGAGCCTGTGGGCATTGGCGTTGATTTCGAGGAACGTGCCGTTCTCCGTTGCCGCGCGGGCGACCTCGCCGAGATCGAACGTGTACCCTTTGCCGCCGCCGAGAATGCGCCCCGTAGGGTGCCCGAGGATCGTGACCAGCGGGTGCTTCACCGCGCGGACGATGCGCGCCGTCATCGCGGCGAACGGCATGTTGTGTCGCGTGTGGACGCTCGCGATGACGAAGTCGAGCTTCGCGAGGGTTTCGTCGTCGAGGTCGAGCGAGCCGTCGGCGAGAATATCGACTTCGACGCCGTGGAAGATCTCCACGCCAGGCACTCTGGCGCGCGCTTCGTCGACCGCCTTTGCCTGGGCGTCGAGGCGTGCGGCGTCGAGCCCGTGGGCGTAGGTCGCCGCTTGCGAGTGGTCGCTGATGCCGACGTACGTGAGCTGCGCGTCGCGCGCCGCTTCGACCATTTGAAGCAGCGACGCGGTGCCGTCGCTCCAGTCGGTGTGGACGTGGAACACGCCGAGGGCGCCGTGCTCGCCGAGGAGGTCGAGGGGGACCGTCGGTGCGGCCCCTTCGCGAAGCTCCGGCGGCACGTAGGCGAGCTCCACGGCCCGGTAAAACGCTCGTTCGTCCCGCGCCGCGCGCGCCACTCGGCCGAAGGTGCCGCCGCGCTCACGTGCGACCTCGCGCAGCCAGGCCACGTGATCCGCGTCGCCGGTCTCTTGAATCGTGGCTTTCACCCAGTCCGGATCGCGCACGACGCGCACGCGGAGCCTGCCGCCGTCGTCGAGCTTCGTCGTCACCTCGAGGCCCGAGACTTTGACCCGTCCGCTCGAAATCTTCGCGAGCGTCACCGTTTCGGCGACCAGGCGCGGCGCCAGGCCACTCGTGAGCAGAAGGAGCTCGGAGACCATCGCGACGCCCCGCCGCGCGTCCCCCGCGACGACCGTACGCCGGGCTCCGGCGCTGCGGAGGAAACCGGAAAGGCTCTCTCCGAGGTCGCGCGCAGTGGCGAGCAGCGTGCCGTGAGTCATGGTGGGCCCCTCAATCACAGCACACCGACGCATGACCGCGAAGGCGAAGGCGCCTCAAACCGACTACTATTGAGACAGTTCCATGGAAAACGCAGAGAAAAGCTACACCGTACCCGACAGTCTCGACGGCGCGCGCCTCGACAAGGCCGCAATCGAGCTCGCGTCCGGGCTTTCGCGGGCCCGCGTGAAGCGCGCCATCGACGCCCGTGAGGTGCGTGTGAACGGCCGCATTCGCGCGAAGGGCGCGCTCGTGGCCGGCGGCGACGTCATCACGATTGCCGAAGCGGCCGAAGGGCCCACCGATTCGCCGGCCGTCCCCGAAAAGGACGCGCCCCTCGACGTGCGGTTCTCGTCGTCGTCGGTCGTCATCGCCTCCAAGCCCGCAGGGCAGCCCACCGCGCCGATTCGTACGGGCGAAACCGGCACGCTCGCAAACGCGCTCGTCGGCCACTTCCCCGAGCTCGCGGGGATCGGTTACGCGGCGCGCGAGCCGGGGCTTTTGCACCGCCTCGATACCGAGACCTCGGGCCTCGTCATCGCGGCGCGCACATCGGGCGCCTTCGACGAGCTGAAAGTCGCCCTGAAGGACGAGCGCATCGAGAAGAGCTACCTGCTCCTCTGCGCGTCGGAGGATCTCCCGGACGACGGAACCATCGAGTTCCCCATCGCGAACCACCCGAAGGACCAGCGACGCGTTTACCCGTGCGTTCACCCGCGGGACGTCATTCGCTACGCGCCGCGGCCGGCGTCCACGCGCTACACGGTGAAAGAGCGTGCGGGGCAGTGGGCGCTCGTCGAGGTGACCGTCGCCAAGGCGCTGCGTCACCAGATTCGAGCGCACTTCGCCGCCATCGGGCACCCGCTCGCCGGCGATACGCTTTACGGCGGCGCCGAGGTCCCGGCGCTCGGTCGTCATGCGCTGCATGCGTCGCGCGTTGTGTTCGCGGGGACGGCCAACGTTTCCCCGTTCGATGTCGCGGCGCCGCTCCCCGACGATATGGCGGCGCTTCTCCGTGAAGGTGGCGAAATCTCCGCATGATCGCCCTGCGGAAGCAGGCGCGCTACCCTTCGAGGATGACGCGCGCCTCCCTCTGCTTGCTCGTGGTCGCCTCTCTTGCGGCCTCCGCGGCCACCGTTGCGTGCTCGGACAAGAAGAAGACGGGCGCCGACTTCGACACGCCGATCAACGCCGGCGGAACGGGCGGGGTGAGCGGCGGCAACGGCGCGAACGACGGAGGCGGCCCGGTCACCGACGGCTCGACGTCGTGCAACGAGGCGACGTTCGTCGATTCGTTCGCGCCCCTTCGGAGGCTCTACGTCTCGCCCGGCGGCAGCGACGCGAACGACGGGCTCGGCACCGCGAGCGCGTGGCGTAGCCTCGCCAACGTCGGCCGCGTGCAGGCCGGCGATCTCATCGAAATCTCCACGGGCACGTACCCCTGCGGCGTCACCGTCACCGTCCAGGGCACCGCGGCGAACCCGGTCTTGTTCCACGCCGCAGACGGCGCGCGGACGGCGACCTTCGAATGCGTGTCCGACCAGTACGGCTTTCAGATGCTCGGCGCGAGCTACGTGGCGCTCGACGGGCTCGTCGTTACAGGCGCGCGCGAGGACAACATTCGCATCGCGGCACCGACGGCGGCGCCCACTAGCTTCCCGGATCACATCCTCGTGAAGAACGGCCTCATCACGGCTGCGGGCGGGGCTGACGTGCGCGCCCTCGGCGCTTCGAATGTCGACCTGATTTCGAACGAGATCTCCACGTCGGAAGCGCTCGGGCCGCGCCTCGACGGGCAGGGCGTCGAGCTCGTCTCGGTCCGCGGCGCGCGCCTCCTGCTCAATCGCATTCACGACATCCCCGACGACATCGCGGTGCATGCCCACGGCGGCTCGGACACGTTGCTCTTCGACGGCAACAAGGTGAACAACGTCGCCGAAGGCTTTCGCCTCGGCGGCACGTCGACACCCGCGCAATTTCTGACGGACAGCACCGTCGAGTTCGAAGCGCGCAACGCCGTTCTCGTGAACAACGCGATCTGGGGGACGGTCTCGGTCGGCTTCTCGGTGTACGGCTGCACGGCGTGCCTCTCGTCCAACAACACGCTCGACTTGCGCGGCGCGCAGTCGGCCGTGAAGGGGGGGCAAGGGAACACCGGTGCGAGCGCCGCCGCGCGCGAGAGCCACACGACGGGCTTCAGCGTCATCAACAGCATCATCGCGTTCGAGTCGCCCCCGCCGGCACGTATTTTTGACTTCACGTCGACCGAGACGAGCGGCTTCATCAGCGCGAACAACATGGTCTGGGTAAGCGGCGGGGCCGCGGGCTCGATTCAATCGACGCCAGACATCGCGGGCACCGGCGTCCTCGTCGACAGCGACCCCGGCTTCATCGACGGCACCATCGGAAATCTCCGACCCGGCGCGAGCAGCGCGGCCTTTGGGCGCGCGTCGTTCGTGGCTCAAGTGTCGCGCGATGCGACGGGCGCGTGCCGCACCGAACGCGACATCGGCGCTTACTAACGCGCCGCGTGCTCGCGCGAGCTCAGCTTGTTCGTGCGCGCATGCGCGCCATCACATGGCGAGCGCAGGAGCGCGGCGGTTGCTAGGCTTTCGTAGTGCCAAGCGTTCATCCCGACGCGCCCGACGCGTCTTTCGTCGCGGCTGCCGCGACGCATCTCGACAAGCGTGCGCTCCGCCCGAGCGAGCACGTACGGCTGCATCCAACTGGCAAGAAAGGGAAGCTCATTCACGTTCGGCGTTTTGCCGGGCCGCTCGCGTACCGCGAGAGCATCGAGCACATACGCGTCGCGCACTTGACCGATCTGCACGTGGGTCGCGTCACGCCGATGGAAGTGCAGTTTGCCGCCGTCGAGCGAACGAACGCCGCGCGCCCCGACATCGTGGTCGTCACGGGCGACTTCGTATGCCACAGCCAAAAGTACTTGGACGAGCTCACCGCCGTCATGGCCGGCATTCGCGCGCCCGTTTTCGCCGTACTTGGCAATCACGACTACTGGTCCGGTGCCGACGAAGTGCGCATGGCGCTGCGCCGCGCTCGCGTCGAGGTGCTGGATAATGCCCATACGACGATTACCCTCAATAACCAACGTCTTCAGATATTGGGGCTCGACGACGCGTACACGGGCCACGCCGATCGCGAGCGAGCCCTGCGCGGTTTGCGGCGCGATTTGCCCGTTTTAGGCCTCTCTCACATTGCCGAAGAGGCCGACGCTCTCTGGGAAGCGGGCGTCCCGTTCGTTCTTTCGGGGCACACCCACGCGGGCCAAATCACGCTGGCGCGCCTGCACGAAATTGCCATTGGGAAAATCGCAGGGCATAAATATATCCACGGCCTCTACGGCGACCGCCGCAAGCACGGCGCGCTCTACGTGGGCGCCGGCATCGGTGCGGCGGTCATGCCGCTTCGTTGGGGTGACCGCGCGAAACGCGAGCTCGCCATCTTCGAATTGGGGCACGAGCCCGGCTCCTTCGAGGAGCATCACGCCGAGCAGCCCGCGCTCCCCGGTCGCGCGCCCACCGCCGAGCAAAAAGCCGCGCGCAAGCTTGCCGTCGAAGAGAAGGCCCTCAAGCGCAAGCTGAAGAAGGCCGGCGCATAGGCTCGTGTGTGCGTGCGCGCGTACCCTTGCGCGCGCCCGGTCACGCGCCGTTGAAGCGGTCACGGCAGACGAGGAACCGCGCGAGCACGCGGGTCATCATCTCGGGGTCCTTCGAGCCGCCCATCTCGCGGATCGAGTGCATGCTGAGCATCGGGTTGCCGACGTCGACCGTGCGAACCCCGAGCTGCGTCGAGACTATGGGGCCGATGGTCGATCCGCACGGCAGATCCGTGCGGTGGACGTACTGCTGCGAAGGCACGTCGGCGTCGCGGCATAGCTCGGCGAAGAGGGCGGCCGTGGTGGCGGAGGTGGCGTAGCGCTGCTGCGTGTTGTTCTTGATGACGGGGCCGCCGTTGATGCGCGGCCGGTGGTGCGGATCGTGGCGATCGGCGTAGTTCGGGTGAACGGCGTGGGCCATGTCCGCCGACACGCAAAGCGAGCCGGCGAGGGCACGGAGGTACGCGTCGCGGTTGCCGCCCGCGGCCAGAACGATGCGCTCCAACAGACGCGGGAGGATCGACGAGCCGGCCCCGTAGGCGCTGTCGCTGCCGACCTCTTCGTGATCGAAGAGCGCGACGAACGGGACGACGTCGACGTCGACGTTGTGACCGGAGGCCGTGTTCGTCTCGAGCGCGGTCGTCGCGTCGACGAGGGCGGTGATCGCCGCGTGGCACATCGCCTGGTTGTCGAGGCGCGCCGAGAAGACCATGTCGCTCTTCGCGCCGGCGACCGTGGGTGCAACGACGTCGTAGAGCATGAGATCCGTCGAGACGACGAGACTCGCGTCGATGCCCAGCTCCGATGCGCAGAGCGCCGCGACGCTCGCCGCCGTCTCGCCCTCGAGGCCGGTGCCCGCGAGGCCGAGGACCGGCGGCATGTGCGTCTGCTTGTTGAGCAGGAGGCCCTTCTCGGTGATCTCGCGATCGAAGTGAATGGCCAACTGCGGCACGCGCACGAGAGGCCGCGCGATCGAAACGAGGCGCGTGGTGAGGGTCGCGGAGTTGCCGCCGTCGCGGACGATCACGCGCCCCGCGAGCGACAGGTCGCGATCGAGCCACGAGTTCAGGAGCACGCCTCCGTAAACCTCGACGCCAAGCTGCTCGTACCCCTCTTTTGTGTATTCTGCATGGGGCTTGAGGCGCAGATTCGGGCTGTCCGTATGGGCGCCGACGATGCGAAATCCCGAGACGCGCGCGCCTGCCGGGATCACCCACGCAAAGAGGGCGCTGTCGCCTTGAACGGCGAAGTAGCGGCCGGGCGATGCACCCTCCCAGCTCGCGCGCGGATCGAGGCGCGCGAAGCCCGCAGCCCTGAGGCGCACGATGGCGCTTTCGACGGCGTGGTAGGGCGTCGGCGAGGCG
>JANXMC010000498.1 GCA_025354825.1 Myxococcales bacterium
CGGTTTCGCCGGGGAGACGGCGTGCGCGGCGTTGCGGCGGCCCTCCACGGTTCGTATCCTGCGACGGTGCGACACCCGATTTGCCTCCTTGCCTGGGCCGTCCTTCTTCTTGGCGGGTGCCGCCCCAAGGCGCCTCCGGCCGCTGGCTCCACCGACCTCGGCACGGCGGGCGAGACCTCCGCTTTGCCGGCGACATTTCACCTCGTGGCGCGCGGCGGCGAAGCAATGGGCACCCTCATCGAGATCAAGGTCTGGACGCGAGACGAGGCAGAAAACGACAGTCGCGCCCGCGCCGCCATCGGCCGCGCCTTCGACGAGATTTCCCGCATCGAGCGACTCATGACCACCTGGCGCGAGGACTCCGACATCTCGCGCGTGAACGCCGCCGCCGGCATCGCGCCCGTCGCTGTTTCACCCGAAACCTTCGAGTGCGTGGCGCGCGCAGAGGCCTATTCGAAGCTCTCCGGTGGCGCATTCGACATCACGTTTTACGCGCTGAAAGGCCTCTGGAAGTTCGATCAGGATCTCGACCCCAGGCTGCCCGATCCCGCCGAGGTGAAGCGCCGCCTGCCGCTCATCGACTACCGCAAGCTCATCCTTGGCAGCGACGGGAAAACACTTTTCCTCAAAGAAAAGGGCATGCGCATCAACCTCGGCGGGATCGCCAAGGGCTACGCGGTGGATCGCGCCACGCGGGTGCTCCGCGACGCCGGCTTTCCCGACGCCATCGTGCAGGCGGGCGGCGACCTCATGCTCGCGGGACAAAAGGGCGACCGTCCGTGGCAGGCGGGCATCCGCGACCCGCGCGCCGAGCGCGACGACTACGTCGCCGTGGCCTCGATGAGGAACCACGCCTTCTCCACCGCGGGCGACTACGAGCGCACCTTCTTCGTCGCCGGCAAGCGCTACCACCACATCATCGATCCGCGCACCGGCTATCCCGCCACCGCCGCCCGCTCGGTCACGATCTACGCCCCGGATGCCACCACCGCCGATGGGCTCGACGACGCGGTGCTCATCATGGGGGCGGAAAAAGGCCTGGCCCTCATCGAGTCGCTGCCCGACGTGGGAGCAGTGGTGGTGGACCGCGAAAACCAGGTGCATATCTCGCGTCGGCTCGCCGGCATCGTCAAGGTGCTCCACCCGCCCACCGACGGGCCGTGAGGGCAAAGAGATGTGGGCTCAGCGGGTGTGGCGGGGAAACCTAACGCCGGTAGGAGGCAATCGTTTTGTGATTATTTGATTGCACCATTTCCAACACTTGTTGTAACACCGTCGACACGGAATTTGGCCATGTCGACGGACCCGCTCATTGGCTTTCAGATTGGAAACTTCACGCTCACGCGCGAGATCGGCCGCGGCGGCATGGCCGCGGTGTACGAAGCGGTGCACCTCGCGCTCGGCAAAAGCGTCGCCGTCAAGGTGCTCGCCGCCGAGCTTTCGACGTCGAGCGTCGTCATCGAGCGCTTCTTCCGCGAGGCCCGCGCTGCCGCAAGCGTGAAGAGCCCGTACATCGTCGACGTTTACGACTCGTCGCGCCTCGAAGACGGCCGGCCGTTCATCGCGATGGAGCTCCTCGAAGGCGAGTCGCTCTACGATCGAATGGCCCGCGTTCGCATCATCGACCCGCAGACCACCGTGCGGGTGATCGCGCAGTGCGCGAAGGGGCTCATGAAGGCCCACGCGGCGGGCATCGTTCACCGCGATCTCAAGCCCGAGAACATCTTCCTCATGAAAAATGAGGAGGGCGAGGAGATGGCCAAGCTTTTGGACTTCGGCCTCGCGAAGTTCTACGCGCCGGTCGGCGTCGACGAGAAAACCGCGCGCCTCACGCGCGAAGGCGCGGTCTTCGGCACGCCCGCGTACATGTCTCCCGAGCAGGTGAAGGGGCAGGGGAACGTCGACCACCGCGCCGACCTCTGGGCCCTCGGCTGCATGGCATTCGAATGCCTCATCGGCCGCCCCGTGTGGAACACGGATCAGGGCGTCGCGATGACGTTCGCGGCCATCGCCGCCGCCGCTCCGCCCGTGCCGTCACGCCTGCGCAGCGATCTCCCGCTCGCGTTCGACGAGTGGTTCAAGAAGGCGCTTCAGCGCGATCCCAACAACCGTTTCCAAACGGCGAAAGAGCTCGCCGACGCGCTCGCCAAGGCGCTCACCAACTCGTCGAACGTGTCTCTGCCCAACTTGACGGGCGACGCGTTCAAGTCGAACGACGTGGCGATCGCCGCGGAAAAGCTTGGCAGCGAGCACGTGAAGCTCGAGCCGCCGACGCCGTTCATGGCGACACGGCCGATGCCGCCTGGCCAGTCACGCGGCTCGAAGCCGAGCGACGGCAACCCCAGCTCCAACGCCCGCCCGTTCGCGCCGAGCGCCACCGAGATGCCGCCCACGGCGTCGCCCGAGTCGGCGTTGCCGCCCGGCATGAAGAGCCCCGGCGCGGCCCGCCTCATCGTGTCGGCGACCGTTCTCGCGGCGGCAACCGTCGGCGCGTACATGATGTGGGCGCGCATTCTGAAGCCGCAGATTCTCACGCCGATCGTCGAGTCGACCGTCGCCGTCATGCCCAGCGCCACGGCCCTCGACAGCGGCTCGCCCGCCGTTGCGCAGGCCGACGAGCCGAGGTGGATCTCGCTCATCGGCGAGGGGCAAAAGCTCCTCGAAGTGGGCGACGTCGAAGGGGCGATCAAGCGCTTCAAAGAAGCCCACGAGCAGCCCGGCGGAAGCATCGTCGCCAAGTCGATGATCGAAGACGTGCGCATGGCCGTCGGCAGCAACGGCCCGTGCCGGCTGGCCGCGCTTGCCCACCCTCGCATGGACCCGGCGATCGCCACCGTGAACGCGGAACGCCCCAGCGTGGCCGCCACCGCCCGCGGCGCCGTCGTCACGTGGTCCGACGACCACGAGCAGTCGGGGCACGATCACGCGTACTCGGTGCTCCTCGACAATGCCGGCCGCCCCACGTCGAAGCCGCGCGACATCACGCCCGAGGGGAACCACGTGTCGCGCCCGTCGCTCCTCGCGGTGGGCGACCGCATGGTGCTTCTCTACTGGGACAAGGGCGGCCGTGAGCCGGGCGTTCGCGTCCGTTGGCTCGACGACGAAGGGCGCATAAGCGGCGCCAGCATGGTCGTCGGCGCCGCCCGCACCGGCAACTTCTGGCCCACCATCGAGAAGGCGCCCGACGGCTTTTTCGTCGCGTGGCAAGACGACCGGGACAAAGACGGCGACGACCTTTTCCTCCGCCGTCTCGGCTCGGGCCTCGAGCCCCTCGGCCAGGAGATGCGCATCACCGACTACCTCAACGCGAACAACCACGGAGCCAGCGTTCGGGTGCCGAACATCGCCGTCGCGAACGACGCGATCTTCATGGTCTACAAGCTTGAACGCGGCGCATCGCACCTCATCGAGCGGCTTTATTTACCCGTCAGCACGCCCGAGCTCTCGGCGGCCGGACTCGACGATCTTCCGTCGAAAACGCCTGCGAAAGAGCGGAAAGACCGCGCCCTCGGCAACATCGTCGTGGTCAACGAAGACCGCGCGAACGCCGACGCGCCGGGCGTCGCCTGCGGCAAGCAGGGGTGCTTCGTCGTCTGGCACGGCGAGAAGGGCGGCGCCTACGGCGCAATGATGGAGCCGACCGGCGGCAACATCGTCTGGCGCAAAAAGTTCGCCCCCGCCGGCGGTCATCCGTCCCTCGGCGTGAACACCGACGGCGACGTGGTCGCGGCGTACTTCGAGACGGGCAAAGTGAAGCTCGTGCCGTTCACCCGCGACGGCATTGGCGTCGCGAGCACCTTCGCCAAGGTCTCCGGCGACCAGCCGCGCCCGTGGGTTGCCGGCGGCGCAACCAAGGGCGAATGGTTCGTCGGGTGGCAAGACTTCGAGAACGCGAAGACCGAGCCGTTCGTCGCGCGCCTCACCTGCCGGTGACCGGCCGATGAGCCGGGATCGTGCGACCGCGCGGCGCGGCGTAGTCGAGCCGCTCGCCGCGGCCGTTGTCGTCACCGCCGCGGTCACGGCCGCCTCGAGGCTCCTCCCCGAACGCTTCATCGCCACCGCCGTCGGCGCCGTCTTCCTGGGCGCGACGTGGCTCTTCGTCTGGCGCGGCGACGACGCCAGCGTGGAACGTTCGGGCCTTACCCTCGGCGGCCTCGTGATGCCCGGCAAGCTCGACGCGCGGGCGGTTCTCCGCGCGGCGCTCATCGCCAGCGCATGGGCGCTCGCCTTCGCCGCGATTGCATTCATCCCTTTTTTCTACGGCTGGCGCGCCTTCTGGCACCCGCACTCGGCGTTCTCGTTTCCGCCCATCGGCCCGCTCGCTTCGGACGCGTTTGGCCAGCTCGTCATCATCGCGCTCCCCGAAGAGGCGTTCTACCGCGGCTACATGCAGTCGCGTTTCGACGACCTCTTCCCGCCCACGTTCCGCGTCGGCGGCGCCCTTGTCGGCCCTGGGATTTTCATTACGAGCGTCATCTTCGCCCTCGGCCACCTCGCGACGATCCACGACCCGGCTCGCCTCGCCGTGTTCTTCCCGTCCCTCGTCTTCGGCTGGCTCCGCGCGCGTACGGGCGGCATCGGCGCGTCGTGTGCGTTTCATGCACTCTGCAATGTGTTCTCGGAGCTCCTCGGACGCGGCTTCGCAGTGTATTGAGAACCGGCTCATCTCATGGCCCCGCGACGCGCAGCCCTCTTCGATATGGATCGCACCCTCGTCCGCAAAGAGACGGCGAGCATGTACGTCCGCTACCAACGGGAACGCGGCGGCGCGACCTGGCAAGACACCGCCAAGGTTCTCTACTGGGTCGCGCAGTACACGTTCGGCGTGCTCGATCACGAAGAGGTCGCCAAGAAAGCGTGCCTCGTTCTCGCGGGCACCCACGAAACGGTCATGTCCGCGCGCTGCGACGACTGGGTCTCCAAGCACGTCGAAGAGCACATTGCCGATCACGGCCGCAGAGCAGTCGCCGCGCACCACGCCCAGGGCGACCTCGTCGCCATCGTGACCGGCGCATCGCCCTACGCCGCACGGCCCGTCGCGCGCAGGCTCGGCATCGAGCACGTCGTCGCGAGCGAGCTCGAGCGCGATGAAAAAGGGTTCTTCACCGGCCGCTTCGAAGAGCCGTTGTGCGTGAGCGAAGGCAAAGTCGTCCGCGCCGAACGCTTCGCGAAAGAGCACGACTTCAAGCTCGAAGACGCGATTTTCTACACCGACTCGCTGACCGACTTGCCGCTTCTGGAGCGCGTGAAAGAGCAGGTCGTCGTGAACCCCGATCCGCGCCTCGCCCGTGTCGCAAAGCAGCGAGGCTGGCGCGTCGAGCGGTGGTAAGGTTCGCGGCCGCCATGGCCAACGCGAACCCCGACGCTTTGCAAAAACCGGTCGACCTCGGCGACCTCCCCGCCGTTCTCGTCGACCGCATCGTCGCCCTTGCTCTCGACGAAGACCTCGCGTCGGGCGACCTCACGACCGAGGCGTGCATAGCGCGCGAGGCCACGGCCATCGCCCACGCCGTCGCGCGTTCGAGCGTCGTCGCCTGTGGAGGCTCGGTCTTCGCGAGAGTCTTCGCGATGATCGCGCCCGACCTCGAGGTCACGCTCCACGTGGCCGACGGCACGCGCGTCGACGCCGGCACGCGCCTCTGGACGGTGCGCGGCCGCGCCCGCCCCATTCTCATGGGCGAGCGGGTCGCGTTGAACCTCACGCAGCGCATGACCGGCGTCGCGACGCTCACGCGCCGGCACGTCGACGCCGTGCCCGCTACGTCGCACACGCGCATCACCGACACGCGCAAGACGACGCCAGGCCTCCGCATTCTCGAGCGCTACGCCGTGCGCGCCGGCGGTGGAACGAACCACCGCGACAGCCTCGGCGCCGCGGTGCTCATCAAGGACAACCACATCGCCGCGTGCGGCAGCGTGACCGAAGCTGTCACGCGTGCCCGCCATCGCGCGCCGCACACGTCGAAGATCGAGTGCGAGGTCGACTCGCTCACGCAGCTCGACGAAGCGCTCGCCGCCGGCGCCGACATCGTGCTTCTCGACAACATGGACACGTCCACGGTTGCCGAAGCGGTGCGACGCACGAAGGGGCGCGCGATCACCGAAGCGTCCGGCGGCATCACCTACGCCCGCATCGCCGAGCTCGCCGCCGTGGGCGTCGATTTCATCTCCGTCGGCGCGCTCACGCACTCGGCGCCCGCCGCCGACATCGGCCTCGATTTCGAGCCGTGAGCGATCTGGCCGATCTCGAGATCGCCCGCGAAATCCTGGCGAAACATGCGTGCGCCCTCGGCACGCCGCTGACGATCGCGGCCGAGACCGAGTCGACGAACGACGACGCCAAACGCGCCGCGCGCCCGCCCGCCAACGCACCCCACGGTGCGACGTGGGTGGCCGACGTTCAGTCCGCGGGCCGCGGTCGCCAAGGCCGCGCGTGGCTCGCTACGCCCGGCGAGTCGCTGCTCTTTTCCGTGCTCGTCCGCATCCCGTGCCCCCCGGCACGCGTACCGCTCTTCGCCCTCGGCGCCGGGCTCGCGGTGCGCGACGCCGTCGCGGCCGCATGCGGTCACGACGACGGCGTGAAAATTAAGTGGCCCAACGACGTGGTCGCCGACGGCCGCAAGATCGCTGGCATTCTCGTCGAGAGCTCCATCAGCGGAAGCTCAGTGAGCTACGTCGTCGTGGGCATCGGTCTCAACGTGCACGGCCTCGCCTTTCCCGCCGAAATCGAAGCGCGCGCGACGTCCATCGCCCGCCTCGCCGCGCCGGCGCCAGCCCCCTCGCGCGGCGCGCTCTTGGCCGACATTCTCGCGCGCCTCGACGCGATTTTGCCGCTCGTCGCGGCCCGCGGCCTCGGCCCGTTGCACGCGCGCCTCGATGGGGCCGACACGCTCCGTGGCGTCGTGATCCACAGCGACGCCGGCTCGGGCACCGCCGCTGGCATCGATCGCGAGGGCCGCCTGGTGGTCACGTTGAACGACGGAACGACGGCCCGTTGGAACGCCGGCGAGGTCCACATCGGGCGCGCGTGAGGCTCCTCCGCGCCTGCCGGCAGGAGACTTGCATTGCGTTCCCCGTGTTGCGCAGTGCGCCTTCACGAAGGACGGTTTCTTTGCCCATGCTACGGGACCCCGCGATGCTTATCGAACCTTGGCCGACTCCGAGAGATTGGTGATGATCTCCGACGCGGACGCAAACGTGGTCGCGCTCGTCGGCCGGACGATTGCGGGCAAATACGTCATCGAGTCGTTCGTCGGCGGCGGCGCGATGGGGTCGGTCTACAAGGCCCGCCAAATCGCCCTCGAGAAGGTCGTCGCGATCAAGGTGCTTCGGCCCGGGCTCGCCGGCGACAAGCTGTTCGCAGCCCGTTTTCACCGCGAAGCCAAGGCCGCCTCCAAGCTCGATCACCCAAGCTCGCTGCGAATTTTCGACTACGGCGAAGAGCCCGACGGCCTGCTGTACATCGTCATGGAGTTCCTCGAAGGGCGCAGCCTCTTCCGCGTGATCCAAGAAGAGTGGCCGCTCGCTCACGACCGCATCGTGAACATCGTGTCTCAGGTGCTCGCCGCCCTCGCCGTCGCCCACGACGAGGGGATCCTGCACCGCGACCTGAAACCCGAGAACATCATGGTGGCCTCCCGCGTGAACGACGAGGGTCACCTCATCGATCACGTGAAGGTTTGCGACTTCGGCATCGCGAAGATCGTCAGCGGCTCGCGCGCCGAGAACGACGCAGCGGCCGAGCTCCACACGAGCGAAGGGCTCGTCGTCGGCACGCCCGAGTACATGTCGCCCGAGCAGGGGAAGGGCGAGCCGCTCGACCCGCGGAGCGATCTCTATTCGGTCGGCGTGGTGCTGTACCAGCTGCTCTCGAAGCAGGTTCCGTTCGAGGCCGACACGCCGCTCGGCACCGTCATGCGCCACATCATGGAGGAGCCGCGAAAGCCCTCGCACCACTTCGAAGGCGCGGCCGGTCACCTCGAAGACGGGCGTCCAGCGGTTCGAGGCAACCTCGTCGGGGCCGAAGAGGCGGAAGTTCTTGCGGTCCAGGTTCTGCTTCATTACGTCGCGCAGGAAGAGGCCCGCGCCACGGCGGTAGGCACCGCGCGCCTCGTCGTGGCCGTCG
>JANXMC010000503.1 GCA_025354825.1 Myxococcales bacterium
ACCGGGCCGTTGAGGTGTTTCATATAGAGATCGTGATACCCGGGAACGACGAAGCCGCGGTCGGCGCGCTCGTTGCCCCACGAGTTTTTAATGCGAATGAACGAGATCTTCGCGCCGTCCGAGAGTGCGTCGGCGAGCGCTTCGGGGCGCGTCTCGAGAACGCCAACGGGGAGCGTGCCGAAGCTCGGCGTGACGACCTCGTAGTCTTCCATCACCGTCATGTGGCCGCCCTGGTGGCCGGGCGTCGTCGGCGGCGCGAAGAAGCGCCCCTCGTCGTCGAGCGAGTTGAAGTCGACGAACCACGAAATGATGACCGGCTGACTGTCGTGAAGGGCGCGCTGAAAGCGCTTTTCGAATGCGCGCGAATTGCCACTTCGGAGCGAGGGGTACCGCGCCGTGCGCCAGTCGGTGATCGCGTTGGCGAGGGTCTTGTCGACCATCGGCAAACCGGGGGCCGGCGTGTAGCTCGCGGCGATCGTGCTGGTCGGGCGGACGAACGACACGACGCCTGGCTTCATCGGCTTGCTCGCCGTGCCCGTCACGGTCGGGCCGAACACCGCGTCGAGGGCCGCCGCCACCGTCTTCGTGAGGCGCCACGCGCGGGCGAGCTCGCTCCGCACGAGGGTGCGATTGCGGCGTGCGGCGGCCGTTTTGAGCGCGCCGCTCTTCAGCGAAAGATTGATCGCGACGAGCGCTTCGTCTTGGCGGTTCGACATTTCAGCCGTCGCCTCGCTCTTGATGAAGTCGGCTTCGGCGACCACGCCGTAGGTCGTGAGAAGCGCCGTCGCCTCTTCCCAGCTGCCGCCGGTCTGGATTTGCCCCCTGTCGAGATCGTTGCCGACGATCTGCTCGAACCAGTGCCAGAACGAAACGTACGACTCGGAGAGATTGAGCTCGGTCCCCGTCTTCGCGTTGCGGTTCATGGCCTCGGCCCAGCTCGCCGTGGCGTACACCCAGCAGTTGCCAATCGACTGCCGCTTTACGGACGAATGATTGACGTCGGTAATGGCCTCTTCGGTCGTCCCCTCGGGTGACGTATCCGCGGCATTCGAGATACCCGCGTCCGAACAGGCGAGCGTCGCAATGGGCATTGCGGCGACGCAAAGGGCAAACGGAAAGAGCGAGGCGACGCCGCGCGCGCGCACGAGAAGAGCAGAGATCATCGAGACTCCAAGGCGGTAGTCGGCGCCCCTCGCCGCGAGCACGGCGCAAGCCCGTAACCCATGGCGGGAATTCACGAGGCCCATCGCGCGTGTCGCAACGGTCCCCGGCCGAAGTGAGGCCCCTATGTGGCTCATTGTAGGTAAATCGCAAATGTAAAAATGCACGTATGAGGAATTTGGAGACCTCGGCGAGGGCACACGCCGTGCAAACAGCGTATTTATGAACACTTCGACAAGCCGCCGCGCGTTCATGGGCGTGGCGGGCGCAGGGCTCGTTGCAGCGTGCAGCCGCGCCGGCGAACCGCCGAAAGCTGGGGGCTCACCGGGGGATGGGCCCAAGATCGACGTCCCGCCGCTGCCTGCCGGGGCGACGATGCCCACGCGCGCGCTGGGGCGCACCGGTGCCACGGTGTCGCTCCTTGGCATTGGCGGGTTTCACCTCGGCAAACCTAAGTCCGACGCAGAAGCGATTGCCATCGTTCACGAAGCGATCGACCACGGCGTTACGTTTCTCGATAACTGCTGGGACTACAACGGCGGGCTCAGCGAAGAGCGAATGGGCAAAAGCCTCGCGAGCGGAAAACGTAAACAGGTATTCCTCATGACCAAGCTCGATGGGCGAACTGCCGAATCGGCCACCGAGCAGCTCGAGCAGTCGCTGAAGCGCCTGGGGACGGATGTCATCGATCTCGTGCAGGTCCACGAGGTGATTCGAAGGACGGACCCCGTTCGTGTATTTGGCAAAGGGGGCGCCATTGAAGCGCTCGTGCGCGCGAAGGAGCAGGGGAAGATCCGCTTCATCGGCTTCACGGGGCACAAGAGCCCGTCGATCCACAAAGAGATGCTCGAGACCGCCGCGAGCCACGGCTTCCGGTTCGATACCGTGCAAATGCCCCTCAACGTGATGGACCCGCATTACGACAGCTTCGAGAAGAACGTACTTCCCCTGCTCACGGAGCAGTCGATCGGCGTTCTCGGGATGAAGTCGATGGGTGACGGTATTATCCTAAAGAGCGGCGTCGTCTCTCCCCTCGAGTGTCTCCACTACTCGATGAGCCTGCCGACGTCGGTGGTCATTACCGGGTGCGACTCGCAAGCGGTGCTTCGGCAGGCGCTTTACGCAGCGTATACGCACAAGCCGATGGAGCCCGCGCAGGTGGAAGCGCTCCTCGCGCGCACGCGGCCGGTGGCCGAAAAAGGCGAGTTCGAGAAGTTCAAAACGTCGACGCAGTTCGACGGCACGGCGGCAAATCCGCGCTGGCTCGAGAGCGCGAAGATCTAACGGCGGGAGCGCGGCGCGCGCTCTTCTTGCACCTCGTCGAGGCACGCGCGGAGCGTCTCGGCGAGGTCGTAGGCGTCGGGTTTGGTCAGCATCGAAAGGTGGGTTCCACTCACGCGCCGTACGTCGATGCCGTCGGTCGCGTAATGCTGCCACGCGAGGCGCGCGTCGAGATCGGGGCTCACACCTGAATACGAAGTTTCTCTCGCGAGAATCACGGTGATGCGCCCGGGATACGTCGGGAGGGGGCCTTTCGCGTAGGCCTGAATCGCGTCGAGATTGCGACGATTCACCTCGTCGAACAGCGTACGCCCCGGATCCGCGGGCGGCGTTGGCGCAGGTGGCGCGCTCGATCGCCGTTCGCGGAGCTCGTTCAACCTGTGGGTGAAGGCGCGGCGAACGAGCCCAAGCTGCGTGTCGGGCGCGTTGAAGGTGCGCTTCACGTGATAGAGCCCACGCTCCGCAAGCACCGTGGCGCGTTCGAGGCGCGTCAGTGGGCGCGGAGCCGGCGTGTCGAAGACGGCGAGGAGAGCGACGCGCTCACCCGCCGCACGCAGCTGACACCCCACTTCGAAAGCCATGAAACTGCCGTAGGAAAATCCGAGAAGCGCGTAGGGGCCGGGGCGTGTCGCGCGGAGCTCTTCGACATACAGGCGCGCGGCTTCGCGGAGATCTCGCGCGTTCTCACTCACGACCAGCGGCGACTCGAATCCGAAAACCGGTTGGTCTTGCCCGAGCAAGAGCGAGACTTCGCGGAACGCCATCGTGCTCACGCCGCCACCCCCGGGAAGCCAGTAAATCGGCAACCTTTCGCCGCGCGGTTGGAGAACGACGAGGGTCGACGAATCGGCCGCGTCTGGCTCTTTCGAAAGCTCGCGCGCCATCCCGCCGACCGTGGCGCCGGCCGCGAGAAACGTCCCCATCGGCAACCGACGGCCGAACGAAGCTTCGACGCGCACGAGGAGCGAAATGCCAATCAGCGAATGCCCACCAAGCTCGTGAAAGTCATCGTCGACACCCACGTTCGCGCCGAGCGCGTCCTGCCACAGGGGCAAGAGCTTCTCGCGCGCCTCCGCTTCGGTCATCGCGTCGTCCCACACTGCAATCGTCGACGGCGGCGCGTCCGGCGCGGCGCTCGTGGTCGGAGCGCGGAGCGAGAGGTCGGTCCGGAGCGCATCGAGGCAATTGGGGTTTTTCAGTGAATCGAGATTGGCAACGATCTCGCCGTTCAACGCGTCGCGCGCCGCGCGCTCGGCCCGTTTGCCGTTGTGCGTGACAGGCAGCTCCGCAACCTGCGCCACCACTGCCGGTACATGAGCGGGCGAGCACCGCTCCGAAAGCTCGCGCCGAATCCGCAAGATGAGCCCCTTATCGAGACTCACCCCTTTTCGCAACACCACGAGCAGCACGAGTCGGCTCCCCCCCGGCTCGAGGGGGGCGCGCTGCTCGACCGCCATGCATTCGGCAATGGCGTCGATGGCCTCGAGGGCGCCGTAGATCTCGGCGGGGCCGATGCGCACGCCGCGGACGTTGAGCACGCCGTCGGTCCGTCCGTGAATGCGAAATGTGCCGCGAGGCGTCGCCTCGAGGAGATCGCCGTGGGTCCAGTAGCCCGGGTTTTGCGCAAAATAGGTTGCGTGAAAGCGGTCGCCCGACGCGTCGCCGTAAATGCCAATGGGGCGCGACGGGAAGGGGTTAGCGCAGACGAGCTCGCCAAGGGTGCACTCGCCCATGGCGCCGCCGTGATCTGCGGCGAGCGCCCGCACATCGAGCCCGAGGCTTTTCGACTGAATCTCGCCTGCGTAGACAGGCAAGTTGGGATTGCCAAGAAGGAAACACCCCAAGATATCGGTTCCGCCGGATATCGATTGAACGGGGAGCGCTTTCACGTCCGACGCGACCCACTCGAAAAGTGCGTCGCGAAGCACCGACCCCGTCGATTGAATGGCCCGAAGCGCCTCGAGATCGTACCGCTCGCGAGGGACGATGCCGGCGTCGCGTGAATACTGAAGAAACGCAGGGCTCGTGCCGAAGACGGTGACGCGCTCGCGCGCGATCAAACGGAAGAGCGCGTCGGGCTCGGGGTGCGTAATCGACCCTTCGTAGAGAACGATCTCGCTCCCCACGGCGATGGCCGAGACGAGCCAATTCCACATCATCCAGCTGCACGTCGTATGGAAGTAGAGCTTGTCCTTCGGCGATAGATCGCTGTGGAGGCGGTGCTCTTTGTGGTGCTCGAGGAGCGTCCCCCCCGCTCCGTGCACCAGGCACTTCGGCCGGCCCGTGGTGCCCGACGAAAAGAGAATGAAGAGTGGATGATTCCAGGGAAAAAGCGGCAGGTCCGCGAGGGTCAGCGGAGCGTCCGACGGGGCGCTTCCAAGCGCTGCGAGCGACGAGACAGCGAGCGGCGTGGGCCCGTGGAAACGCGGGCGTGGGTCGTCGCGCAGAGCCACGGCGTGCGCGAGAGACGGCAGCCCTTCGGCGACCCGGGCGATGCGTTCGGTGACATCGCGCCGCTCGCCCCCTTCGAGGTACGCGCCGTGAAAAAAGAGGGCCTTCGGCTCCAACGGGGCGAACCGCGCGAGGACGGCGGGGGCGCCCACGTCGGGCGCGATGGACGACCACGTGGCGCCGAGCGCGACGGCCGCAAGGCACGCCACGATCGTCTCGACTGTGTTGCTCGCGATGGCGACGACGCGGTCGCCCGGCGAAATGCCGAGCGCGCGAAGGCCCGATGCGGCCGCGAGAACGCGCCGTCGCAGCTCGGCCCGTGTCACCTCCGCACGGTCGCCCCGTTCGTTGCACGCGGTGATCGCGACCGCGTCGTCGCTCGCTGCCGGCAGCGCGCGCAGGAGGCACTGTGTGTAATTTACATGTAAATCGGGAAAAAAGACCGCGGTCTCGATCTCCTCGCCGACGCAGACCGGCGCCGCGTGGCCGCCCGTGGGGAGTGCGGACCACGCGAGAAAGAGCGACCAGAACGTTCGGAGCTGCTCGACGGAGAACGCGTGAAAGGCGTCGGCGTTGGCGAAGGAGAGCCCCGTCTCCCGCGCGCAGTACGCGATGAACGCGCTCATCTGCGTCGCCGCAATCGCGTCGTGCGTAGGCATATGGATAGGCGTCTGCGTAAGCATGTCTCTCACGCGAGACTAAGCCCGGCGTCGCCCCCCCGCGCGGACTTTCCGAGCGCGCGTTCGTGCCTAAATGGGTGTCACCCGGCGGTGCACGTCTTCGTCGACGGGTCGCATAGTGGCGCGCCGGCCGTCGTGCAGTCGCTCGCCGAGAGGCAGGCCGCACACGTGCCCGTCGTGCGGTCGCAGCGAAGGGCGGGCGCGCGGCACTGGCCGTCGATCACGCACTGGACGCACTTGCCGTTGGCCGGGTCGCACGTGCGTGCGTCGCCGGGGATGACGCATTCGAGATCGCCGTGGCAGCGAAGGCAGACGCCCGCGGAGATATCGCAGAACGGCGCGAAGTCGTGGCAGCCCGTGAGCGACTTGCAGGTGCTCACGCAGCGGCGCGTGATGGGCTCGCACTTCGCGTCGGTTCCGCAGTCGACGTCGACACCGCATTCGACGCATCGGTGAAGCGCCGCATCGCAGCGAAGCGCCCCCGCCGTGGTGCACTGCGCGTCGACGACGCACGCCACACAGGTCCCCGAGACGACGTCGCAATGGAGCGTCGTGAGCTTGCAATCCGGGTCGGCGACGCAACGTGCCTGCCCACCGCCGCCGGCGTCGGGCGTGGGGACGGACGCTTCGACGGCGACAGTGGCGTCGATGGGGTCGCCTGCGTCGAGCACGCCGGCGTCGGGCGTGACGACAGCGACGGCGCCGTCGGGGTCGTCGAAGCGAAGCTGGCCGTTGCAGGCGACGATGGGCGCGGCGGCGGTTGCGACCAACGCGCCGAACGAAAGCGCCCGTCCGCGCAAGACCGCCGCGGCAAGGCTCACGGGCGCCCTGCGGCGATGGCCTCCGCCGTGCGACGTGCAGAGCCATTCGGAAAGCGGGCGAGGTACGCGTTCGCCGCCGTGGCGCCGCGCCCTGCATCGAGGGACGCGAGAAGCTTCATCCGCTCGACCGTTGCGGTCTCGGTGAGGGCGCACGAAGGATAGGCCGCGATGAACTTGTCGAACTCGCCCACGGCCGCCGTGGGGCTCAGCGTCTGCTTTGCGCTGAGGGCGCTCGCGAAGGCGTCGTTGATCTCCTTGAGGCGCGACTCGCTCTCGACGGGCGTCGCGACCTCCCAGGCCGAGGCCGCAGATTGCCGTGCACGATGGGGCTTTCGTGCCGACGCGACCTTCGGCGCGGCGCCGCAGGTCCCCCGCGCGGGCCACGCCTCGCCGGCACGCACGTTGGTCTCGCCGCCGCGGTGTCGAACGGTGACCGTGCCTTCGAAGACGGCAACGCGTGTGAGGGCGCCGTTGCCGCAGGTCGCGTCTTCCGCGGCGGTCGCGACCCGGAACGACGTTCCGCGCGCTTCGACCTCGGCGTCCTCCGTGCGTACGATGAAGCGCTCGCCCACCGCGAGCTTCGCGACGTCGGCGTGAACGGCGCCGAACGAGAGCGAGAAGATCTGCGAAGGCCCCTGCTCGACGATGGTTAGCTCGCTGTCTTCGTCGACCGTGAGCTGCGTCCCCGTCGCGAACGCGAGAAGCGCCCGACCGCCTGCGCGCGGGGCGACGCGTGTCCCCGCGAGAAGCGGCTTCCCCTCCGTAAGGGAGCTCGTGGAGCCCGGGCTCGTGACCGTCACATCGCCGCCCATCGAGTGGCCCACGATCGCGACGGTGGCCGCAGGCGCGGCGTTGGACGGCACGAGCTGTGGTGCCGGCGGCGTGGGTGCAGGCGCGGGCGCGACCGGAATCGACGCGAGGCTCGTGCTCGGCGTCGACAGCTTGCGCGCCGACCACCCCACGGCGCCGACGGCCAGGAGGACCGCCGCCGCGATCGACAGACGCGTGACCCAGCGCATGCGCGCCTGCCTTCGCCCTTTTTCGCGCAGCGTTCGCTCGATGCTCGAGATGAGCTTCGCTCGGTCAGCCAGCGCGATCGGCGCGGGCGCGGCGTCGGGCACCGACGCGAGCAGGCGCGCCGATAGCTTCGCCCATTGCGGCGAGGTCATGTGGTTCCCTCCAGCTGTTCGATGCGACTCGCAAGCTCGGGGTCGGCGGCGATCCGTTCGTGGAGCTCACGCCTCCCGCGCACGAGCCGCGTCTGTGCCGCCGAGACGCTGACGCTCGTGATGAGCGCGATTTCTTGAAGGTCGTAGCCGCATACGTCGTGGAGCAAGAACGTCCACGCCTTGTTCCCTTCGAGGGCCTCGAGGTGACGACGCACGCGATGCATCGTGTTGCGTGCGATGGCTTCGCGATCGGTCGACGGCGGGGTGCGCGCGAGCAGATCTTCGGGGTCGAGTGAGCCGAAAATGCGCCGCTCCATGCGCCGTTGGCGAATCTGTTTGTAGACGACGCGCGCCGTGAGCGTCGATGTCCACGCATCGAGGGAGCAGTCGCCGCGGTAGCCGTCGATGGTGTAGACGAGCTCGATGATCGCGAGCTGCACGAGGTCTTCGCAATCGGCGTCGTGATGGCCGAGGAGGCGCGCGACCGTCCGTTCGACTTGTGGCCGCACGCGATCGTGGAACGCCGTGGCCGCGTTCGGATCGGCGGCGCGCATCGCCGCGAGCAGCTCGCAGTCGTCCAGGGCCGGCGTGGGGAGCACGGGCTGCGAGGGACGGCGGGCGCGCGTCTGCGTCTGCGGTGCTGCGTCGATATCGGGCGATGCCGATGCGTCCGGCGAGAGCTGCGCGCCCGACGCAGGAGGCGTCGCGACGAGCCACAGCTTTGCTGCGGCCCTTGCTGGCGTTCGGGAGCTCATCTCGGTCGTAAAGTACCGCGCCGGGCCAAAAAGCAGGCAGCGATCAACGCCGTCTCTTTAACGCGACGAAAGGGTCAAAGCTCGGTGCGGAGACCAAGCTCCCCGAACGCGTGGACGAGCGGGATGGCGGCGACGTTTTCCCCCTTCACGAAGACGTCCGTCGAGCCGAGGGAAATCTCGGTGCCCAGCGCGAGAAACAGCGTGAATGGCCCTGCGAGACGCACGCTCCCTTCGACCGACGCGTCGACCGCGGGGGTGAAGCGCTCGACACTGTGGGCCTCGCCGGGGCGTGACAGCGACGTGCGAAGGGCGAGCGCGTCAACGCGGAAGCCGACGCCGAGGGGCTGAACGCGCGTCGGGAGGATTCCGACGAAGCGCGCGCCGACCGACGCGCTCATGAACAGCGATGTCGCCTGCGCAGGCGGGAAATCGCCTGAGCGTGCCGCGACGCCTGCCCGCAGCACGACGCGCGGGACGATGGCGTAGCCGCCGTGGAGCGACCCGCCGAAGCCGCCCGCGAATCCGCCGATGCCGAGGCTTCCCGTGATCGCAGTGTCGAGCGTCACGAAGCGCGCGGGGGCCTCGGCGTCCGTCGCATTCACTGCAGTCGTCGCATTCTCCGCATTCGCCGCGTCGTCACGTGGCGCGATCTTCGTGACAACCGCGGCGCTCGCCTTCGGAGCCGACGTCGCGAGAGGCCCGGCGGCATCGGAAGAAAGCGTCGGCGCGGCGTTCGGCGTCGTGGGCGCGTCGTCTCCATGATCGGGCAGCATCGACACGAGCGCGAAGCCGAGTGTCCTCCCGCGCTCCGCATCGGCGTCGGTCGCGTCGAAGCCGATCTCGCGATCGACCCATCGACCCTCGGCTTCCGACCGCACGTGCAACGTCGCGCGTCGATGCTCGGCATCGCGCCACGTGACCTTGACGACAGCGTCGGCATGAAGCGTGCGACCCAGCGCGGTGGCGCGCGCGTCATCAAAGCCTTGCGGCAACTCGCGAACGATCAGGCGCGTCTCAGGACCCAGACCTTGTCGCGCGGCTCGCGTCATCGCGCTACTGACCTGATCGCTTGCGTCATTGGTCGCAATCAGGACCACGAGCGTGAGTGCGGTGGACATCTCTCTATCGCTTGCTTCGCCTGCGTGAGTCCGCCCCGAGCGAAAGAATCAAAGCCTGCGCGAATCGTTCTGCCGCTGCCTGCTGACGCCGACGAGGTGGCACTTCTACCACGCTTCGTCGTCCTAGCTTTCTTCTCGCCCGCCGCCCGCCATCTCCTCCTTTCCGACCTCGCGCGCATGTCACCCGATAGAAACTCGGGTGCACGTGGGCGAGCTCACTCGAGGTCCATGCTGCTCGATCACACGCTCGTCGGTATTACTCCTTTCGAGAGACCCGACACCGCGCTCGTCATCGCGCTCACGCGCGCCGGCGCCTTGGGCGTCCTCGACGTGGGGCGAGATGCCGCCGTTGCCGAAGAGGCGCTCGCGAAGCTCTCGCGCGCCCTTCCGCAAGGGTTCGCCGTTCGCATCCCTGAAGACGTAGGCACCCTCGCCTTGCCACCGGCCGTGAACGTCGTCGTGCTTCCCGCGAGCGATCTGCTCCTCGCATGGGGTGCGCGCACGATGCTCGTGCAGGTCACCTCCGTTGCCGAGGCGCGCACGGCGGTCTCGCGAGGCGCTCACGGTCTCATCGTGAAGGGGCACGAGGCCGGTGGTCGCGTCGGCGACGAGACGTCGCTCGTTCTCTTGCAACGCGTGATCGCCGAAGTGAGCGTGCCGGTCTGGGTGCAAGGCGGCATCGGCCTCCACGGCGCGGCGGCATGCATCGCAGGCGGCGCGCGCGGCGTGGTGCTCGATTCGCAGCTCGCGCTCCTCGACGAGTCGAAGCTCCCCGACGGGACCCGACGCGTGCTCATGGCGATGGACGGCAGCGAGACCGTCGTGGTGTCAGGCCGCCGCTTCTTCAGCCGGCCCAACGTCTACGCGCCGCCGAAGGGCGCATCGGCCTACGAGATCGTCGCGCGCTACGGCGTGGCCGATCTATCCCGCGAGATTCTCCCCGCGGGGCAAGACGCGGCTTTCGCGCGTGGGTTCGCAGAGCGGTTCCGCAACGTCCGCGGCCTCGTCCGTGCGCTCCGCGACGCAATGGCGGGCCACGTGCGCACGGCGAAGGCGCTCTCTTTCCTCGGCCGCGGCGGTCCCCTCGCACGCGAGCACGGCATCGAGTTCCCCATCGCGCAAGGGCCGATGACCCGCGTGAGCGATCGCGCGGCCTTCGCCGATGCGGTCTCCCTCGGCGGCGGCCTTCCGTTCCTCGCGCTGTCGCTCATGCGAGGTCGCGAAGCACGCACGCTCCTCGAAGAGACGCGCGCGGCCCTCGGCGAGCGCACCTGGGGCGTTGGCGTTCTCGGCTTTCTCCCGGCCGACATTCGCGACGAGCAGCTCGCGCTTCTCCTCGAGGTGAAACCGCCCGTCGCGATCATCGCAGGCGGTCGCCCTTCGCAGGCGCGCCCGCTCGAAGCGGCAGGCATCGCGACGTACTTGCATGTTCCGTCGCCCGGACTCCTCGACATGTTCCTCAAAGACGGCGCACGACGCTTCGTCTTCGAGGGGCGCGAATGCGGCGGCCACGTGGGGCCGCGATCGAGCTTCGTTTTGTGGGAAATGGCGATCGATCGCCTCCTCGCATGCGACGAGCTTCACGACGTCTCGGTCCTCTTCGCGGGCGGCATTCACGACGCACGATCGGCCGCGATGGTGAGCGCCATGGCGGCGCCCCTCGCCGCGCGCGGCGCGAAGGTCGGCGTGCTCATGGGCACGGCGTATCTTTTTACCGAAGAGGCCGTCTCCGCCGGCGCAATCACGAAGACGTTCCAATCGGAAGCCGTCCGCTGCACCGACACAGTCCTCGTCGAGACGGCGCCAGGCCATGCCACGCGCTGCGCCGAGAGCGACTTCGTTCGTGCCTTCGAAGCCGAGCGCGCGCGGCTCGCCCGTGACGGCGTCGATGCTCAAGAAGCGTGGGCGGCCCTCGAGCAGCTCAATCTCGGGCGCCTCCGCATCGCGTCCAAAGGGCTTCGCCGCGACGGCGACGCCGTCGTCGAGGTGAGCGCCGAAGACCAGCTCAAAGAGGGCATGTTCATGATCGGTCAGGTCGCCGCCCTTCGCGGTGGTCTCTGCACCGTCGCCGAGCTCCACGCCGAAGTCAGCGACGGCGCCGCTCGCCACCTGAACGCGATCGATGCGCCTGAATCGCCCGTAAAAGCGGCCCGCCCCGTCGACATCGCGATCGTCGGCATGGCGTGCATCTTCCCCGACGCGCCCGACATGGCGACGTTCTGGACGAACGTCACGATGGGCCGTAACGCGATTCGCGAAGTGCCTCGCGAGCGCTGGAGCGCCGCGCTCTACTACGACCCGGCAGGCACGGGCGAGAAGACGCCGTCGAAGTGGGGCGGGTTCATCCCCGACATCAACTTCGACCCGGGCGCCTACGGCATTCCGCCGCGCTCTCTCGCGGCGATCGATCCCGTGCAGCTCCTCAGCCTCGAAGTGGCGCAGCGCGCCCTCGTCGACGCCGGCTACGGCGAACGCGACTTCGATCGCGACAAGACGAGCGTCGTCTTCGGCGCCGAGTCGGGGACCGACCTCTCCAGCGCCTACGGCTTCCGCGCGGCCTATCCGCAGTACGTCGGCGCGCTCCCGCCCGAGCTCGATGCGAACCTCCCGAAGCTCACGGAGGACTCGTTCCCCGGTGTGCTGTCGAACGTCATCGCGGGACGCATCGCCAACAGGCTCGATCTCGGCGGCGTGAACTACACGGTCGATGCCGCGTGCGCGTCGTCGCTCGCCGCCGTCGACGTCGCCTGCAAGGAGCTCGCGTCGGGGACGAGCGACATGGTGATCAGCGGCGGCGCCGATCTCCACAACAGCATCAACGACTACCTGCTCTTCGCGAGCGTCCACGCCCTCTCGCCCACCGGCCAGTGCCGCACCTTCGACGCCTCGGCCGACGGCATCGCGCTGGGCGAAGGCGTCGCCGCCCTCGTCTTAAAGCGGTTGGCCGACGCCGAGCGCGACGGCGATCGCGTCTACGCCGTCATCAAAGGTGTCGGCGGATCGAGCGACGGCAAGAGCCTCGGGCTCACGGCGCCGCGCAAAGAGGGGCAAGCGCGCGCCCTCGAACGAGCCTACGATCGGGCAGGGGTTTCCCCCTCCCAGGTCGAGCTCGTCGAAGCCCACGGTACGGGCACGGTCGTCGGCGATCGCACCGAGCTCTCGGCGCTCACCGCGTTCTTCGGCGCCGGCGGAGCGGCGGCCCACAGCTGCACGCTCGGTTCGGTCAAATCGCAGATTGGCCACACGAAGTGTGCGGCCGGCCTCGCGGGCATCATCAAGGCGTCCCTCGCGCTGTACCACCGCGTGCTTCCCCCCACGAAGAACGTCCAGAAGCCCAACCCCGGGTACGACGCCGCGACCAGCCCGTTCACGTTCCGCGATCACGCGAGCCCGTGGTCGTCCCTCGAGCGCCGCGCCGGCGTCAGCGCCTTCGGCTTCGGCGGGACGAACTTCCACGTCGTCCTCGCATCCCACGCGGCGAGCGCACCGCCCGCATCGAGCCTCGCCGAGTGGCCGTGCGAGCTCTTCGTCTTCCGCGGCGCAACGCGCGCCCTTGCCACCAAAGTCGTCGACGCCGTGGCCGCGCGCCTCGACGACGAGGCGCCCTACCGCCTACGCGATCTCGCCCGCACGGCGTCCGAAGCGACGGACGGTCCCGTGCAGATTGCACTCATCGCCGACAGCGTCGTCGACCTCGCGAAAAAGCTCCGTGCCGCCCGCGACGGCGTCCGCGAAGAGAACCTCTGGCTCGCCGAGGAAGCGGAAACCGCAGCCCACGCCGCGACGGCCGACGGCTCGGTCGCCTTTATTTTCCCGGGGCAGGGGAGCCAGCGCCCGGGGATGCTCGCCGATCTCTTCGTCGCGTTCCCCGAGCTGCACGACGTGCTTCGCCTCGGCGATGGCTTCAAGAACCGCCTCTTCCCCGGCGCGGCCTTCACGCCCGACGACCGCACGGCGCAGCAGCGCGCGGTGACCGACACACGCGTCGCCCAGCCGACGCTCGGCATCGCCGACCTCGCGATGTCGAAGCTTCTCCACCGCTTCGGCGTCATCCCTTCGATGGTCGCAGGCCACAGCTACGGCGAGCTCGTCGCCCTCACCGTGGCGGGCGCGATCCCCGAAAGCGCGCTTCTCCCGCTCTCCGAAGCGCGTGCACAGTGCATCCTCACGGCGGCGGGCAGCGCTCCGGGCACGATGGCCGCAGTGCGCGCCTCGGCATCCAAGGTCGCGACGGCCCTCGACGGCCTCGCCGACGTCGTGCTCGCCAACCTCAACGCGCACGATCAAACGGTGCTCGCGGGCACCGAAACCGCCATCGACGACGCGTGCCTCTTGCTCGCGTCGCGCGGCATCGCGGCACGAAAGATTCCCGTCGCGGCAGCGTTTCATAGCCCCATCGTCGCGGGGGCGAGCGTCACCTTCGCCGCCCATCTCGAGAACGTCGCCGTCCAGACGCCGACGATGCCCGTTTACGCCAACGGCTCCGCCGCGCCGTACCCCGACGCACCCGACGCGATTCGCGCGCACCTCGCACGCCAGCTCGCCGAGCCTGTCCGTTTCGCCGACGAGATCGAAGCGATGTACGCCGCGGGCGCCCGCGTCTTCGTCGAAG
>JANXMC010000531.1 GCA_025354825.1 Myxococcales bacterium
GCTTGAGGAACGTCGTGTGGACGAGGTCGTCGACCTCGGCGGAGTCGCAGAGGACGCGCTGGATGACGCGACGTACCGCGTGATGATGGCGATCGTAGATCTCGCCGAGCGCACCGAGATCGTCGTGGGCGATGGCCGCGAGGAGCTCGGCGTCCGCGACGTGCGCGCGCCCTCCGCGAATCGGCACCACGCTCACAGCACGTCTCCTGCTGCACCGAGGCGCAACCCGAACGTCCAACTCGGTAGCGGCGGGAGCGGGACGTCGAGCCGCGTCGGCTTTCGTGCCGCCGAGGGCGCGAAGTCGCCGTCGAGCGTCACGCCCCAGCCCCAGCGATTCGTGCGCGCGAACGTCCAGCGCGCCGAGCTGCCGAACCGAAGCTGGTTGTCGCCGCCGCTCGCCGTGTCGCCGGCGACACCGGACGGTCCACCTTCTTCGTCCATGACGACGAGCGTGGGCATGAGGACGATGTCGAGCGCCGTCGCGCCGAGATCGATCCGCCGCCCGAGGCCGAGCCCGAACGCGTATTCGTTGTAGCCGTACCCTTCGATGCGCGCGCCGCCCGGCCGCGCGCCGACGACGGCGAATCGTGCGCTCGCGACGACCAGCCATCCACGCGCGTACAGGTCGGCGCGCGCTTCGAGATCGCCCATCACGACGCCCGTCGGTTCGCCGACGCGCGCGCCGGCGGCCGCTCCGAGCGAGAGCTGGATGGGCGGGCGCTCCACGGTACCGGCGCGTGCGCGCGGCGCGACGTCGCGAGGCGGAGCGTCCGTCGGATCAACGGTGGTCGTGGCCGGCGCGGGCGCGGGTGTTGGCGCGGGCGGGATGGACTCGGGCGGGATGGACGCGAGCAAGCCGAGCGCGATCGCCGGAAGCGACGACGCGTCGCGCACTTCGCGCTCGGCAACGCGTCCGTCGGGCGCCGTCGCACGCAAGACGAGCTTCCCGCGCGCGCGGAGGAGCGAAAAGCTCACGGGCCTGCACTGGCTCGCCGAGAGCTTCGCGATCTCCGCGCGGAGCTCGTCGAGCGCGGCGCGCCACGCGTCCTCGATCCACGGCGGCTCGGCGATCGTGACGGTCGTGCACGCGCCGTCGCCCGCTGCCGTCGTCTGTGCGAGCGACGCCGAGCCCGCGAACGGCCCCGCCAACGCGGCGAGCCAAAACCATTCGCGCGTCGGCGGCATGCTGGTCGATACCACGGTACACACGGGCGTGATTCTCCGCTCGGCTACGTCAATCTCCGACGCCGCTCAGTCCGCCTCTTCGCCGTCGCCGTCACATCCCGAAGCGTCCGCCGGTGCGCTCGTCGACGGGAGCGCCATCTCCTGCTGGCGATCCGCTTGCTCCGCCGCGTCGCCAGATGGATCGGTGCACGATGCGTGCGTTTTTGCGTCGATGCCGTTCTCGCACTCGCCGTCCGCGTTGTTGCCATCGTCGTGCCCCTGCTGGCCGTCGCCGCAGCTCGACTGCTCGGTGTCCTCGACGCAGGACGCGCCCGCCGGACATGCCGCAGCCGTCGCGACGATGACGAGCGCCGGCTTCGCGCCGCCCGCGACGTAGTGCGTCGTTCCGAGACTGACGACGACGCCCTTCGAGCTCACGCGAAACGTGCGATCGAAATTCCCGGAGCGACGCGCCATCGCGATCGGAATGCGCCGCCCGTCGAGCTCCACGCTGAGCCCGTACGTCGTCCCATGCGGGAGCGAGAGCTGGAACGCGCCGGTCGCGCCGACGGTGCCACGCACCTCCGCGCCGCCCGCATTCGTCGCGACCACCGATTGCGGCGTGCTGGGATAGCTCGAAAGCGCGAGCTCGCCGCGAACGACCGTGTCCGGCGTCGTGGATTTCGACGCGCACGAAATCGCGAGCGCAGGGAGAAGGAGCGTGAGGATCGACAGACGCATCGCGGTCACCCTTTCGAGGCGAGCACGATCGTGCTCCCTCTTATTGTCCCGCCGGAGGGCCGTCGTTCACGAAATCTGACGGCGCGTTCGCGTTGCGGCCGACGCGGATGGTTCCACTGCCCATCGAGTCAGTGGTAGGTCGCCGCGAACATCAGCGCCGGCGCCCATGTCGACGACTCGTATTTCGTCGACGTCAGCGTCGTCGTGCCCGTCGAGAAGGACACCGACGGCGACGCGTACTGCAGGCGCCCGAGAATGCCGATGCTCCACTGCTCCGAGACGAACCACTCGTAGCCGCCGCCGACGAGTGCTCCGAAGCCGGTGCCGTTGAGGCTGTTGCCGCCGGCCTGCGCCGTGAGCTGGAGCGCCGTCGGGCCGACCGCGCCTTGCACGTGCCAGCCGTCCTTCGGATTCGGATACCAGTCGACGAAGAGCCCGAGCATCGACACCGTCGCACGATCGATCGTCACGGTCTTTCCGCCCTGCGAGAGGCTCGGCTGCGACGCGGTGCTCGCGCCGAAGATGCCACCGCCGACGACGAAGCCCGGAAACGGCGTCCCGCCGAACGCGATCTCGAGCGCGACGGCGCCGGCCGACACCGTCGCGTCGTTCGTGTCCTTGATCGTCGAAAAGATGCCGCCGCCGCCAAGCGCGAGCCGGACGTAGCCTCCGTCGTGCGTCTGGTAGCCGGCCTTCTTCGTGGGGTCGCCTCGGGTCGGGTCCGAGGGAGGCGCGTCGCTCGGCGTGTACGTCGGCGGTGGCGGCGTGACTTGCTTTTGAGCGCACTGCCCGGCGGGCGTGCACGTATCGCTCGCGCCGCATGGAGGGTTGCACGCCGACATGCACACGCCCTTCACGCATGCGTACCCGGCGCGGCACGCAGGCTCGCACGCCGGCTCGCCGACGACGACTTCGTCGGCGAAAGCAGCGGAGGTGGCGAAGATGCTCGAGACGATCGACACGGCAAAGAGAACGCGGGAGCGCATGGCGACGTTCTAACCGGCGTACCGCGCCGCTGCAAACTTGGCCCCCCTTCACTCCCCTCCTTACTTTTCCGCCATGGGCGAGCCTTCTCTGTCGCGCCGCGGCGCAACCGCCGGCGACGCACCGACCGGATTCTCTTCGGGTACGCAAGCCACCGCGCTCGCGCTGCCGCGTGTCTTCGGTCGGCTACTTCTGCTGAAGCTCATCGCGCGCGGCGGGATGGGCGACGTTTACCTCGCGGCGACGACCGGCATCGAAGGCGCCGAGCGCGCGTGCGTCGTGAAGACGATACGTCGCGATCACATCCACGACGGCTCGTTCCTCGCGCGCTTCCTCGACGAAGCGCGGGTGCAATCGCAGCTGAATCACCCGGGGGTCGCGCAGGTCCTCGAGGCCGCGACCGATGCGAACGGCGAGCCGTACACCGTGGTCGAGCACGTCGAAGGGCGTTCGCTCTCCGAGGTGCGGCAGCGCGCGATTCAGCTCGGGAAGAAGATCGACTGGCCCGACGCGGTCGCGTGCGCGATCGAAATGGCGCAGGCGCTCGCGCACGTGCACGAACGCGCGGGCTCCGACGGATCGCCGCTCCAGATCGTCCACCGCGATCTGTCGCCGCAGAACGTGATGATCGGCTACTCGGGCGAAGTGAAGCTCATCGACTTCGGCACGGCGCGCGGCCACAACCGACGCTGCCACACCGTCGCCGGCGTCGTCTTCGCGAAGCCCGGCTACGTCGCCCCCGAAGTGGCGCGGCAACAGGTCGGCGACGGTCGCATCGACCTCTACGCCCTCGGGATCATGCTTTGGGAAATGTGCTCCGCGAAGCGCATTTTAACAGGCGATCCGCAGAAGCACCTCGAGGACGTCGCGGCGGGTCGTGTGGTTCCGACGAAGATCGCTCACCGCGTCGACGCGCCCGCTGCGCTCGATCAGGTCATCGAGATGCTCACCGCCAACGAGCCCGATGCGCGGTTCGCCAGCGCCTCCCACGCCGTACCGGAGCTTGCGAAAGTCCTCGCACAGGCCCCGCCGTCGAAGACGGGCGAGCGCGGGGTGCGTGGCCGCGTCGCCACGTTGATGCGGACGCTTTGGCCCCACGAGCCGGGCCGCGTTCGCGCCGAGTTTGCGCGCCTGCTTAAAGACGCCCACGGCCTTCGCGCCGAGGGGAACACGCCGTCGTCGGGACCCGTGAGCCAGGCGCTGGCCGCTACCATGGGCAAGGCCGGCGACGGTGACTGCCCGGACATCGCCGCGGTCCCCGGCACGCCGTACCGCGTGATTCGCCGCATCGGCGAGGGGGCGAGCGGCATCGTCTACGAAGCCGAGCACATCGAGCTCGGTCGCAGAGTCGCGCTCAAAGTGCTCGCGCCCGAGCACGCGACGTCGCCCGATGCCATCGAGCGCTTCCGCCGTGAGGCGCGCTCGGTCGCGAAGCTCTCGCACCCGAACCTCGTGAGCCTCTACGACTTCGGCCGCTCCCTCGACGGGCGCGTCTACCTCGCGATGGAACTGCTCACGGGCGAGCCTTTGGACCGCCGCATCAAGCGCGACGGCCCGTCGCCGTGGACCGAAGCGGCGCGAATCTGCGCCGATGCCGCGCGCGCTCTCGAGGCGGCCCACGCGTCGGGCCTGGTTCACCGCGACCTCAAACCCGCGAACCTGTTTCTCACGAGCGCGGGCACCGTGAAGCTCTTGGACTTCGGCGTCGCCGTTGCGATCGCGACGGGCGACGCGGATGCGGGCGGCGGCGAGAAGCGGAAGAAGGGGTTCTCCATCTTCGGAACGCCCGAGTACATGGCGCCCGAGCAGGTCGAAGGCGAAGCCATCGACGGGCGCTCCGACGTCTACGCCCTTGGCTGCGTGCTCTACGAGCTCGTCACCGGATGCCGTGTTTTCGAGGGCGGATCGAACGTCGAGATCATGGGCAAGCAGCTCCGCGAGACGCCCGAGCCGCCGCGCCTTCGTGCGCCGGAAGTGCGCATCCCGGCGCGGCTCGAAGAGATTATTTTGCGCGCCCTTGCGAAGAAGAAGGACGACCGCTTCGCCGATGCGACCGAGCTGCGTGAAGCGCTCGAGAGCGTCCTCGCCGACCCCGACAGGCGACGCACGCGCGTCCGTCGCGCCGCCATGGGCGTGCTCGCGGGCGCGTCGCTCATCGGCCTCGTGACCTTTGGCGGCTCGTGGATCACGCAGCGCGCACCGGGCGTCTACGACGCTCTCCGCGACCGCGCCGACGCCCCCGCCACCGCGGTCGCCGCCGAAGCGGTGCCCGTCGCGCCTGCGCCTTCGCTGCCAACGACCGCCGCAGGCCTCGGCGGCTTCACGCCACCGGCCGCCGTGGTCGCGACGATGGCCGCGCCGCCGGGCTCTACGCCGGCCGCTTCCTCGACTCCGCGCAAACCGAACGCCACGGCGAAGGAACGCCGGTTCACGCCCCGACAGGAGCCCGATGTTGCCGGTGGCGACGCTGGCAAACGCCACGGCGCGCGCCGCTAGCCTCTTTTCGCGCGCATTCGGCGCGGGTCTCTCACGGTCGCGCTCGGCACGCCGCCTGCACACGAAGGCCGGCGACCCTGTGCAGACCGCTCCCCTCCCCTCCCCGGCCGCGAACCTCGGCGCCCCCACCGTTCGCGGGGCCGCCCTCGGCTTCGTCCTCGCGCTCGGCGTGCTCGGCCTCGGCGTCGCGACGGTCGGCTGTTTCAGCTACCGCCTGTCCGAGCCGAAGACGTTGCCGATTCAGCCTTTTTACCCGTCGCCCGAAGGTCTCGCGCAGATCTGCGTGATCCGCGCGAGCGGGGTTGCCGTCGCCGTTACGTTCGTCGTTCGCGACAACGGCGAGCTCGTCGGCGCGACGCGAGGTCCCACATTCTTTTGCTACCACGCGGCCCCGGGCCGCCATCGCCTCGTGAGCGAGAGCGAGGACGACACGGAGACCATCACCTTCGACATCCCCGCAGGCGAGCGCCGGTACCTCCATCAAGGGGTCTCGAACGTCTTTGGATTCGTCAAAAGCGACTCGTCGTGGGTGAGCGAGGACGAAGCGAAGAGCCTGGTCGATCAGAGCGCCTACGCGATTCTCGTGGGCGTTCCGAAAGACCAGCGGCTCCCCGCGCCGCGCCCCCTCGCGCCGGCCGTGCCGGTCGCCTCCGCGCCCGCGTTCTGAGCGCGCGTCCGCGCGTTTCGCGCCTACTGCGCCTCGACGTCGACGTCGATCTCCCGCGCTTCTTCCGTATTTCCCGCCGCGACAGCCGCGCCCGCCGCGTCGCCACGCATGCGCGCGCCGGCCTTGAGCGTGAGGACCACTTCGCCCGTCGAAAGCGCCGTCGGAACGTACTTCCAATGCAAGTACACCTGCCCGGCCGTCTCGCCTTCGCGCTTTAGCGCCGTGAGCGCCTGGGTCTCGATCTCCTTCGGCGTGAGGCGCGTGAGGAGCTTGTGGCCGCTCGCCGCGAGGGGCGGCCACTTCACGAGGGCGCGGCTGAACGAGCCGTCGACGCCGTGGGTGATGACCGCGCGGTGACCGACGACGGGGATGCCGTTGACGGCGCGGAACGCGAACGTCTTGTAGCTATGAACCTCGGGCTGGCGCGGCGCGCCCGTGACGGCGACGTCGGTGTCTTCCATCATCGCGCGCTTCTGCACGACGCGGCCGACCTCCGAGCTTGGCACGCCCCACAGGCTTAGACGCGCCATCGCCTGCCGCTGCATGACGGCGTCGTCCTGCACCACCGCGCGACCAAAGGGCGCCGTGCGGAGCGCCAAAATGTGGCCGCTCGTGGCGTCGGTCTCAAGGGCGAAGCTCGGCGACTCGCTCACGGCGCGCCCGGCGATGTTCGAGGTCTCTTGAAACGCCTCCGTCGACTGCACGAGGCCGCGACGAACGATGGCGTCGTCGAAGGCACGCGCCGTGAGCCGCGCGGCCGGGATCCCCGAGCCTTGAATCGGCCTTAGCGCCGTCGTATCGAACGTGAACGTCGTGAGCGCCGTAGGGGTCGACGCCGTCGCTTCGGCAGGCGTGCCCTCGGCCGTGGATGCCGGAGGCGAGCTCGGATCGGCCTCCATCGCGCAGCCCGCGAGCGCAAGTACGAGAGCCGCGACCGAACCGACGAGGAGCTTTTTGGACGTATTGTTCATGGTATTTTTCCTCTCGGCCGAAGTCATTCGGGAAGCTTGCGGCCGTTGGTCGGGTCGCAGCCGCCGATGTAAAAGATGGTCGACGACGTCTTCGCGCCGGTGTTCTTCCGGTCGCGGAAGCCGCCGTGCTCGTACATGTTTTGGCGCGCCGATTTGGTCGCCCCCATGACAATCGAGACGGGGCAGTCGTCGTCTTCCCAAGGCCAAAAGGCGTTGTCGTAAGCTTCGTCGAGCCAGTTCTCGCCGACCCCTTCGTTGAACGATTCGGACGCGTAATCGCCCACGTAATCGGTCACGTGGCCGCCGCAGGACGAGTCGCCGTGAAAGGCGTTCCAAACGGTGAAGACGCTGTCGGTGGTGGTGAACTTAGGAAAGTATCCGCCGTTCTTCCAAACATCGTAATCGCCCGACTGGCACGCTTTGACGACCGCTATTTGCAAATCGCCGTTGCCGGCGGGATTTCCAAACAGCATGTTCGTGTCCGTGGCGACGCTGCAGGCGTAGCTCGAATTGCCCATGAGCAGGCTCGAGCGCCACGGCGCGCTCGTCGTGTGGCCGCCGTGGGTGTGAACGTAGACGACGTCGGCTTCGTCGACGCCGTAGTTCAACGCGGTGTCGGCGCCGGAGCTCGATTTGGACGGGTCGGTCCAGTAGCTGCCGCGGGCGGCCGCGTTGTTGTGCGTCGACACCTCGTCCCAAAGATTGAGCGACTTGTAAAGGTTGAACGGCGCGACGAAGGCCGCCGCCGTACTGGTGTGAACCGTATGGGTCTGACTGCTGTTTCCGCATTGGCCACTTCCCCCGAAGTTGCCAATGCCATACGCCTGCACTTCGTTGCCGTCGGCGTGCGCGTCACCCACGATGAAAACCGCACAGCCGAGGGCCGCGATGCCGGCAATGGCCGTGAAGAACCCTGTGTTTTGCATGGTCGTCTCCCCATAAGGGCGCTCGGTCTCACGCGGGCTTGCGTGGAAGCGCTTTCAAGAAAGGACTTCGCGGCGGCCGGGCCAAAGCTGACGGAGAATTTCGAAAAAAGGTGAGCGACCGCGCGACGAACGGGAAATCCCAAGCAACCCGCGGGATGCGAGGCCGATAGCGACGGAGATTCACAACCGAAGTCGTCCAGCGCGCGCGCGCCCTCGAGGGCGCGGCACGGAGCATTCGAATGACCCGTCTAAACCACGCCATGCGCGCGATCGCCATCGCCCTCGCGCCAT
Source organism: Myxococcales bacterium (assembly GCA_025354825.1). Taxonomy (GTDB): domain Bacteria; phylum Myxococcota_A; class Polyangia; order Polyangiales; family Polyangiaceae; genus JANXMC01. The sequence goes on from JANXMC010000531.1 coordinate 8,241, forward strand.
CGGCGCTGCTGACCGCAGGCTGCGCACAAGCGCAAGGCATTCCCTACAACGCGGCGGCCGTGCCGACCCTCACCCGAGGCGCGAGCACGCCGGGAGATGCGCGTCGGGTGCTCGGACAGCCTCTCGGGGCGTGGCCTCTACACGTGACCGCGAGCGAGGCGAAGGAGCAAAAGCTCCCGTGCCCGAACGTCGCCGAGCGGTGGACTTACCGGTACCAAGACGACAGCAGCTACCAAGCCGCAACCAGCAGCTGTGGGACGACCCTCGAGTTCGACGACAGCGGGCTCCTGTGCTCCGTGGTCCACGGGTCGAGCTTCGACGCCAAGCTCGCGTCCAAGGGACCTCGATGCGAAGGGAAGCGATGATGCACCCGCTGGCCTACTTCGCTGGCCTCGCGTGCGCGTTCACGGCGCTCGGATGCGGCACCGTTTCGCAGTCGATCCCGGCCCCATTTCCGGTGCTCGTGGGGCCCATCGAGCACATCGGCGGTGCGCCGGTGGCCGTGGTCGTCGACACCACGACCCCTACGATCGAGCTCACGAACGAGAGTGGGGCTGGCCTCTGCGTGAGCACGCTCGTGCCGTTCTTCGACCTGACGCGCCCGAGCACCGCGAAGATGCCCGAGACTATGCACGGCTCGTTCGCCGCGGTCGCGGGCACCGCCCCCTTGAAAGAGTACGTCGTTCGCACCGATCGCATCGGCGTGGGCGCATGGGAATTCTACATCGCGGGCTGTTGGGCGCGGAGCACGTGGTGGAAACACGAAGGCCAGCTCGTGAGGGTCTCGAAATGAAATCGAGTGTTCAGTCATTGGCCCTGCTGCTCTCGCTCGGAGCCCTTAGCGGGTGTGCCGGCGCGCGCTCGTCGCTCTCCCTTCCGGCGTCCCACTATCCGGTGTCGCTCTCGGACGGAATGTTGGGGCCGAACCGCGAGCTCCTCGCGGCGGGCGAGATGGAAACCGTGAGTCACTTTCACGAGACACGGACGGCGTGGAGCACGTTTTATGCGCTGGTTCCGTTCACGCCACGGCTCGATCTTTCGGAGTCGATCAACGCGCAGATTGCCGCCGCTCACGGCGACGCCATCGTCAGGCTTCGCACCTCGTCCCGACCGTGCGCCCTCGACTACTTTTTCGGCCTGACACTTCTGCCGATCTGGCCCGGTTGCGCGTCCATTGAGATCGACGGCGACATCGTCCGCTACCGCGCAACCGCCAGGACGGCGACACCGCGATGAGCCGCGTCGCTCAGCGCCTCACTGCGGCGCGCACATTCCCGGCGTGGGCGTCGCGATCTTCGCAATGCGCGCCTTCGCCTCTTTGCCAATCGGCTCTTTTGCGAAGCGCGACTCGCAGGCGCCGAACGCGAGCTTCGCATTCGCGCAATCGTGAAGCATCACGTACGAGTCGCCCATTCCGAACAGCGTCTGCCCAAGCGTGTTCGACTTGGGAAATTGCTTGAGAATACGATTGAACTCGCCAAGGGCCGACGACGGGCGCCCTTCTTTCAAGCTCGCGTCGGCCATCAAGTAGATGACGTCGTCGGTCTTGTCGTCCTGCGGGTACTTCGCGATGTAGTCGCGGCCGAGGGTGCGCGCGAGGTTGTAATCGGCCTTGGCGTAGGCGGCTTCGGTGGCGGCGTAGTGCTGCGCCTTGTCGGCGGGAATCACCACGGGCGGCGGCTTCGCGGCCTGCACGTCTTGGCTGCGCTTCATCTCGTCGAGGCGCGCGTCGGTCTCGCTGCGGCTCGCTGCGAGCTCTTTCTTGAGATCGTCGATCGCGTGCGTTGCCTCGTCGAGCCGGCCACCGAGCGCCTGCATGCGCGACCGGTCGCCCATCACGTCGGAGCTTGCATCGGCATTGGCTCGAAGCGCGTTGTCGAGGCGCGTACGCGTCGCCTCGAGATCGGCCCGAAGCGCCACGAAGTCGACGTGAGCCGCCTCGAGCGACTTCTCGAGGGCCGCATTCCGCACCGTCAGCGCGTCGACATCTTTCTTCGAGGCGCACCCGGAAAGGAGAGAGGCGCCCAAAAGCACAACCGCGACGAACGAACGATTCATAGGGGGATTACTGCGTAAAGGCGCGAGAACGCGCGGTTGCCGAGGGGCCGAGTCAGCGGACTTCGATGTCGACGCGGCGATCGTTCGCCATGCTGGAGTCGTCGGTGCCGCTCGCGTCGAGCTTGCCGCGGGACGAGGTGTTGATGCTTGCCGTGGGGACGCCGAGACCGACGAGGAAGCCGCGCACGGTCTCTGCGCGTTGCGCGCCGAGCCCCATGTTGAACTCGCCTTCGCCGCGCGCGTCGCAGTGGCCGGTGAGCAGAACGTGAGCTCCTTTGAGCGAGCCCGACGAGATGCACTTCGCGAGTCGCTCGAGAACGGCGCGCATATCGGCGCCGAGCTCAGGCGATTCGAAGTCGAACTTGGGGGCCGGAAAATCGGTGCAGCCGGGGCCGCCTTGGGGGGGCGAGACGCAATGGTTGTTCTCGCAGCGCTGCCCCGCGCCCTTGCACGCATGCTCGTCGTCGCATTCGACCGGCGCCTTCGCGACGACGGGCGGCGCAGAGCAGTGGTTGCCGTCGCAGTTCTGCCCGTTGGGGCAGGTCGTCGTCTCGTTGCAGAACCCGGGGACGGGGGTGCAGGCGCCCGCCGTGCACGTTTTGCCGGCGCCGCATGCGGCGTCCGTTCGGCATTCGACGCACGTGTGGTTTAGACACACGCCTTTGTGTCCGTCGGCGTTGCAGTGCTCATCGTTGTCGCAGAGCGGGAATTTCGGCCCGCCGCAGCCGGCGCCCGTCATCACGACGATGGCCGCGAAGGCCGCCCCCGCGATGAGGAACGAAGCCGATGCACCCGACGAAGCGCGCCCATTCCGGCGTGATGATGCGGAGGCCATGTAGGCGGAGTTAACGCATCTCGCCTTCGATTCCTAGCCGCAAATGCGGGAGGGGCACGCAGCGGCGCAACGGCGGGCAACGCCAAGCCTTGTCAAGGACGACCCTGTCGCATAAGGGAAGCGGTACTCGATGGCGACGGCTGGATTTGTGCGCGTGGACCCGGGCTCGTCGCCCTACCGCGCAATTCTCAAGCTTGCGACGCCCACGGTCATCGCGATGCTCTCGCAGAGCGTCGTCAATGAGATCGACGTCCTCTTCTTCTCGCGCCTGCCGTGCCCCGATTCGTCGAACGGCCAGGCGGCGCTGCTGCCGTCGCTCATCATCGTGTGGCTCTTCGGCGGCTCGCTGAGCGCCGTTAGCGTCGGCACGCAAGCGCTGACCGCCCGCCGCGTCGCCGAGGGAAATCCCAAAGCCGCGGGCGCCGTCCTCGCGAACGCCGTCTGGTTCACGCTGGTCGGCGGCGCGCTGATGTCGCTCCTCGGCTTCCTCGCCTTGCCGCTCGTGCTCGGCGCGATGATCAAGGTGCCCGAGGTGCGCGGCATCGCCATGGACTACTCGCGGTGGCGCCTCTTCGGCGTGATCTCGATGGCCATGACGATGGCGATCAAAGCGTTCTTCGACGGGATCGGCCGCACCCACGTGCACCTCGTCTCGGCGCTCGTGATGAACGCGTTCAACGTTCTGTTCTGTTGGATGTTCATCTTCGGCCACCTCGGAGCGCCCGCCATGGGTGCACCGGGCGCAGGCCTCGCGGCGTTCTTGGCGACGTGGATCGGCCTTTTCATCATGTTCCTCTTCGCCGGCGGCACGGGCCCCGACTACGCGCCCGCCCGTTGGTCGAACCTGTCGCGTCGCCTCACGTGGGACATTCTCAAGCTCTCGCTCCCGGCAGCCGGTGCGACCGTCGCGATGATGGCCGGCTTCGCGCTCTTCTCACGCGTCGTGGGCCAGCTCGATGCCGCCGACGCCGCCGTGGCGGCGACGAACGTCGTCGAGAAAACGTGCGGCGCGCACGAAGCGGTCAACAGCGCGGCGACGACCGATATCGTCGAGATCCTCAAGCTCACGTTCACCGCATGCATCGGCTTCGGGACGGCGACGGCCACGCTGGTCGGCCAATCCCTCGGCGCGAAGCAGCCCGAAGAGGCCGAACGCTACGGCTGGGCGAGCGTGCGCCTCGGCGTGATCATCTTCGGTGTCGTCGGCCTGTGCGAAGGCGTGCTCTTCACGCCGCAGATCGTCGGCTTCATCACACAATCACCGGCCGTCCGCGAGGTCGCGATGATGCCGATGCGTATGATGGGGATTGCGACGCCGGTCATTGCAATTGCGATGATCATGAGCGAAGCGCTCTTCGGGGCCGGCAATCCGAAGTTCGTCGCCGTCGCGCAGTTCTTGTTGGTGTTTGGCGTGCTCGTCCCGCTCGCGTACGTGCTCGGCGTGGTTGCCCACGTCGGCCTCGTCGGGATTTGGATTGCCGCATGCGTTTACTGCACGCTCGCTGCGATCACGATGAGCGCGAAATTCCGCGCGGGTGGGTGGAAGAAGATCGTTCTGTAAGGTGACCCATCAGCGACGCCGGGATGCAGATCGAGCCTCCGCATGCGTCGGGCACGGCGCTGCGACGTCAGCGCTCACGCCAGGGTTCGCTTGAAGGCCGCCGGCGTGATGTCGTCGATCTCGAGCCCGAAGACGTCGCGG
>JANXMC010000542.1 GCA_025354825.1 Myxococcales bacterium
CGAGCTCGCGGCGGTAGCAAGCGTGGATTTCGTAGCAAATCCGCGTCAAGGCGCGACTGAAGCGCGCGAGGATGTTGTGAGATCGGCTATCGAAGAGCCGTGCCCCTCTCGCCACGCACACCCTTTGCAAAAACGGTGGCGCGTCGGCGTATCGCTCGCCGTTTTCGTCGTCGCGACGCTCACGGTTTGCGCGGCGGATTACGCCCACCGGCATCCTCACGAGACCGCACCTGCGCCGATGGAACGTTGAGCTCTGCACGACGGCAGTTTTCCAGCTCGGACGCGCGGCGATCGTCGACCCGCTGCGTGAGCGTTTTTTTCGCTGCCGCCGCCATGGCAGCGTGTCTCGGACCCGCGACGAGCGCCCTCGCGGCGCCGCAAAAGCAGCCGATGGATTACGGCGCGCCGCCGCCGGAAGGTCCCGCGGCACCCTTCGTCGTTGGACGCGTTGCGCTGTTCCCTTTGTGGCTTATCGCCGAGTACGGCGTGCGTCGCCCTTTCGCCTTCCTGGTGACGACCGCGGATCGCTTTCAGTGGCCCGACGACGTGCGCGATGTCTCCGCGCTCGACGATGAACAGAAGTTCTTCGTTTCACCCTCCCTACGAATCGACGTGGGCGTGCGGTCGATGATCGGATTCGACGCCTACTGGCGAGACGCGGTGGTGAAGCAGAACACGTTGGGCGTTCACTTTGGGACGTGGGGCTCGCCCCGCATCGACCTCGTCGTCACCGACACGTATCGGTTTCATTGGGACGATACCTTCGTAGTCCAGGGGTCGATCGATCGTCGCGACGACAGCCCCTACTATGGCATAGGGCCACGTGCTCCGAGCACGCCGACGTTGCGGTATGCCTCGGCACAAGCTGCCGCGAGCCTTGCGTTCGATCACAAGCTTGCGCGCACGTTCACGGCGTCCGCGCGCGCACGCCTCACATCCTTCGGCTACCGCGGCGACAGCTGCTGCGGAGACGCATCCGTCGCTCAGGCGATCGCCGCGGGGACCATCCCCGCGCCGCCGGGCTTCGGCGACGGGTTCACGGCGATTGCGACGCGCGGCGCGCTCGCCATCGATTTCCGGACGCCAACACACTCCAAGGGATTCCACGCGAGCCTATGGGGAGAGCCTGCATTCGCCCTGGATTCACGCGGCAACGCCGGCCGTCGCAGCTGGGTCACTTATGGCGGGACCGCTGGGTATGCCCTCGATCTCACGGGCACGAGGCGTGTCCTGTCCCTCACACTCGACGCCGAAGCCGCCGACCCAATCACCGGTGCCGTACCGTTCGTGGAACAGGTGACCCTCGGCGGTGACGCGCGCATGCGTGGCTTCCTCAGCGGTCGCCTGGTCGATCGCAGCGCCGTGGTCGTTACGGCGGAGTACGCGTGGCCCATCTGGGTTTACCTCGACGGAGTCGTGCACGTCGCCGCGGGGAACGTGTTCGGACCCCACCTCGAGGGTTTCGACCCGTCCATTTTCCGTCTGAGCGGCGATATCGGTGTTCGCACGCCCAATATCTCTGGCAATTTGTTCGAGATCTTCGTGGCTGCCGCAACAGAGCCGCTCGACGAAGGGGGGCACATTTCATCGGCGCGATTCTTCCTTGGGACGCACGGAATGTGAGACCGACGGTCGGCGTATTTCGCCTCACGCGCGACGCGACGGGAGAGCGCACGCGACGCCACCCGTGCACGCCGCCTCAGCCCCGCGAAGCGTGTACTTCGCGGGGCTCGGCTTCCTAGATTCAGCCCGACGTGCCTGCGGTCGTTCCCGTGGTCGTGCCGGTCGTCACACCGGTGTTCGAACCGGTGCTCGTGCCCGTCGTGACGCCGGTTGTCCCTCCCGTGGAAGTTCCGGTCGTAGCGCCCGTGCTCGAGCCCGTGGTGGCCCCGGTGCTCGAGCCGGTCGTCGCACCGGTGCTCGTACCGGTGCTCGTACCGGTGGTTGCGCCGGTGCTCGCGCCCGTCGACCCTCCTGTCGTCGAGCCTGTGGTGCCGCCCGTGGTGGACCCCGTGGTCGCGCCGTTGGTAGACCCTGTGCTGGCGCCGTTGGTTGCGCCGCCTGCGCTTCCCGCGCCCGTCCCCGAGGTCGACCCCGCCGTGGTCGTACCCGAGCCGTCCCCCGTCCCCGTGGGCGACGAATCGTCACCACATGCGATGGACGTCATGATGAGACCCGATAGGACGGCCACTGCCGCGATATCCATTTTGCTGTTCGTCGCCATAGCCGGCGCGGTGCAACGACCGTTCCCCTCGAAATGGCCGTGACGCGCGCGGCTTTAGACTCCGTCGAAGAGGCTATGGGTCGTCGGGTGAGGCGCGTTTGCGAGACGCTGTGGCCTTACCTTGCGGGAGCGCTTCCCCGTCGAGCGCACCTATCGAATGCATTGGGAGGTCGAGGCCGGCGGGCGCCGAGCTTGCAGTCTCGCGCGCATGACCGCGACCAACATCACGCCCAAGGCTCAACCCACGTCCGATCCGCGCGGCGCCGGCAAGAAGCCGCCGTTCGACGAATCGCCGCAAGACTCGCCGGGCAACGAAACCAAGATGCGAACCAAGCCCGACCACGGCGAAGCCTCTTACAAGGGGCACGGTCGCCTCGAGGGGCGCGTTGCGCTCGTCACGGGGGGCGACAGCGGCATCGGCCGCGCGGTCGCGCTCGCCTTCGCACGCGAGGGGGCAGACGTCGCCATCGCCTATCTCGATGAGCACGAGGACGCGAACGAATCGCGTCGCGCGGTCGAGAGCGCGGGGCGCAAATCGACGATCATCGCGGGCGACTTCGCCGACGTCGACGCCTGCACCCGCGCCGTCGAGCACACGGTTCGTGAGCTCGGTAAAATCGACATACTCGTGAACAACGCGGTGGGCCGCCGTCGCGTCGATCACACTTCAGGAGGAGGCGAAGATCGACGACGAGGCTCTTCGCTTCTCACCCTTCCGTGCGGGTCGCGGCATCGAGCCCACGGGCTTCCTTCATGCGATGCGGCGCGGCCCCTATTTTCTCAGCCAGCGAGCACGACCTGCTCGTTCCATGCACCTCGAACCGCGCTGACGTCCCGGCCAGCGCGCCGCGCGCGCCCCTCAGTCGTCGTCAATTCCGTCGCCGTCGCCGTCGCTCGTGACCTCATGAACGCTGGCGACGGGCGCCTTGTAGGCGAAGGCCTTCTTCACCGCCGGGAGCGCCGCGCGCGCTCCAAAAAATAGTACGCCGCCGATGACCACCGCGCTTACAATCACAGTCACATCTCCCAACAGGCGCGCGCGGAGCCACAGCGATTCGACCCAGCTGCCAAAGGACTTTCGGCGAATCGAGCCGGGGATGTGGGCCCACGTTTCGCGTGCCTTCGCGAGGGCACGGCGCACCCCCTCTTTGTCGCCGACGCGCGCATTCGCGCGCGCGAGCTGCACGTGAACGCCAACGTCGGAGTGGTTGATGCTGGCGTAGCGCTCGTAGGCGTCGATGGCCTCGTCGACTCGATTTGCAGCCAAGAGCGCATCGCCCGCCACCCTGTACGGCTCGCCGTAGCGAAGCTTCGGACGAATCTCGAGGGAGCGCACGAGCGGGGCGAGGGCGTCGGCGTGGCGCCCGGCGCCGTGGAGCGCACGGCCACGGAGAAAGAGGAGCTCGGCGTCGTCGGGATCCCGCGCAAGCGCCTCGTCGAGAAGGGCGAGCGCGGTCTTCGGGCGTCGCAAATCGAGATTGATGATCGCGAGATCGCGCCGCGCCGTGACGTTCGCGGGGTTCACGCCCACCTGGTGACGCAGCGCGCTCGCACGGCCGATCGCGCGCCATAGGGCCGCCGGGTCGGGAATCGACTGACGGAACGCCAAAAAGAGGACGACCCCGACGAGAAGCAACGGCTGCTTCACGGCATAGGCGAGCAGCATCCACGCAGCATAATAGGAGAGATAAGAGGACATGGCGCAGCCTCCCAGGCGGCGGGCGAGAGGGTAGCGCAGCGTTTCTGTCGCGCACGTGGGCATCCGCGTCTCCGTGGGGCGCGATGCGCGGCGAGCTCGCATGGCTCCCCTTGGCGAGCGCCCACGAACGCGGGATAAGGCACGAGCCGACAAGGAGAGCCCTCGTGAAAGCCTTTGATTTACCGCCCGCGCTCGTTTCCGCCGCCCCGCATCGCGTCCGCCGCGTCTCTCGCGACAGCCGCGTCTCCCGCTTCCTCCCCGCGCTCATGCCCCTCGCGACGCTCGCGACGGCGCTGTGCGCGGGCGGCGATGCCCACGCCCAGAGCGCGACGGCGTCCCCCACGGCCTTCCCGTACACGGTGAACAACCAGGTGATGCTCCACCGCCTCGCCGACGCCACGCCGTCGCCCGACGGGAAGCTCATTGCCTTTACGCTTCGCAATACCGATTACGCGGGCAATCGTGGTCGTACCGATATTTACGTCGTCGGGAGCGACGGCAAAGGGCTAAAGCAGCTCACGAGTCACCTCGAGAACGATACCGACGCGCAGTTCTCGCCCGACGGAAAGTCGGTCTTCTTTCTCTCGTCGCGCAAAGACGAAAAGTCGATCCTATACCGCGTGCCCGTAGGTGGTGGCACCCAAGAGATCGCCTACGAAGCCACAGTCGACATCGAGAGCTACCACGTCGCCCAAGACGGCAAGACCTTGGTGTTCGCGGCGGAGACCTATCCCGACTGCGCGACCCTCGACTGCACAGCGAAACGCGTCGAGGCGAAGAAGAAGACGAAGGCCTCCGGCGTCGTCTACGACAAGCTCATGGTCCGCCACTGGGACGCATGGAAAACAGGGAAACGCTCTCACCTGTTTGCCACGCCTCTTGGTGCAGGCCCGGCCGCAGCGGTCGATCTCATGAAGGGGTTGGATCTCGATTCGCCCGTGAAGCCGCACCCGTCGGCAACGGACTATACGGTCTCGCCCGATAGCAAATCCGTCGTCTTCTCCGCGCGCGACGGCGGCAAAGCCGAAGCGTGGTCGACCAACGTCGATCTCTATACGGTCCCGACGGACGGCAAAACGGCACCGAAGAATCTCACCCGCGCAAACCTCGCGACCGACATCACACCCGTCTTCTCACCGGACGGGAAAAGCCTTGCCTACTTGGCCATGTCGAAACCGAAGTACGAGTCCGATCGCTACCGCGTGATGGTCCGCGCCTTCCCCGATGGCGCCGAGCACGAGGTCGCGCCGGGGTGGGACCGCTCGCCCCACGATTTGCGATTTTCCCGCGACGGAAAATCCCTTTTCGCCACCGCCGACGACGTCGGCCAGCGTCACATTTTCGTCCTCGATCTCGCCTCGAGCAAAGTGCGCGGCCTCCCCGGCGACGGCGCCTTCGACAGCCCCTTCGAAGTCGACGGAGGTCGCCTCGTTTCGGCTCTCGAATCGCTTAAGAGCCCCGTCGATTTGTACAGCATGAAGGGCGACGGCTCGGACCTTCAACGCGTCACGCGGGTGAACCCCGAGCTCTCCGTCATGGCGTTTGGCGATTACGAGCAGTTCTCCTTCGCCGGCGCCAATGGCGACAAGGTTTACGCGTACTTGGTAAAGCCGGTGGGCTTCGACCCGGCGAAGAAGTACCCCGTCGCATTCCTAATTCACGGCGGCCCCCAAGGCTCGATGTCGAACCGCTGGAGCTACCGGTGGAATCCGCAAATCTATGCGGCCCACGGCTACGCGGCCATCATGGTCGATTTTCACGGATCGACCGGCTACGGCCAGCCGTTCACCGATGCGATTCGCGGCGATTGGGGCGGAAAACCGCTCGAAGATCTCCAAAAAGGGCTCGCCGCCGCGACTGCCAAATACGTTTTTCTCGACGGCAATCGCGTCGCGGCCCTCGGCGCTTCCTACGGCGGCTTCATGATCAACTGGATCGCCGGCAACTGGTCCGACCGGTTTCGTTGCCTCGTGAATCACGACGGCAACTTCGATGAGCGCTTTGCCTACTACGCGACCGAAGAGCTCTGGTTTCCCGAGTGGGAGCACGGCGGCGCGCCCTGGGAAAACCCCGCGGGGTTCGCCAAGCACAACCCCATCGACCACGTGAAAAACTGGAAGACGCCGATGCTCGTCGTCCACGGCGGGAAGGACTACCGCGTCGTCGAGACCCAAGGCATGGCGACCTTCACGGCGCTCCAGCGCCGCGGCATCCCCAGCAAGTTTCTCTACTTCCCCGACGAGAACCACTGGGTTTTGAAGCCGCAGAACAGCGTCCAGTGGCACGAGACCGTGCTTGGCTGGCTCGATCAGTGGACGGCGGCGCGCTGAGCAAAGGCTGCGTCGAGCTCGACGTTCGCGGTCTCGATGGCGAGCTTCCCCCCCTCGGGCATCGCGTCGCGCGCGTTCAGGGCGAGGTTCACCACTACCTGCTCGAGCTGGCCGGGGTCGGCGAGGATGCGCCCGACGTCTAAAAAGGTGATGACGTCGAGCTCGACGTCCTCGCCGAGCAGCCGCCGCAGCGTCGGGTTGGTCCCCGCGAGGGTCTGATTCACGTCGAGGACGCGGGGCTGGAGAACCTGCTGCCTATTACATGCGAGGAGCTGGCTCGTAAGCGCCGACGCGCTGTGCCCTGCGTTTCGAACTTCCTCGAGGTCCGCGCGGACCGGGTCGTTGGCGGCGAGGTCGTTCAGAGTGAGCTGGGTGTATCCGAGCATCACCGAGAACAGGTTGTTGACGTGCGAGCTCTGGTCGACGGCCAAGATCTCCATCGCGCAAAAGCACATGGCGTCGGCCGTCTCGCAGACGGTCACGGCGCGGCTCCGAACGGGCTTTCGAGCGAGCTCGCCGTGGACATCGACGGCGCGGGAGACCTTGCGCCGTTTGGCGCGTACCGGGCCGGCTCGGCTGCGTCGGGATGGAGTCGTCGACGTACTGCTGGACGTCGATCGCGCGGGGCATAGGTGTTCGTGCGTCGAGGTGTACCAGGGGAACCCCTGGCCCCTCACGACGCGCGCGGTCACCTCGGAAAACCGCACGTTCGCGCGCGCCGAGGTACAATCCGAGGGATGACTTCCGCGCGAGAATCCTCGCTCCCGGCTGAGGGCGCGAGCGGCGATTCGGATACTACGGGCAACGAAGAGCGGCTCCTAACCCTCTTCGACGCGATGCCGCAGCTCGGGTGGGCGGCCGACGCCAACGGCGAGATCTATTACTACAATCAGCGTTGGTATGATTACACCGGGCTGAAGCCGAGCGAGATGGCCGGCGACGGGTGGCAGCTCGTTTACGAGCCCGACGCGCTCCCGATGCTTCGCGAGGCGTGGTCGACCGCGCTCCGCGAAGGGGCGCCGTTCGAGGCGACATTTACGCTGCGTCGTCACGACGGCGCGCGCCGATGGTTCGTCAGCCGCGCGACGCCCCATCACGACGCCACGGGAAAGGTCCTTCGCTGGGTGGGCGTGAACGCAGACGTCCACGACGAGCGCGCGGCAACCGGCAGGCTCGCCGCGCTCGCAGAGCTTGCCCGGGGCCTCGCCGAAGCGCGCACCGCCGCGCACGTCTCGGAGGTCATCGTCGTTTGGGGAAAGGCCGCAGCGCGAGGCGATTCGTGCACACTCCACCTCGTCGACGAGAGCGGCACCCGGCTCGCGCTCCTCGCCAGCCAAGGCGTCGCCAAGGAGATCGTCGAACAGATCCGGTGCATCGACTCGGCGACGCATCAGACGAGCACGTTCGAATGGCTGCGCGCAGGCTCGCCGCGCTATGCCGAATCGCCTGCCGAGTACGAAGCGCTCTATCCGTCGCTCGCCGCAAGCAAAGTCGAAGGTCCCCGCGCCGCCGCGTTCTGGAGCGTGCCGCTCATCGCCGAGGGGCGCCCTATCGGTCTGCTCGGCATGGGCTTCTACCAGGCCCGAAGGTTCTCCGACGAAGAGCGAGCGTTCGTCGACATGTTCTCGAAGCAGTGCGCCCAGGCGCTCCTTCGCGCGCTGAGCCTCGAAGGCGAGAAAGAGGCGCAGCTCGCCCTCGCGACGACGCTCCATAGCATCGGAGACGCCGTCATCGCGACCGACGTGGCGGGCCTCGTGACGTTCATGAATCCGGTCGCGGAGGAGCTGACGGGGTGGTCCGCGAGGGAGGCGCGCGGCACGACGCTCGACGCCGTCTTTCGCATCCTCTCGGAGGTGACCGGCGAGGTGGTCGAGAGCCCGGTCACCAAGGTGCTCCGCGAAGGGAGCATCGTCGGGCTCGCCAACCACACCGTGCTCGTCGCGAAGGGTGGAAAGCGCGTCCCCATCGACGACAGCGGCGCGCCGATTAAGGACGCGCAGGGCAACCTCCTCGGCGTCGTCTTGGTCTTCCGCGACGTCACCGCCGAGAAGGTCAGCGCCGTGCGCCACGCCTTCCTCGCCGCGGCAGGCGCCGCCCTCGGATCGTCGCTCGATTACCGCGCGACGCTCGCGACCGTCACGCGGCTCGCCGTACCCCGCATCGCCGACTGGTGCGCCGTGGAGCTGCTGGAGCCCGGCGCGACCCGCACGGAGCAGGTCGCCGTTGGCCACGTCGACCCGTCGAAAATCGAATTCGCCCGAGAACTGGGAGAGCGCTACCCGCCCGACCCGAACGCGCCGACGGGGGCACCTGCTGTGATCCGTACGGGCCAATCCGAGCTGTACGAAGAGATCCCCCAAGCCCTCCTCGAAGCGGGGGCGCGCGACGCCGAGCATCTCAAGATTATTCGCGAGCTCCGTTTAGACTCGGCCATCGTCGTGCCGTTACGCGGCCGCGAGCGGACGCTCGGCGCAATCTCGTTCATCTACGCCGACTCCGGCCGGAGGTATTCGAAGGACGATCTCGCCTTCGCCGAAGACTTTGCCCTTCGCGCGGCGCTCGCGATCGAGACCGCGATGTCGTTCCGGCAGCTCGAAGCGGCGCGTGCGCGCGAGCACGCCCTTCGCGAGGAGGCCGAAGTTGCCAATCGCGCGAAGGACGAATTCCTCGCGACGGTATCGCACGAGCTGCGCACACCGCTGAACGCCATCCTCGGCTGGACCGTCACGCTCCGTGGGCGGGGCTACGCGCAAGATCTCGATCGCCCGCTCGCCATCATCGAGCGCAACGCGCGATCGCAAGCGCGCCTCATCGAGGACGTGCTCGACCTCTCGCGCATCGTCAGCGGCAAGCTCGCGCTCACTCTCGGTCACACCCGAATCCACGACGCGGTGGCGGGCGCCGTCGAAGCGCTGACGCCCGCCGCGGACGCGAAGGGGATTACGATCCTCGTCGACGTGCCCGACGCGTCGCTCGCGATCGTGGCCGACGCTGATCGTATCCAGCAGATCGTTTGGAATCTACTTTCCAACGCGGTGAAGTTCACACCCAAAGCGGGCACGGTCGGGGCGACCGCGTTCCGGGAAGGGTCCGACGTCGTCCTTCGCATCGACGATTCTGGCGAGGGGATTCCCGCCGACGCGCTCGAAGGAGTCTTCGAAGCATTTCGGCAGGTCGACGGCTCGACGAGCCGGCGCCACGGTGGGCTCGGGCTCGGACTCGCGATCGTAAAGCAGCTGGTGTCGGCGCATGGCGGTACTGTGAGAGCCTCGAGCGCGGGCGTGGGGCTCGGCACGAGTATCGTCGTAACGCTGCCCGCCCGCATCGCGGCCGCGATGAAGCCCGCGGGCGTGCCGGCCGCCACTGCCGACGTTGCGGTTGCGAATGGGAAGCTTGCCGGGCCGAGCCTCGCGGGTCTGCGGCTCGTCGTCGTCGACGACGAGGAGGACGCGCGGCTGCTCATCGCCGAAATTCTCCGTGTCCACGGGGCCGAGGTGCACGTCGCCACGGGCGCGAGCGACGCGCTCCGCGTGTTCGAGCGCGTCCGGCCCGACGTACTCGTGAGCGACATCGGGATGCCGGTGACGGACGGCTACGCTCTCATCGGCCACATTCGCGCGCGGTCCCCGGAGCAGGGGGGGCGAACTCCAGCCGTCGCGCTGACGGCCTACGCCCGCGCCGAAGATGCCCAGCGCGCGTTCGCCGCCGGCTACCAGCGCCACGTGGCGAAGCCGGTGGAGCCGACACAACTCGTCGTGCTGATCGCGAACCTCGCCGGGCGCGTCCTCGCGTAACTGCCTCGGAAGCGAAACGCGCCGGGCGCCATTGCGGAAGGTTTTTTCCGAAGGTCCGGCGCCGTAGACCGGCCGGGGGCGTAGGATCGGGCTGTGACCCCTGAAGTGGAGAGCGGAGCCCCATCAGGGTCCGGCTCGGGGATGGACAACGCGACCACGAATCGCCTGTTCGAGCCATTCTTCACGACGAAGGGTAAGGGGCAAGGAACCGGCCTTGGGCTCGCAACCGTCTTTGGAATCGTCCGACAAAGCGGAGGAACCATCTGGGTGTATAGCGAGCTCGGCGAGCCGACGACCTTCAAGGTCTACTTGCCCGTCGCCGAGGCGTCTGCACCTGCGCTCGTCGCAGCCCTTCCGGCGGATTGGAAGTTCGGAATCGGACCTCATACGCTTGCGCGGAGCGTCGTGCCTCACACTACGTCGAGCAGATGCAGGCAGAGCGTCACAACCCCCACGAGCGATATCGACGCGAGCGCCGCGAGGCGAATCACATGTTGGGAGAGCCAGCGGTAACCGAATGAGGATACCAAATTCGATTCACGCCAGTCCTTGGGTCGCTTACGCCACCGCGGGTTGGCCGCCGCGAGCACGCACGCGATCGCCGTGACGGGCGACGCGTACATGAACGCGTCGAGAAGGAGCGACGACAAAGGCTTCCTCCAATAGGTGTCGCCGTCGGCGGCCATGGCCGGCCCCGCATAAAGCACGACGGCGACGACTGCGATGAGCTCGAGCCAACATCGTGCGCGCGTCATTCCTTCCAAATAGCGCGACTCGAATGCGCGCCGCGCCGGGGAAAGCGAAGCCTCCTCGATTGCTGTGGGAGGCGCGGCGCCCCCCTCGCGAAGCGCCCCACGTCCCCCCCGCCGCGCGCGGCTGTGCGCGGACACCGGCCGCCGTACAGAGTGCTCATCCCGCCGTCGATGACGAGCTCGCTGCCAACGGTGAAGGCCGCTTCGTCGGACGCGAGGAAGACGACGGCTTTCGTTATTTCGCTCGAGGTACCGAAGCGCCCGAGGGGATCTGCCCACGAAGCCCCTCAAGATCCTTTTCCGACATTCCGATCTTGCCGTGGAGTGCCGTCGTGACCTCGCGGGCGTGGGCCCTACCATCGCGAAGAACATGGGGATCCTCGCGAGCCCGCCGAAGGTCACGCCGCTCGAGCATCTTGTGTGAAATCGTCGTCGCGCGGACCCCGCGCGGCGGGGTGAAGTGTCACCCCGGCATCGCCCCGCGATACACGTCGAGGCCGTTCACCGGGACGAGCTTCACCGTCTGTCCGCTCTGCGCGGCCTCGTAGATCGACGCGATGAGCCGCATGTCCTGCATCCCCTCTTCCCCAGGAGTGCGGGGCTTCGTTCCGGCGCGAATCGATTTCGCCATGTGGTCCATCTCCACGGCGAAATGGTTCTTCGCCTCGAGGCGCCGCTCCGTCACCTCTTCGAGCTCGAGAGTGCCGCGATTCCGGCGGTCTGAAGCATTCGACGTCGCGAGAGGGGGTCGGTCATCGCTCGGGTCATGGTCGCTCGCCAGTTGAGATTGCACGTCGAGAACCGCATTCAGCAACCAGCAACGACCGCGCCGCGCGGTTCGGAGATCGCACCTGAGTATTCGTTTCTGCGTGAGTCGCGCCTCATGCTTCGCGCGCTATCGTGGCGCGCGGTCTCGGGTGAGGCAGTCGTGCTTGCTCCCATGACAAGCGCCTCACGCGTGATTGGGGCTCTCCCTTCGTGGCCATTCGCTAAGCGGCTCGGGCATGTCGCGTGCTTGGTGCCGCACCGCCAACATGACCCATGCAATCGCCGTTGGAGCGTCCGCTCCGGACTTCACCCTACGGTCGTTGTCGGCATCGGCGCTCGCACTGAGAGCGCTCCGTGGGCGCCCCGTCGTATTGGCATTTGCCGATACGTTCTCCATCGGCGGAGCGAACGCCGACCTCCTTCGTGAGATTCGCGCGCACCTCCGCGGGCTCGGTGCGGTGCTCGTGGTTCTCGCCAAATCGGCCGTCTTCTACTTCCGTCCCGACGACGACGTCGAAGCGTTCGACGACGCCTCCCCCGAGCTCGCGCGCGAGGTGCGCGACATCGCGACGGCGTACGGATGCGAGCGCGCGATGCCCGCGCTCTTCGTGGTCGACAGCGAAGGGGTCGTCCGCTTTGCGCGACGAAACGTGGATATTCAGGGGGCGGGCGGCGTCGAAGGCGCACTCGTCGCGGCGCTCGACGCGGCGGGGCGCGCAGTCCTCTCGCCAAAGCGGTCGCTGCTGCTCACGCGCCGCGAGTGGGTCGTCACGGGGCTCGTGGCGGGCTTCATTCTGGCCTTCGTCGACGGCTGCCGCGACAACGGTGCGCCGTCGCCCATGCCGCCCGCACCGGGGGCCAGCGCTGCGCCGCCGCCCCTCCCGGCTCCACCCGGTTCGGGCGATATCGACGTTACGCTGAACGTGAATGGGACCGATAGGCAAGTTCGTATCGATCCGCGCGTAAGCCTCCTCGACGCCGTTCGCGAGCGTCTTGCGCTGCCGGGGACGAAAAAGGGGTGTGACCACGGACAGTGTGGCGCCTGCACGGTTCTCGTCGATGGCATGCGGGTGAATGCGTGCCTCACGCTCGCCATCGCGACCCAAGCGCCGTGGGCGAAGATCACGACCATCGAAGGGCTCGCCACGGGCGAGAATCTCCACCCGCTTCAACGGGCCTTCATCGCAGAAGACGGCTTTCAGTGCGGCTACTGCACACCGGGGCAAATCATGAGCGCCCTCGGAATGCTCACCGAAGGACATCTCAAAAACGACGCCGACATTCGCGAACAGATGAGCGGCAACATCTGCCGATGCGGCGCATATCCCAATATCGTGGCGGCCATCGCCGGCGTTCGCGCGCGGAAAGAAGTGTGAGGCGATGAAGCCCTTTGCCTATTCGCGCGAGACCGGTCTGGATCACGCGCTGGCGCGCGGCAAGGAGGACGGCGTGCGCTACCTCGCAGGGGGGACGACGCTGATCGATCTCATGCGTCTCGGCGTCGAAGAGCCGAGCACCGTGGTCGACCTCCGCGCGCTTCCGCTACGCGACATCAAGGCCGACGGCGACGGTGTCCAAATCGGCGCGCTCGCGACGAATACCGAAGTTGCTTACCACCCGCTCATCGCGAAGGCGTATCCGGTGCTCTCCGAGGCGCTCCTCTCGGGCGCGTCGCCGCAGCTTCGAAATATGGCGAGCGTTGGAGGCAATCTCCTCCAGCGAACCCGATGCTCCTATTTTCGCGATCCAAGCTCACCTTGCAACAAACGCATGGCCGGTTCGGGTTGCCCCGCCCTCGACGGCTACAACCGATCGAACGCCATTCTCGGCGTCTCGTCGTCGTGCATCGCGACGCACCCCTCCGATATGGCGGTGGCGTTGCTTGCCCTCGATGCGGTCGTTCATGTTCGCGGAGGTGGCGGCGAGCGCGCAGTTCCGATGGGTGACTTTCATGTCGCTCCGGGCAGCACCCCCGCCGTCGAAACGGCGTTGCAAAAGGGGGAGATCATCACCCACGTTACCGTCCCCGCATCGCCGTTCGCGCAGCGGTCTCACTATGTGAAAGTTCGTGACCGTGCGTCCTACGCATTTGCGCTCAGCTCGGCGGCCGTCGCGCTCGACGTGAGCGGCGGGGTCGTGAAGAGCGCACGCGTCGTCTTGGGAGGCGTCGCGACGAAGCCGTGGCGCGCGACGGAAGCCGAGGCGGAATTGGTAGGGAAGCCGCCGACGTCGATGAGCTTCGACGCCGCGGGCGCCGCGGCCGTTCGAGGCGCCGTACCGCGCACGCACAACGCGTTTAAAGTGGAGCTCGCCAAGCGCACGGTGGCTCGAGCGCTCCGCGATCTCGTGGGGAAAGCATGACCGCGTCGTCCGTTGGAAAGCCTCTCGACCGCGTCGACGGCCGCCTCAAAGTCACGGGTACCGCCACGTTCTCGGCCGAGGTCGCCGTCGCCAACGTCGCACATGCCGTCATCGTCGGTGCGACGATTTCCAAAGGGAAAATCACGGCGCTCGACGTAGGCGAGGCCCAGCGCGTGCCGGGCGTCGTGGCCGTTCTCACGCACCTCAATGCCGCGAAAGTTCCGGGCGCCGACAAGCCGACCGAGATGACCGACAAGGTCGTTCAGGTGCTCCAGAACGACGCGGTTCTCTACGACGGTCAGCCCATCGCCCTCGTCGTCGCCGACACGCTCGAGCATGCGTCGCATGCGGCGTCCCTCGTGAAGGCCACCTACGCCGCCGAGGCTGCGATCTGTGAGATGGACAAGGAAATCGGCGCCGGGTTTGCCCCGAAGGCAGCGCCCGGCCGCCCACCGCCCGATTCCAACCGTGGCGACATCGACGCGGCGCTCGCCACGGCGTTCGCGCGGGTCGATGCGACGTATACGACCCCGTGCGAGAACCACAACCCCCTGGAAATGCACGCGACCATCGCCGTCTTCCAAGGGGAGGATCACCTCACACTTTACGACGCCACGCAGGGGATCTTCGGTCTGAGGAAACGCATCTCCAAAGCGTTCGATCTCAAGCCCGAGAATGTCCGGGTGATTTCCCACTTCGTCGGTGGCGGTTTCGGAAGCAAAGGCTCTGCCTGGTCCCATGTATTTCTCGCCGCAATGGCGTCGAGAGCCACTGGACGCGCCGTGAAGCTGTCGATCACGCGGCAGCAGATGTTTGCCTTCGTCGGGTATCGCCCCCAGACGATTCAGCAGGTTACGGCCGCCGCCTCGAAGGACGGAACGCTCGTCGCCCTTCGCCACGAGGTGACGTCGGCGACGTCACGCTTCGACACGTTCGCGGAGCCGTCGGCCAACGTCACAAGGATGCTTTACGCCTGCCCCAACGTGAAGACGTCGCACAGGTTGGTGCGCCTCGACGTGGCGACGCCCACCTTCACGCGGGCGCCGGGGGAGGCAAGCGGCTCCTTCGCGCTCGAATCCGCATTGGACGAACTTTCGTACAGCCTGAAAATGGACCCTCTCGCGCTCCGTCTAAAGAACTACGCGGAAACGGATCCCGACGAAAAGAAGCCGTTTTCGAGCAAGACACTGCGTGACTGTTACACGCAAGGTGCCGCGAAATTCGGTTGGTCGAAACGAAAGCCCGAGCCGCGATCGATGCGCGACGGCAATTGGCTTGTCGGATTTGGGATGGCGACGGCCACGTACCCGTCCCGCCAATCGGCGGCGTCTGCCCTCGCTCGCGTGAAGAAGGACGGCTCGGCGCAGGTGCTCGCCGGCTCTCAAGACATTGGGACGGGCACCTATACCATCATGACCCAAATCGCAGCCGACGCCCTTGGGATGAGCGTCGAGCGTGTTCACTTCGACTTGGGAGATACAACCTTCCCGGAGACGCCTGTCTCAGGAGGATCCCAAACGGCGTCGAGCGTGGGGTCGGCCGTGAAGCGCGCAGGAATGGCGGTGAGGACGAAGCTCATCGACCTCGCTGTGAAGGGGAAGGGCGGGCCGCTCAACGGTATGTCGGCCGAGCAGGTCGATGCCGAGGCGGGCGTTCTCGTCTCGAAACAGGACCGCACGAAGTCCGATTCGTACGAAGCGGTCCTCGCGCGAAACGGGCTCGATCAGATTGAGGAGAAGATCGACGAGAAGGAAAAGGCCGAGCGGAAGGACCATTCGACCCACGCCTTCGGAGCGCACTTCATCGAAGTAAAGGTCGACCCCGACTTCGGCGAAGTGCGCGTCTCACGGGTGGTGAGCGCATTTGCAGCGGGCAAAATTCTCAACCGAAAAACGGCACGGAGCCAGTTCATCGGCGGCATCGTTTGGGGGCTCGGGCTCGCGCTCCACGAGCATACCGAGCGCGATCCGCGCACGAGCCGCGTGGTGACGAAAGATCTCGCCGACTACCATGTTCCCGTTCACGCCGACGTGCCCGACATGGATATCGTGATGGTGGACGAGGTCGACCCCTACGTGAACGAGATCGGCGCGAAAGGCGTGGGCGAAATAGGAATTGTGGGCGTGGGTGCGGCGATCGCGAATGCCGTTTACCACGCGACCGGTAAACGCGTCCGAAGCCTGCCGATTACTCTCGATAAACTTCTCTGACGCGGAGCCGCCCGTGAGCGATATGAAGTCGATTCTGCGCGCTGCCGAGGCCGTTCACCAGACCGGCGCTCCCGTTTTGCTCGCGACGGTCGTTCGCGTTCGCGGCTCGGCCTACCGGCGCCCAGGCGCCCGGATGCTCATGACCGACGACCGCTGGGTCGCAGGCTCGGTGAGCGGCGGCTGCCTCGAGGGGGACGTGATGAAGCGCGGCTGGTGGCGCACGCGCGGCGGCGCGCCCGCGCTCGTAACGTACGATTCGACAGCCCACGACGACGTCGCATGGGGCATGGGGCTCGGCTGCGATGGCGTCGTCGACGTTCTTCTCGAGAGGCTCCCGTCCGACGCGACGCTCGACCCCCTCGCGTTCTTCGCGCGCTGTTTCGAATCCCAAGTACGAGGCGCCCTCGCTACGGTGATTGCGAGCGACGTCGTCGGTATTCCGCTCGGGGCGCGTCTCGCGGTCTCGGAAGCGGGTGAAGCGCTCGCGCGCGGCGTTACCGGCGTCATCGCCGAGCGGATTGGCGACGACTGCGCGCAGGTTCTCGCGAGCGGCGTCACGACGACATGCACCTATGAGATGGGAGGCGGCAGTGGCGGCCTCGTCGAAGTGCTCATCGAGGCCGTGCGACCGCCCCCGCGCCTCTTCGTCTTCGGGACGGCCCACGACGCCGTCCCTGTGGTCACACTCGCCCGCGCGCTCTCTTGGGATGTCGCGATATGCGATTCACAGAGCCGCTTCGCCACACGCGAGCGGTTCGCCATGGCCGACCAGATCTGCACGGCAGGTCTCGACGACGCCTCGAACGCGTGAACGCGAGTCAGATCGCCCTCGCCGTGGTCATGAACCACAGTTACGAACGCGATAAGGCCGCTCTCGCCATGCTCCTCGCGTCGCGCGCACGGTACATCGGCGTCCTCGGGCCCAAGCGGCGTACCGTGCGTATTCTCAGCGAGCTCGGCGAGCCGTGGCGAATCGACGACCCGCGGCTCCACGCCCCCGTGGGGCTCGAGCTCGGCGCCGAAACACCCGAAGAAATCGCCCTCGCGATGATCTCGGAGATGCAGTCGACCTTGGCCCACGCCCCCGCCGTGAGCCTCCGCACGCGCACGACGCCCATCCACGCCGCCTCGCCGTGAGCGGCGGCGAGCGCCACGCCGGCGCGCCTACCATCGTCGCCATCGTTCTCGCGGCGGGCTCGTCGCGGCGTCTCGGCCGCGAGAAGCAGCTCGTGCCCTATCACGGGAAACCGCTGGTTCGTATCGCCGCAGAGGCCGCCTGCGGCGTTCCGTGCGCGCGCGTGGCGGTCGTGGTGGGTGAAAGCGTTCACCCCATCGAAGTGGCCCTCTCAGGCCTTGCCGTCGATCTCGTGCCCAATCCAGATGCCCACGAAGGGATGGCGTCGTCCATTCGCCACGGCGTCGCCTGGGCGGTGGCCCTTCGTGCAGATGCCGTTCTCATTCTGGTATGTGATCAGCCCGATCTCACAGCCTCTCATTTGGCGAGCTTGTGCGCCGTCTACCAAGGCGGAACCCCTCGCCCGAGCATGGTCGCCTCGCGCTACAGCGACGTTCTCGGCGTGCCGGCGCTGTTTGATCACAGCCACTTCGACGCGCTCGCGTCGCTGCAGGGGGACGAAGGGGCCAAAAGCCTCCTTCGCGGCGCCTTACCCGACGCGAGCCCCGCCTTCGTCGACTTCCCCGAAGGCGCGTTCGACGTCGACACGCGCGCCGACGCCGCCCGTCTGCGGGCGCCTCGTTAGCGGTTTCGAGCGCGCGGCGCCGTGAGGGCGCCACTACCAACTACGCTCGCCTTGGCAATTCGACGGTTCGGTGTCGTTCTCTTTGGTTGTATTGAGCCCTGGGCGATGTAGGCAATGCGGGGCCTGAGGAATGGTAATCCGCACGTCGCCAGGCGTCGCCCCATGTCGAACGCGCCGCGACACGTTCTTTCCTGTGCCTAAAGTGCGGTAAATCAGGCCGATATCGAGCAATGATCCGCCTTTCATGGAAGATCGAATATCGACCTAGCTCCAGCGCCCGAATGCCAAATAGCGATTTAGGATTGTCTTCACGGAAGGCCGCTGCCGGCCGCGCGGTCTTCGCGCGGACCGCTGTTTTCGGCTCCGTCGAAGGGAAATCGCCTGATGAAGTTTCGAACAACCCACGTGTCCGTGGCCACGACGCTCGCGCTCTCGCTAGTTCTTGCAGCTTGCTCTTCCTCCTCGGAAGGCCTTGGCGAAAGCACCGATTCGATTGGGGACGACACGTCCTCCATTGCCACGACAGGTAAGTGGGTGAGTGGGTACTACGTCGGCTATCAGCAGACGATCTACCCGCCCGAAGCCATTGATTTCACGGCGCTCACGCACCTCATCGTGGGTCGGATCGTGCCCAATGCGAACGGCACTCTCAATACGTCGCTCGATTCGGGAAATGGGCCGACTTTGGCGAAGAAGCTCTCCCAGCTCACCCACTCCGCCGGCAAGAAAGCCATTCTCATGGTCGGTGGCGCCGGTACGCACGACGCATGGGTCAGCGCCTCGTCCGCGGGCACGCGAGCCACGTTCGTTTCCAATCTCATCCAAACGATGAACGACCTCGGCTACGACGGCCTCGACCTCGATTGGGAGCCGCTCAACCCGGGCGACTTCGCGTCGTTCAAGGCGCTCGCCACGGCACTTCGCCAGGCGAAGCCTACGATGCTCCTCACCGTCCCCGTGGCCTGGAGCGACCCCGTAGACGCGTTTTACGGGCAGATCGCTCCGCTGTTCGATCAAATCAATATCATGTCCTACAGCATGGCCGACGCGTGGCCTGGGTGGCAGAGCTGGCACGGCTCGGCTGTCTACGGTCAGTCGGCGACGATGCCGTCG
>JANXMC010000822.1 GCA_025354825.1 Myxococcales bacterium
CGCCATCGTCGTCACGACGCCGCAGCCCGTGGCGACGGACGACGTCTACAAGAGCGTTTCGATGTGCCAGAAGGTCAATATCCCGATCATCGGCATCGTCGAGAACATGAGCTACTTCATCGACTCCGTCGGCGTGCGCCACGAGCTTTTTGGCAAAGGCGGCGGCAAGGCGATTGCCGAGTTCGCCGGCGCGCCGCTCCTCGGGCAAATCCCCATCGACCAGAGTGTGCGTGAATGGGGCGACAAGGGGACGCCTGTCGTCCAGGCCGCGCCGTTCAGCGCGATCGCACGCTCGTTCGTCGAAGTGGCCGAGCGCCTCGGCGACCGCATTGCGGAAATGCTCGGCGGAGGCGACGAGCCGGGCGATGCTGGGCCGATCATCGACCGTAGTGGCGGCTCGGGTCGCAAGCGTCTGCCGCTGGCGAAGTAGAAATACAGCCGATCGAGGGTGTGTGGGCAGGGCCCGATTCCTGCTCACGTAGCCGCTTGGCAAGATCCAGTCTGATGGCAGCGAAGGCGCCGTCGGGTACGCTTCTTGTGAAACCAAGCGGAGGATTACCCACGATGCGTTGGCTTACGAAGGCTGTACTCGGGAAGACGGTTTCGAAGACGCTCGGCATCGGCGTAGTTGCCGCAGTTGCGGGCGCCGTCGTCGTCGCGTGCGGCTCGAGCCAAGATCCGACAGCGGTCTTCGACAACCCGCGAGACGCCGGAATCGACGTTTACGGCGGGCCGAGTGGCGACTTCGGCGAAGGCGGCAAGTTCGCCGACGTCATCGATATCGACGCCTATTATTATAACGATCCGCCTGCCCAGTGGTGCGGACCCGCAGGCGGCGCGACGCCTCCGCCTGCACCGGGCGGCACCGCCGAATGCCCGGACGACAAGAACCGCGAGGGGTGCCCGTGCACCGTCGAAGGGCAAACGGCGTCCTGCTGGCCCGGTCCGCGCGTCAATCGCAACTTGGGTGTCTGCCGTGATGGCCAAACGAGCTGCATCAAAACGGGCGAGCTGACGACGGCGTGGGGGCCGTGCTCAGGCGCCGTACTTCCCACCAGCGGAGCCACCAAAGGCGCGGCGGCGTGCAAATGCTTCTCGGCAGGGAAGTGGGATATCCCCAACGTCATTCCCTGTTTTTATGACATTACGTCGAACAACGTGACAACCAAGTATGCCCACTCCACGACGGGCAACGGCGTCTGCACCGACGAGAAGAAGCCGACGACACCGTTCTCGACGGACACGCTCACCGTCGACTGCGAGGGGACGTTCGATCTCTGCATGGTGATCAAGGCTGGCGATCTCAAAAATCCCAAGCCGACCGACTGCGCGATGATGGACCCCGTTTGCACGGGGGCGACGGACTATCCGAAGAAGAACGTCACGAAGGCGTTCCCCGATCTCAAGGCGTGGGAAGCGTCGACGCCGGCTCAAAAGGCGTGCGCCGATACGTTCCGAGCAGGCGGCGGCTACGCCGAGCTCAGCGTTCTCGGGAAGAGCTACACCTGCGACACGATCGACGACGGCAGCGGCCAGCGGTACGTTTTCCAACGGTTCCCGTACTGCCCGCTCAAGTGCTCGGATCCGGCCCACAAGGCCGATGCCGAGTGCGTCGGCTGCGCGAACGGAGCTTCCGGCTCGTTCTGAGCGCATCGCCTGATCCGGCGGGCGGCGAGCCGAAGCGCGCAGAACCGACCGAACCGACCGCGCGCAATTGCGCGCGCCCAGAACCCACGTTAAGAGGGACCTCGCTCACCTGCGGTTACATGGTGGGCGGGGGGGTTGGGAGATGGTCGGCACGCGAGAATTTTCGAGCCCCACGAGCGATCGCGGGCCGGGCGCGAACGGCGATGCGCCCGCTGGTGACGCCGTCGGTCGCCTCGTGGGCGGGCGTTTCCGCGTCGATCGCGTCCTCGGCGAAGGTCGGCACTCGCCCGTCTACCTTGCCGCGTCGATGCCTCTCGGGCGCAACGTCGCGCTTCGGCTCGTCGGCGCCGGCGTCGCGAGCGAGCCCGCCCTCTACGACGCGTTTTATGCGGGCGTCCAAGCCGCCGGAAAGCTCAATCACCCGGCCCTTGCCCGCGTTCTCGACTGCGGCGAAGAGGCGGACGGCACGCTCTTTCTCGCGACCGAATACGTCGCCGGCACGAGCCTCCGAAAGCTCGTAGAAGGCGCGGACGGCGTGCCGATGGGCGCGCATCGCATCGCGGTCGTCCTTCACCAGGTTCTCTCGGCGCTCGCGGCTGCCCACGATGCCGGCGTCGTTCACCGCGCGATCTCGCCGGACAACATTCTCGTGGTCCCGTCGCGCACCGACGACGGTGCACCGACCGATCTCGCGAAGCTCTGCGATCTCCCCATGGCCGCCCTCGCCGAGCTCGATGATCGTGGCCAGTGCGCGTCCGGGGCGTTTTTTCGAGCGGGCGCGGCGCGCGTGCGTGCGGCGAGCTACCTGTCGCCCGAGCAAGAGCGGGGCGAGTCGGTCGATGCGCGGGCCGATCTCTACGCCCTCGGCGCGGTGCTTTACGAGCTGCTCACGGGCGCGCCGCCCTTCGCCGATCTCGACCCCGCGGTGCGCATCGTTCGTCGCATGACGCGCGCGCCGTCGCCTCCACGAGGAGCCCGCGGCGGCGGCGTCGATTCAACCCTCGCGCGCATCTGCCTGCGTGCCCTCGCCCCCGAGCCCGACGGCCGCTACGCGTCGGCGCGCGAGATGCGCCACGAGCTCCGTACTCTGCTCGTCGAAGACCGCAGCGGCCGTTACGTCCTCCGCAAAAACACGAGCGTCGCGCCCGCAGCGGCGGCGCCGTTCGTCACGAGCGCGAACACCGGCTCCGATCCGTCCGGCGTCAGCACCGTCTCGCTCGCCGCCGCCGCGGTGACGGGGCGCCTCGAACGCCGTGCCGGCGAGCGTGCCGGAGCACGCGGTCGCGCGCGCGCTCTCGCGTCGAAACGTGCAAAGCTTCGCGCCGAGCTCGCCGCCTGGACGGGGCCCGTCGCGTGCCTCGCCGTCCTGGCGGCGTTCATCACGGCCGCCTTCGTCACGGCGCACCCGGGCACGCACGACGACGCCTCATCGGCGTCTCCCGCATCTCCCGGAGCCGAGGGCGCGGCGCGGAACGGCCCCGAGACGCAGGTCCTCTTGCCCACGAACAGCGCCCCATCTGCGGTTTTCGACGCCGTCTCTCCCGCTTCGATCGCCGCGCCGGACAGCGGAATCGCGCCGCGCGATTCTCGGTTACACGCCCCTTAGGTCCACTAAACTCGGCCCCCCGCGCGACTTACGCGCGCGGTGAGGAGCGCAGCAGTGGCGAGGGATACGACTGTCGATCGAGTCATGCACCACGCGTCGGTGCGCGGCAGCCAAACCGCCTTCGTTCACAAGGTGAACGGCGCGTGGGTGCCCATTACGTACCGCACCTATGGGCAGCGGGCTCGCGAGTTCGCGGGCGCGCTCATCGCCGAAGGCATCGTCGCGGGCGACGCCGTCGGCATCATGGGCGACAACACGCCCGAGTGGGTGACAGCCGACGTGGGCGCGATGATGGCGCGTGCCGTCCCCGCCGGTATTTACCAAACGTCCACGGCCGAGCAGATGGCGTACGTCGCGGGTCACTGCGACGCAAAAGTGCTCGTTCTGCAGCATAAAAAGCACTGGGACAGGCTCAGGGCCCAGCGCGAGAAGCTCCCCGCGCTGAAGCGTGTCGTGATGATCAACGACGCCGCGCAGATTGCCGAATTGGACCCCACCGTGATCTCGTTCGACGACTTCTGCGCCCTCGGCCGGCCGCACATGGCCGACGTCGACAAGCGCTTCTCCGAGATTCAAGACAAAGATCTCGCGACGCTGATCTACACGAGCGGCACGACGGGGCCGCCCAAGGGGGCGATGCTCAGCCACGCGAATCTCATGTTCATGGCGCGCTCGGCGTACAACCTCCGCGGGCCCGCCGGCGAAGAGAGCATCGTCTCGTATTTGCCACTCTCGCATATCGCAGAACAGATGTTCTCGATTCACATGCCCGCCGTCATGGGGGCGCAGCTCGTCTTCGCCGAGGCGCTCGAAAAGCTGAAAGATGCGCTCGTCGTGGGCCGCCCGACGACGTTTCTCGGCGTCCCCCGCGTGTGGGAGAAGTTCAAAGCCGCCCTCGAAACGAAGCTTGGCGAAGCGACGGGCAGAAAGGCCGACGTCATCAAGTGGTCGCGCGCCGTGGGGCTCGAGGCGGGCCGTGAGAAGCTTGCCAACGGCAAGATGAGCCCGGCGACGTACGCCAAGTACAAGGTCGCCGACAAGCTGTTCTTCTCGAAGCTCAAAGGGCAATTGGGGCTCGATCGCATGAAGCTCGCCGTCACGGGAGCCGCCCCTATTTCGAAAGAGGTCCTCGAGTTCTTCCTCTCGTGCGGAGTCGTCATTCACGAGGTCTACGGTCAGACGGAAGGCGCCGGCGCGACGACCTTCAACATGCCCGCCCCCAAGAAAACGCGCCTCGGCACCGCCGGCCTCCCACTCCCGGGAATCACCGTCAAAATTGCAGACGACGGCGAAATCCTGATGAGCAGCCCTGGCTGCTTCATGGGCTACTTCAAAGACGCCGCCGCCACCCGCGCCACCGTCGTCGACGGCTGGCTCTACACCGGTGACGTGGGCGAGATCGACCGCGACGGCTTTTTGCGTATTACCGATCGCAAAAAAGATCTCATCATTACGTCGGGCGGGAAAAACGTCGCGCCGCAGAATATCGAAAAGCACCTAAAAGACATCGACGGTATTGGCCAAGCTGTCGTCATCGGCGAACGGCGCAACTACCTGACAGCGCTCCTCACCCTCGAGCCCGAGAAGTGCAAGGCGCTCGCAAAGGCCAAAGCGTGGCCCGACTCGCCCGCCGACCTCGCCAAGCTCCCGGCGATGAACGCCCACGTCGAAGCTGCCGTGCAGGCCGTAAACGCGAAGCTCGCGCGCTACGAGAGCATCAAGAAGTTCGTCCTCCTACCCGACGACTTCACGGTCGATGGAGGCGAGCTGACGCCCACCCAGAAGGTGAAGCGCAAAGTCGTCTCGGACAAATACTCGAAAGAGATCGAATCAATGTACGAGGGCGCTGCGCCCAACGCCGCCACCGCTTCGTAATTCGATATCGGAAGTCGCCGCCCAGAGCCCAGAGAAAGAAAGGTGGGAAGGTGGGAAGGCGAGAGGAAGCGGGAAATTGCGGTTTTTCCGAGCGAAAGATCCTCTCGACCTTCCTCTTCCTTTCCCACCTTCCCCCCTTTCTATCTCTGGGTTCTCCCTCCTAGCGGCGGATGGCTTTGAGTAGCTCGACGTCTTGCTCCTTCTTGAGCAGCACTCCGAGGAACGGTAGCTCGCGGACGAGGCGTTCTTTGCCTACGCCGGCGTGCATGAGGACGGAGATCCAGTCGACGAGCTCGCTCGTGGAGGGGCGTTTGCGAATGCGGGGCATCGCGCGAAGCTCGTAGAACGCCACGACGGCTTGATCGATGAGCGACTGATCGATCTTCGGGTGGTGCACCCGAACGATCCGCTTCATCAGCTCTTGTTCGGGGAAGTCGATGAAGTGGAAGACGCAGCGGCGCAAGAAAGCGTCCGGTAGCTCTTTTTCGTTGTTCGACGTGATGATGACGATGGGGCGCTGCTTCGCCACGACCTCGTCGCCCGTTTCGCTCACGGTGAAGCGCATCCGATCGAGCTCGTGGAGGAGATCGTTCGGAAACTCGATATCGGCTTTATCGACTTCGTCGATGAGAAGCACGACGCGCTTGTCGGCGGAGAACGCCCGCCCGAGGGGGCCGTGCTTGATGTAGTGGCGAATGTCTTTCACGTCGCCATCGCCGAAGCGCGCGTCGTAAAGGCGCTGCACGGTGTCGTAGACGTAGAGGCCGTCTTGTGCGCGCGTGCTCGATTTCACGGGCCAATGAATCATTGGTGCGCCGAGCGCTTCGGAGATCGCTTCGGCGAGCAGCGTTTTGCCCGTCCCCGGCTCGCCCTTCACGAGGAGCGGTCGCTCGAGAGCCAACGCGCAGTTGACGGCGGCCTCGAGCGAATCGTTGGTGAGGTACGAGGCAGTCCCTTCGAACCGCCGAAAGGCTTGCTTGTCGATGATCTTTTCCGGCATCTAGGCCCTGATTAGATGCCGCATCGGCAGCATTTTCTCAATTGGCAATCGAGCCTCAGAGGAGATCGATAAACACGCCGATGCCGCCGACGGCCGAGAAGTTGAACACGCTCGCGTCCGTCGAGACCGTGAGACCGCCGACCGTTTGTGAGCGCGACCCGCCGAGGGAGAACGTCACGTCGGGCGCCATACGGAGAAAAACCGCCTCGTTCAGGCGGTACAGGAAGCCGACGTCGACGCCCATGATCGCCGCGCCGAAGTGCTCGGTGGTGGCGGTCTGCGCGGTTCCGACGACCACCTGCTGCGACGTGTAGCCGAAGCCGAGGCGCGGCCAGATCGCGAACCTGTCGCCGACCGGAAACAGATACCCGATACGCGGCATGAGCGTGATGTTGGTCGTCGACGGCCGGTCGAACGTTTGCGTCGTCGTCTGGTTGATGCGGACCTTGTTGCTGCCGCCGCCGAACGCGAGCTCCACGTGGCCACCAAGCGAAAGGTGGTCGATGACGAAGTAGTCGGCGGAAGGCGAGAGGAAGAACGTAGTCGTCGTCGTCGTCCCCTCGACGAAGTTGCCACCGTTGTTCTGCGTGAGAGCACCGAGATCGGACTTTTGCACCGCGACGCCGACGATTCCGTAATACTGCAGATTACCGTTGTAGCCAGCGCGGAAGCCCGAGAGCTGATCGAGGACGAGATCGCCTTTTTCGCCGGTCTTGCCAAGCAGCTCGCGCTGGGCGCTGGCGGGGCTCGTCCAGACGAGCGTCAAGGCGAAGGCCGCCATCGCGAGCACGGCCGCGACGAACGAGAGAGTCCGAGGAGAGGGGGCAGAAGGACAGTTGTTCATGGCGGCGCTACATTAACCGACAACGTGTTAATCGCCCGTCCAGAAGTAGCGCGACCTTCCGCTGTAGCTGTCGAGCGCGCCAAGCGCGACCTCGAGCGCAGATTGGGAATGTCGAAGGTCATGACCGACGCGAACGCGTGCCTCGCCTACGCGCGTGACGAGAGCGAGGTCGAGGCGAGCGCGCCCGACGCCGTCGTGATTGCCGAGAGCACGGACGACATCGCGGCAACGCTGGCCGTCGCCGAAGCGTGTGGTGTACCCGTTACACCAAGGGCTGGCGGCACGGGGCGCACTGGCGGCGCGGTGCCGGTGGCGGGCGGCATCGTCCTCGCGACGCACAAGCTGTCGCGCGTGAAAGAGATCGACCGCCGCGACCTCTTGGCCGTCGTCGAGCCGGGCGTCGTCCTCGGCGACCTTCACGCCCTCGTCGAGAAGGAGGGGCTCTTCTATCCGCCGGACCCCAACTCGTGGGCGACCTGCATGATTGGCGGCAACGTCGCCGAGAACGCCGGCGGGCCGCGGGCTTTCAAATACGGAGTTACGCGCGAATACGTCCTTGGGCTCGAAGCCTGTTTGATGGGCGGTCGGGTCCTTCGCACGGGGAAACGCACGGTGAAGGGCGTCACAGGCTACGATGTGACGGCGCTGCTCGTGGGGAGTGAAGGGACGCTCGCCGTCTTCTCCGAAATCACATTACGCCTCGTCCCCAATCCGCCCGCGGTGGCTACCGTTCTCGCGCTCTTCGACGGGCTGCCGTCGTGCGCCGAAGCGGTGAGCCGCGTCATCGCGGCCGGTCTCGTTCCGCGGTGCCTCGAGCTGATGGACGGCCCGACGCTCGTCGCCCTTCGCAACGAGGGCGCGGCCATCGACATGCGTGCGGGCGCGGTGCTGCTCATCGACGTCGACGGTGATCCGCGGACGATCGACTTCGAGCTGGAACGTCTCGGCAACGTGCTCTCCGAAGGGCCTGGCGTGATCGATCTCCAAGCCGCGAC
>JANXMC010000549.1 GCA_025354825.1 Myxococcales bacterium
CCGAAGAACAGACCGAGATTGTTCTTCGGATACCGCGTTCCGGGGGAAGAGCACGACGGCAAGCCCCTGGTTCGCGGCTCGTGGGAAGGAGGCTTCCCCCACGCCATTTGGGTCAACCGCGCAGGCCAGCGCTTCGCCGACGAGTCGTTCTACCGCGACTACTTGCCAAAGATCCACGCGTGGGACGGCGTGAAACAGGAGCAGCCGAACTTTCCGCCCTTTCTCCTATTTGACGGAAATTACCGTGCGAAATACCCACTGGGTACGTTCCTTCCGGGACAAGACATTCCCGAAGATCTCATGGCGAAGGCCGATACGCTCCGCGAGCTCGCGGGCAAGCTCGGTATCGACGCAGATGGTCTCGAGAAGAGCGTCGCGCGGTTCAACGCGTTCGCCGAAGAGGGCGTCGATCACGACTTTGGCCGTGGCACCTACCCCTGGGCCGCCATGATGACGGGCGATCGCGATCTCACGAAAAACAAGAATCTCGGCCCACTCAACAAGGCGCCCTATTACGGAATGAAGCTCCGCGTGGCGAGCGTCGGCGTGAACGCCGCAGGGCTGAAGACGAACGTGAACGCCCAGGTGATGCACGTCCGCGGTAGGCCCATCAAAGGGCTCTACGCGGTGGGCAATGCGGCAGCCCCGCTCGATATCGGCGCCGGCTACCAGAGCGGTTTATCGAATTTGCGCGGCCTTGCCTTTGGCTACATCGCGGGCCTGCACGCCGCATCGCTCTAGGGGAAACGAACAGAGATGGATCTCTTCAAGAAGAAGCGTCGCTGGGATATCGAGGCCGACGTCGTCGTCATCGGATCGGGCGCGGCGGGGCTCACGGCCGCTCTCGTGGCCCACGACGCAGGCTCGAAGGTCGTCGTCCTCGAAAAGTCGAGCACCGTCGGCGGCGCGACCGCCGTATCGGGCGGCGTGGTTTGGGTTCCCAACAATCACCACTTGAAAGAAGTGGGTGTCGAGGACTCGCGCGAAGAGGCGCTCACCTATACCAAGCGCCTCGCCGACGGGCGGAGCGACGACAGGCTCATCGAGACGTTCATCGACACCGCCCCCGCGATGTTGAAGTGGATTGAAGAGCACACGTCGCTCACGTTCACGGCCCTCAAGCGTTATCCCGATTACCACCCCGAGTTTCCAGGCGGGAAAGCCGGTGGCCGCTCGCTCGACCCGGGGCTCTTCGACTCGAACGAGCTGGGTGATTGGAAAAAGAAGCTCCGTAAGAGCCCCATCTTCGGAATGACGGCGATGTCCGTCACCGAAGCAACGGACTGGGGCGTCTTTTCAAAGCCGCTCAATTTGCCTTTCAAAGTTCTCGGCGAACGGTTTCAGAAAGGGCTCGTCTGTTATGGCGGCGCCCTCGTCGGCAAAATGCTGAAGGCGCTCCTCGACAAGGGCGTTACGCCCGTCCTCGAGACGGCGGCGAAGGAGCTCATCGTCGAGGAA
The DNA here is from genome assembly GCA_025354825.1 of Myxococcales bacterium. Lineage (GTDB taxonomy): Bacteria > Myxococcota_A > Polyangia > Polyangiales > Polyangiaceae > JANXMC01. The sequence continues at coordinate 1,459 of JANXMC010000549.1, forward strand.
GGCCGCGTGGTCGGCCTCCGTGCGGTGCAAGGCGAGAAAGAGATTCTCGTCCGCGCGAAGAAGGGCGTCGTCCTCGGAAGCGGCGGCTTCGAGTGGGATCGAAAGCTCCGCGCGCAGTTCTTGGGCGGCGTCCTCACGCACCCCAACAGCCCGCCGTGCAACGAAGGCGACGGCCTTCGTATGGCCATGAGCGTCGGGGCCGATCTCGCGAACATGACCGAGGCGTGGTGGTGCCCGTCCGTCGTGATCCCCGGGGAAGAGTACGACGGTCGCCAGCTCAATCGCGGCGACTTCGCCACCCGCTCGCTGCCGCACACGATCATCGTCAATCGCCGTGGCCAGCGCTTCGTGAACGAAGCACAGAACTACAACGATCTGATGAAGCCGTTCTTCAACTTCGACCCCGACGGCTACGAGCGGGCGAACCTCCCCGCATATCTGATTATCTCCCACAGCTATCTCGAGAAGTACGCGCTTCAAACGGTCATGCCCGGTCGCCCCGCGCCCGAATGGCTTACGAAGGAAGACTCGCTGGAGGCTCTCGCGAAGCGGATCGGCGTCGATGGGGCGGGCCTCGCCGCGACGGTCGAGCGCTTCAACGGGTTTGTCAAATCAGGTATCGACCAAGACTTCAACCGCGGCAAAAGCGTTTACGACCACTTCTACGGCGACCCGGACAACGCGCCCAATCCCAACCTCGGCGCCCTCGACAAGGGGCCGTTCTACGCGCTCGAAGTCTTTCCCGGTGCCATCGGCACCAAGGGCGGAGCGCGCGTCACGCCGGACGCACAGGTGCTTCGCTCCGACGGCGAGCCGGTCGCAGGCCTCTACGCCGCGGGAAACGTCATGGCGGGCGTGATGGGCTCGGGTTACCCCGGCGCAGGCAGCACCATCGGCGCGGCGATGACCTTCGGGTACCTCGCCGGAAAACACGTTTCGCGTCAGAAATCGGTCTAGTAGCAGGAGCTCCCCATGCCCGAGGTCGAATACACCACGACGGTCAATATGCCGCCGACCGCTATTTGGGAGTTCGTGAAAGACATGAACAATTGGGCCCCGTTCCTGACGGGGTACCAAAAGCACGAGATCCTCAGCGACACGGATTCGATCTGGACGCTCAAAGGCGACGTCGGCGTTCTTGCGCGTATGGTCCGCCTGAAGGCCCACGTCACCGAGTGGGAAGGGCCGTCGCGCGTCGCCTTCACGCTCACGGGGATGAACGAAGACGTCGACGGCGGCGGCACGCTCGTCATGGGACCTTACGTCGGCGCGCCGGCCTCGGGCGCCCTCGCGAAGCGGCCGTCGTTTTTTCGCCGGATGATCGATGCGGTGTTCCGCTTCTTCTTTCGGAAGATGCACGGCGGCACGTCGCGCGCGCAGCTCCCGGCGGCGCAAATCGGCGAGAACGCCTCGCAGCTCACGTTCACGCTTCGCATGGATGCGGGCGGGCCGACGGGCCCGCTCGTGAATGCCATGTTGGGGCCTGCGCTGCTGCCGGCGGCCGAACATCTCGCGAACAAGATCGCGGCGCACCTCGAAAAAGGGCAACGCGCGGCGTGATCGGCCGACCGCGCGCGTACTTGGCCTTCGCGCGCGCCGTGCACACAAGCGAGTAGCGCGCAGATGAAGCTTTCGATCGACGGTCCGAGCGAAAGGCTTCACGGGGATCGCGACGATTGCCAACGACGGAACTGGCACCTGCCCCTGAAACGCGTCTCACGCGCTGGTCGCGGGTAAGTCGACGGTGAACGTCGCCCCTTTGCCGAGCTCGCTCACGACCGTCACGGTGCCGCCGTGGCGGTCTACGATCTGCTTCACGATGTAGAGCCCTAGCCCCATGCCGCCGTAGTTCTTTGCGGAGACGGCGCGCTCGAAGCGCTCGAAAATGCGACGCTGCTCCTCGCGCGCAATGCCTATTCCGCGATCCGCGACGACGAGGCGCGCGCCGCCCTGCGCGAGTGCGCTCACCGTGACGTGAATCGGCTTTCCGCGCCCGAAGACGACGGCGTTGCGAAGCAGGTTCGTCACCACCTGCTCGATTCGTATTCGGTCCCACGTTCCCGCGATCGCATCGTCGCCTTCGATCTCAATCGTGCACTCCGCGCGGCTCGCATCGAGCGCGAGCATGTCGGCGGCGTCCCGGACGATCTCCACGAGTGAAACGTGTTCTGCTCGGAGTGGCATTCGCCCTTCGGCGAGGCGCGACGCATCGAGTAGCGCATCGGCGAGTCGTGTGAGGCGCGCAACCTGCCGCTGCCCCAGGAGCGACGCGCGCGCGAGGCTCGCGGCATCGACGACGTCGCCCAAACGCTCGGCGGTTCGCGTGACCCCTTGCATCGTGAGGGTGAGCGCGGCGAGCGGCGTGAACAGCTCGTGGCTGGCCACCGTGATGAACTCGTCGCGCAATGCGACCCCCGCTTCGGCCGCGGCCTCGTTCGTCTCGGCGCGAATACGCCCTTCGCGCTCTTGCTCGAGGAGCCGCCGATTGTGGAGCGACACGTTCGCGAGAAGCGTCATCGTGACGAGCCCCGGCAGAAAGATCGATCGCAAAAGCACGGGCTCGAGGAGCGAAATCTCGGCGCCGAGGACGACCGTCAATGCCGAATAGGCGAAGAGCGCACGCCGCGACGGCAAGCAAGCCGCCACCGCGACGACGACGACGTAGGCGCCGATGGCCCAGGGCATGTCGCCGTGGTTGCCGTGAAACAGGTAATAGTAGTGAACCGTGAGAAGCCATGCGCAGGCCGAAAAGACGATATCGAGCCTGTGGCGAACGGCCGCGCTCACGAAGCTCGCGCCGAGCGCGGAGAAGAACAGCAGAACGACGATGAGGCGCCCCGCGAAGGGGTTGAAGGCGCCGGGCAGGATCGCGCGAACGACGTAGTACCAAACCAGGTAGACCGAGCCCGCGATCAGGAGCAGTCGGCGCAACGAGCGAAGCTCGGGGCCAGCCAACTGTTCCTTGGGACCTGCGGGCGAGACGGAGCTGCCTCGTCGGACGCCGGCGACCATGGTGAAGAGTTTACCTCACGGGCAACCGCTGCGCTGCGCGCTTCGCGAAGGCTAAGCGCCCTCGCACCACGCTCTCACCGGCCTTTGAACTCAGCCTTTCGCTTCTCCATGAACGCGCGCGGCCCTTCCTTCGCGTCTTCGGTCTTGAGAATCGGCCAGCCGATCTCGAGCTCTTTCGCGAGGGCTTCCTTCTCCGGCAGCCCTTCCGTCTCTTGGACGGAGCGCTTGATCGCCTGCACGGCGAGGGGACCATTCGCGGCGATGATTTCGGCGACCTTCTTCGCTTCGGCGAGGGCCTGCCCGTCGGGCACGACGCGCCCGATGAGGCCTACATCCTTCGCTTCTTCGGCGGTGAGGTGTCGCCCCGTAAGGAGCATATCCATCGCCACGGTGTAGGGGACTTGGCGGCGGAGTCGAACGGTCGATCCGCCGAGCGGAAAGAGGCCCCAACGCGCCTCCGAGATACCGAACTTCGCGCTCGTTCCGGCAATACGAATATCCGTCGCCTGAAGGATTTCCGTCCCCCCCGCAATGGCCGTCCCCTCGACGGCGGCGATGAGCGGCTTCTTGAGTCGGTAGTGGCGCAAAAGCGCCTTCCAGTGAAGGTCCGGATCGGCCTTGAAGCGTGCGCTCCATTCGTCTTCTTGATACCCCTTGGCCATCGCCTTGAGGTCGCTGCCGGCGCAAAAGTGGCCGGCCGCACCGGTGAGGATCGCGACGCGAATATCGTCGTCGCCGTCGATCATCGTCCACGCGTCGGCGAAGCGCACGAGCATCTCCGATCCGAAGGCGTTGCGCGCCTCGGGACGGTTCATCGTGACGGTGACGACGTGACCCTCGCGCGTAACCAACAGGTGAGGCTCTTGGCTCATGCTTCTGGCTCCTTTCGCGAGGATAGAACATGTTTCAATTTTGGTCGCAACTATCCCTTGCGCACCAAAGTGAAACAGGTTCTATTTCTGAACCATGCACCTCGCTGACGTCGACCTTTTCACCCCTGAGACTTTCGTCCGCGCCGTGCCTCACGACGCGTTTCGTACTCTGCGGGCAGAGGCGCCAGTCTACTTCCACAAAGAAGCGAACGGCACCGGCTACTGGGCGGTGACGAAGTACGAAGACGTCATCAACATCTCGAAAGATCCGCTGCGGTTCTCGTCGCACCGCGGCGGCACCAACATCCAGGATTACCCGCCGGAAGATCTCTCGGCGATCCAGATGATGATGGTGAACATGGATCCGCCGCAGCACAACAAGTTCCGCAAGCTTGCGAGCCAAGGGTTCACGCCGCGGATGGTCGCTCGGATGGAGCCGCGCATTCGCGCCGCCACGATCGGGATTCTCGATCGCGTGCCGACCGACAAGATTGCCGACTTCGTGACGACCGCCGCCGCCGAGCTGCCGCTGCAGGTCATCGCCGAGCTCCTCGGCATTCCGCAAGACGACCGCCACAAGGTCTTCGAGTGGTCGAACCGCCTCATCGGTTTCGACGATCCGGAATTTCAGAACTCCTTCGAAGACGGCAAGCAGGCCGCGATGGAAGTCTGGATGTACGCAAACGAGCTCGCCGAGGCGCGCAAAGGCGCGAAGGGAGAGGATCTCGTGAGCATTCTGATGAATGCCGAGATCGATGGCGAAGGTCTCTCGGAGATGGAGTTCGACGCGTTCTTCCTGCTCCTCGCCGTGGCGGGGAACGAGACCACGCGCAATCTCATCTCGGGCGGCATGCTCGCTCTCCTCGAGAACCCCGAGCAGCTCGCGCGCCTCATCGCCGATCCGTCGCTGACCGCGTCGGCCGTCGAAGAGATGCTGCGTTGGGTCACCCCGGTCATGTACTTCCGCCGCACCGCGACGAAAGACTCCGAGATTCGCGGTGTGAAGATCAACGAGGGCGACAAGGTCGTCATGTACTACTCGTCCGCGAACCGCGACGAGGACGTCTTCCCCGACTCGCAGAAGTTCGATGTTGCCCGCACGCCGAA
>JANXMC010000648.1 GCA_025354825.1 Myxococcales bacterium
ATCGGGGTGGTCCGGCATGTCGAGCAGCACGTGCCCGAGCTCGTGGGCGAGCGTGAGGCTGCTACGACGAGCGCGGACGCCGGCGCGGTCGAGGATGACGGCGTTGCGAAGGCTCGAGGCGTCGCTGCCGATGAACGACTCGCCGATACGGACGCCGCCGGCGAAGGCGGGGACGACGACGAGCTCGACGGTGCGCGGATCGCCGTCGTCGATCGATTTCAAAAGCGTGCGCTCTTCGAGCGTGCCGGCGACCGCATCCATGTCGCGGAAGTGTTGGAGGCCGTCGCTGAGATCGACCGAGCCGATGCGAACCGAGAGCGTCGCATCGGTGGTGAGAGGCGCGTTGAGGGTTTGCGCTTCGACCGTGGCGAACGCGCCGTTGCGCTTGCGAACGAGCACGTCGACGCTGCCGGCGACGGCCGGTCCGATGCGCGCATTCGGTGAGACAGTGGCGAGAAAGCCGGCTTTTTCGACGGCCTTCGCGACGTCGTAGGCGACCGCGTCGGTGGAGCGGCCGCGCGCCGTGGTGACCGAGACGGGCTTGCCGTCGACCTTGAGGTGGATCTCGCCGCCGCTCGCCGGGATGCCCAGGTCGTCACCGAGGGCGATGAGGAACGGCGGCGGGGGGTCCACGATGGCGACCTCGAGGGCCTTCGCGTCACCGAGGGAGACGCCGCATTGGCCCCACACGGCCGACGCCGTGGCGAGCTCACCCCGCATCGACGCGATGGCGCCGAGATCCGTGCCGCCCACGGCGGGCGCGCTGCCGGGCGCGACGCGGAAGATGATCGGGCGTACGCGCGCGCGAAGGCGGCCAATCGAGCCCACGGCCGACTGGCGGGGGCCGAGCACGCGGATCATCTGCGCCTTGCGTCCGTCTGTGCGGACGACGATGGCGCCGCCGACCTCGGTGCGAAGCGCGCGGCCCGCAACGAGCGGGTGCGAACGGTCGACGTCGTCGGCGACGAAGCGAAGCGGAGCGCTCGCAAAGCAGCGAACCTCGCGGCGTGCACCGGCGCACTCGCTCTGGCCGAGGGCGAGCGTCGGGATCTCGTCCATGCGCTGACCGGCCGCCGAGTACGACTCGACGGTGATCTGCGGGAGCTGCCGCGCGCTGGTGCCGTCGTCCTCGAGCTCGAGAACGACGCGGAGGCCGTCGGGGTCGTCGAAGCGAGCGTCGGGCGACGGCGCAACGCGAGCGGGCGGCGTGCGGGTAAGCGACGCCTGTGCGCGGGCGGGGTCGACGTAGGTGTTCTCGCCGTCGCGGAAACGGAGGCCGCGGACGTCGACGTCGAGGGTCGCGCCCTCGCCGCGTGCACGGCCGTTGCGCGGCTGCACGATGAGGCGGAGCGCGCCAGGGGCGAGCCCTTGAAGCGCGGCACCTGCAGGCACGGGGCGGTCCCACGGGACGACGCGGCCGTCGGCGATGATGCGCGCGCGGTCCGCGCCGGCGACGGGGTGAAGCGTCGCGCCGATGACCGACACCGGAAGCGCGACGAGGTCGACCTGCGCCGCCTTCGGAAGCGGCGTTTGGGAAAGATCGGGCGCCCCGTCGGCGTCGTCGTCGTCGGCATCGACGGTGACGACCACTTTCGCCGCGGGCGTCTGTGCGGATGCCACATTGGGGACCGAAGGCTCGGCCGGGGCTCGCGCTGTGAACAGCCCCGTGGCTGCCAAAATAAGCGCTGTGAGCGCCCTCGGCCCCACGCGGGAGGCCTCACGTTTCGAGCTACGCGCTATTCGAGCCAACCCCACTGCGTCCATCGGAAAGATGCTTCTGCAACAACCCCATCGGCGGAGCCGTGCGCGTTGGAGGAATGAGTTGGAGACCCTCCACGTGCCGCGGCAGCGCGGATAAGCGCGCCCCACGCCACGTTGCCGATGATCTTCGAGAGAACGAGCTCGTCGGCCAGCTCACGCGCCTTGTCGCGCGAGGCGGCGTCGCCGATGTCCCACAGCGCAGCGGCCGCGAGGCCACGGAGCTCGTCCTTCTTGGTATCGGTAGCTGCAACGACGAGTGCCTCGACGAGGTCCCGCCGCCCGTAGTCACGCGCCAGATAGAGGGCCGCGCGGATGGCAACTTCGTCCGCGAGAGGCAGCGCCTTCGCGAGCGATTCGAGCATCGCCTTCGCGACGCTGGCCTTCGCCTGCGCCATGCGAAAGAGAAACGTCGTGTCCCGGTTTGCGCTCGGCCTGTCGGACAAGCGCGCAATCAGTTCGACCGTTGGCCTCACCGTGGGGCTGACGACGGCGGGGTCGCCATTTTTGGCGGCGACGGCGTCGAGGAGCGCCCAGTGCACGAGCGACCACGCCGAGCGAGCGCTCGACGGGCCCACTTCAGAACGTTCTTTTGCTTCGTCGACCGGTGTGCGGTCGCCTGCGCGGGCCGCGACTTCGGCGAGCACCAACCAGCGACCCAAATGCCGCTCGGCGCTCCGCAGCACGCCCAAGGCCGGGCCGATGGCGACGGGAATAGGCGCGCTGCGAACAAGCGGCACGAACAGCTCGACGCACAAGGAGATGCGGTGGCTCTCTTTGATCATCGGCGCGAGCGACGTGAGGTGCGCGCCGTTCGACTCACCGCGGGCGACGCGGGCGGTCTCGGCGCTGAACGCCATGTGCGACTGCCGGCTGGCTGCGAGCTTTGCGAGGAGCGGTGTGAGCGCCGGATCGCGCGAGAAGCTGGCGGCGCTGAGGGCCGCGCTGCCGCCCGCATCATCGCTCGCGAGGGCGAGCTTGAGGAGCGCCGTAACGGACTTGTCGGCGCACTCGGCCAGGCAGCGGAGCGACCCGGCGTACAGCTCGCGGTCGTAGGAGCCTCGGCGGATCATCACCGAGGCCGTCTCGGCCATCACGGTGCGCAGGGCCGGACTCATGGGCGCGACCGTGCGGAGCGCGCCGACGACCTTGGCTTCGTTGGTGGGGCGGCGCTTCGTCGCGGCGTCGAGCTCTTCTTCGAAGCGCCCGCGGGTCGCCTTGTCGAGGATCTCGGCGCGTGCAAGCGGGGCCTTGCGAACAGCCTCCTGCGGCAACGTCTGGCGCTTGGCCTTCAACACCTGCATCCCCTTCTCGGGCGCGCTCACGCGCATCCCCCCCACTCCCAGAACGATAACAGACGAGTGCTGCTCGGGCGACGCGCCCTCAGCGTTTTTGCAGGTGGAGCATCAGTGTCTCACCCTCGACCTCCGTCTCCGTGCTCGCATGTGCGCCCGCGTCGGCGACCACGGGTTTGCCTTCGTTGCCGCGGCTCTTTGCGGTCGCGTCGGCAGCGCCCGCGAGGCGCACCTTCACGATGAGCGCCTCGGCTAGCACCTCGCGCGCCATCTCATCGCCGCGCGTTTCGAGGATGGTCTTGACACGCTCGCTGCACTCGATGGTCAGCGTGATCCGGTCCGTGTACTCGAGCCCCATCTCTTTGCGTTCAGCCTGCACGCGGTTCTGAAGCTCGCGAATAAACCCGAGCTCGCGCAGCTCGTCGTCCAGCGTCGTCTCGACGACGACCACGCCGATGCGACCACCCGCGGCCGCGAAGCCAGGTTTCGTCTCGAAGGACACTTCGAGATCTTCCGCGAGCAGCTCGACGCCGCCGAACGTGCCTTTGCCGGCCGTGAGAACCTCGGCGTGAAGCGTCGCCGCCTGCTCCACGGTCATCGCGCCCATCGACTTCTTCAGCTCCTGCGCCTGCCGCCCGAGGCCGCGTTGGCCGAGCGTGCGGAAGTTCGGCTTCAGCTTGTAGTCGACGTAGTCGCGCGTCTTTTCGGACGGCACGTAGTGGAGCGACAAGACGTTGAGCTCGTCTTGGATCATCGCCTCGGAGCCCGCGAGCTTGGCCTGCATGGCCGACTTCGCGAGGACCAAGTGCGCCGCGCGAAGTGGCTGCCGGACCTTCAGCTTGTGCTGCGTCCGCACCTGCAGACCGAGCGACACGACCTCGCGCACCGCGGCCATTTTCGCCGACAGCTCGGCGTCAATGCGCGCCTCGTCGGCCGCCGGATACGTCGTGAGGTGCACGCTGTCGGGCACATTCTTCGGCGCGCCTCCCGTGGCAGCCGAGCGCTGCGCCGGCACGTAAACGAGGTTTTGGTACATCGCTTCGGCCATGAACGGCACGAAGGGCGCGCTCAGCTTCGAGAGCGTCACGAGGCATTCGTAAAGCGTCGCGTAGGCGACCTCTTTGTCTGTGTCCCAACCCGATCGCCAGAACCGCTCGCGGCTGCGTCGCACGTACCAGTTCGACAGCGACTCGACGAACGCCGAGAGGCGCCCCGTCGCGGCGTAAACGTCGTAGCCGTCGAGGTCGCGCGTCACGTCGCGCGTGGTGATCGCAAGCTCGCTCAAGATGAAGCGATCGAGCTCGTGGGCCTTGTCGCCCGCGGCCAGCGGCGCGCGCGCCGGCGCGAACGGATCGAAGCCGTCGATATTCGCGTAAATAGCGAAGAACGACCACACGTTGCGGAGCTTCACGAGGAAGTCCTTCTGCAGCGCGCGCACGTTCGACAGCGAATGGCGCGTGGCGTTCCACGGCGGGTTCGATGCGTAGAAGAACCAACGGAACGCGTCGGCGCCGGGCGCAGGCGATTTCGGGTCTTCGAGGGTCACGCGCTGCGCGACCGGGAGCCACGGCACTTCGACGGGCTTGATGTCGGCGCCCTTGGGACCCGCCGCGAGCGACAGCGCATCGACCTCGCTCGGCGGCAGCACGATCACACGCCGCTTAAGCTTTTTGCCGACCTTCACCGTGAGCGTTCGCACCACGTCGCGCACGTCGTCGCGGTAGAGCGCGACGCTCGCGCCCTCGATCAAGTCGAGCCCTTCCAGGTCTTCGCGGCAGATCCACGCGACCCCTGGCTCGAGCTGCGCGCCCGCACCAAAGCCCGGCGCGTCGGCCGCATTCAGCACGGCGAAGTCGAGGCTGACCTTCTCGAGAATGACCTCGGGCGGCGTGTAGTTGCCGTGACGCTTCGACTCTTTCTTCCCCTCGCGATCACTGACGTGGCCGAGGACGATGCACGTCTTGAACGGCAGCGGATACCCGTGAACCGGCGTGATTCCGAAGCGCTTCTGCGTGCTCTCATCGAAGACGAGCGTCGAAATCATGACGAGCGAATAGAACCAGCCGCGCGTCTGATCGATCGCCTCCGAGATGAAGTCGGCGGGGAAACTCTCTTTGAACTGCGCCTGGCCCTGGTGGGGGAAACCCCACTGCGCGAACGGCATGCAGCCCGAGTCGAACCACGCGTCGATGACCTCGGGAACGCGGCGGTACGTCCCCGCTTCGCCGGGGTTCTGCCACGTGACGGCGTCGACCCACGGCTTGTGGACGACGAGGTGCTCGCTGAGCTTCGGGTCCTTCTTCTTCGCTTCGTTGAAGTAGTCGAACGCGTTCGGATTCTTCGCGAGGATCTCCGCCATCGACGCGGGCGACTCCATGGCGCCCGTCACGTCGTTCACCCAAACGTTCAGCGGCGTGCCCCAGAAGCGTTCGCGCGACAGCGCCCAGTCGACGTTGTTCGCGAGGAAATCGCCGAAGCGACCTTCTTTGATATGCGGCGGCAGCCAGTTGATCGTGCGGTTGTTCTCGATGGCCTTGTCGGCCATCGCGGTCGTCCGGATGTACCAAGCCGGCCGCGCGTACTGGATCAGCGGGTCTTGATCCGCGCGCACGCAGAACGGGTAATCGTGGCGGTAGATCTCGGAGTGAACGAGGGTCCCGCGCTCTTTGAGCTCTGCGAGAATCTCCTTGTCCGCGTCCTTCACCCACTTGCCCGCGTAGTGGCCGGCGCGGTCGTCGAACGTCCCGTCGGGCTTCACGAGGCAGAGGAGCTCACTCGCCTCGGTCGGCTGCGCAAGCTCGGCGATGTCCTTCCGAAACGCGTTGAAGTCGTCCTCACCGAAGGCCGGCGCAATGTGAACGACGCCGGTGCCGGCATCGAGCGTGACGAAGTCTGCCGCGAGGACGCGCCACCGCAGCGCGCGCTCTTCTCCGCTCTTCGCGATCGCACTTCCGTGCCCCATGTCCTTGTAGAAAAAGTGGAACGGCGGGAGGTACGTCTTGCCGACGAGATCGCGCCCCGAGATCTCGAAGAGCGGCGCCAGCGTGTCGTCTTTGAGCTTCTTTTTCAGCTCGTCGATGAGCTTCAGCGCGACGACGTAGCGTGCGCCGGCGTGCTCGACGACGGCGTAATCGAGGGCCGGATTGACGGCCGCGAACATGTTCGACGGCAAGGTCCACGGCGTCGTCGTCCACGTGAGGAGCGACGCGGTCTGCCCGTCGAGCGGCTCGACGAGCGGGAACGCGACGTACGCGCTCGGGTCGTCGACGGTTTTGTACCCCTCGCCAACCTCGCCCGAGCTGAGCGCCGTGCCGCCTTGGGCCCACCACCAGACGACCTTGTGCCCTTGGTACAGCAGCCCCTTTTTGAACAGCTCGGAGAGCGCCCACCAGACGCTCTCGACGTAGCTCTTATGGTACGTGACGTAGGCGCTCGGGAGATCGACCCAGAAGCCCACGCGCTCGGTGAGCCGCTCCCATTCGTCGGTGTAGCGGAAGACCGATTGGATGCACTTTGCAATGAACGGCTCGACGCCGTACTCCTCGATCGCCGCCTTGCCGTGGATGCGCAGCGTCTTCTCGACCTCGACCTCGACGGGCAAGCCGTGTGTGTCCCAGCCGGCCTTTCGCGGGACGCGGTAGCCGCGCATCGTCTTGTAGCGAGGGAAGAGATCCTTCGTCACGCGCGTCAGGACGTGCCCGTTGTGCGGCATTCCGTTCGCGGTGGGCGGCCCCTCGTAGAAGACGAACGTCGGCGCATCGGCGGGCGCTTCGAGGGTTCGCGCGAAGACGCGACGCTCTTTCCAGAGCGCGAGGACCTCGTGCTCCTCTTTCGGGAAATTGAGCTGGGCGGGGAGTTTCTCGAAGAGCGGTGCGGACATATCGGTCCGGCACTTCTATCACGACCGAAATGAGAAACGCCGCACGACCCGGAAGGCCGCGCGGCGTATCGACGATGGGCTAGCGGCGCGGAGCCGTCCGCCTTCAGGCCGCCGGCCTCAGGCTGCTGATTGGGCTTCGAGCTTCGAGCGGACCAAGTCGAACGATTTCGCGAGCGACGAGATCTCTGTCAGCTCGGCGTCAGGGATCTTGATTTGGTACTTCCGCTCGATCGCCGCGACGATTTCGACGCCCATCATGGAGTCGATGCCGAGGTCTTTGAAGTGGGTTTCGTCGGGGATCTCGTCGACCTCCGCGATCTCCGAGATGAGGGCTCTCAGCTCTTCTTTCAGACCTTCGTTCGACATGACTCTCTCCTTCTCACGTTTCTACGAAGCGCTCGGCGTCACTTCGCCGCGGTGGTTTCGCGCTTGGCGACAACCTCCAGCAAATCCTTGACCGTGTTGATCCCGGCGAGCTGGTCGTCCGGAATCTGGATCTTGAGCTGGCGCTCCATCGACCCGACGATTTCGAGCATGCCGAGCGAGTCGATCCCGAGCTCGCTGATGACAGTCGCCTCCTGGACGTGTCCGAACTCTTTTTCCACGACTTCCGTCGCGGTCTTCTGAAACAACGTGAGGAGCTCTGCCCGACTGCTTGCCATCGCCTATCTCCCACCCCGGGAACGGCGCCCGGGGAAATCCAGCTAGCTCATGCCTGATGTGCCGCGGCGGCCACACCTTCTCGACCGAAGCGGCGTGAACCGCCGTTTACGGCTGGCGTCACGCCTGAACCTCTCCTGAGAGGCCCGACCCCGGCTCCCTCGGAGCGGGCCCATCTAGCACGCCTTTGGGCCGGGTGAGGAGCCCATCCTCAAACATTTGCTTGGTCTTGCGCCGCTGAGGCTTCCCGCTCGATGTCCGCGGGAGGGAGCCCTGAGGGACGAGAACGATTTTGTGGGCCGTCACGCCGAACTGCGCGCTGACGGTCGACGCGATGGCGTCCGCGAGGGGCATCTCGGCGCCCCCCACGCCGTCCGCCCCCGGGAGGCGCACGTTGAGGGCGTCGCTCTGGAAGGCCTCGGCGCAGACCACGAGCTGCTCTTCGCCGTCGACGCTCACGCCGAAGGCCGTCACGTTTCCGCGGCGGATCCCGGGGAGCTCGCTCACCGCCCACTCGATGTCGCTCGGGTAGAAGTTGCGCCCGCGAATGATGATGACGTCTTTCAGGCGGCCGCAAATGAAGACGTTCCCGTCCACCGTGTAGCCGAGGTCGCCGGTGCACAGCCAACCGTCCTTGAAGGCGGCGACCGTGA
>JANXMC010000678.1 GCA_025354825.1 Myxococcales bacterium
TCGCGTAGGCCTCGCCCGCGGCGAGCATCGTGTCGACCTGCCCGAGGGACTTTTTCATCTGCTGGAGGATCTTGAAAATCATGGGGCGCATCGTACGCCCAATAGGGGCGCTCAGTCGAACACGACGCACGGCGGAACGAGATCGGCCCCCCCGAAGAACGTCTCCGCCAAGAGATTCCACGCGGCGAGGTTTTCGGGCGCTCGGCATTTGAACGGTGGCGCCTTCATCGGAATCCCCACGATGCGCGCCCGCTGTTCGCGGTAATACCGAATTGCAAGCTCGGCGCCGTATTCGGCCACGCTCCCCGTGGCGCTGTGAAATGCGTAAAAGGTGCCGCCTGCGACGCGTGTCTCGTGGGGCGCGTAGCGTCGGAGACACGCGTCGCTCCCGTGGCATTTGAGGGCGATATGGTCGTAAATTGGGCCGAGCGCGCCCTCGGACCAATCGGATTCGCGAGCGTCGTTCAAATGAAATAGCTCGTGCATGAGAGTTTCGCGCGAGCTTACTTCGGTATCGTGAAGCTCACCGTGAACGTTGTAGGCCACCGAGCCGTCGACGAAATAGGCAGACGGAAAGCGAGCGCGCTCGGTGCGGTAAAAGCGCAACGGTAGTTGCGTGACGCGGAACGCAATCGGCTTGTCGGCAACGCGCCCAAGCTGCTGCAGCACGGTCGCGAACGCTTCGAGGGATGAAAGCACCCACGCGAGATGGTGGCGGTATTCGCCAATGGGCAGTGCGGGCAGAACGTCGACGTCGCCCACGTGCGTGCCGAGAAACGACCGGGGCGATTCGACGCCGGCGACGGAGCCTGTTTTTTCGTAAAGAGCGAGGGCCAAGACCGACGCTTCGGGGTCGTTCGCGTAGCGCTTCGAAAGGAGCGTTCGAACGCACGCATCGTGAGCCATCGTCGCGAGGCAGCGCGCGGGGCGAGCGGCGCTGTCGCCCTTTGTGCCGTTTTCGCGGAGAGGGCCCCCCTCGGGGAACAGCACGTCGCGCACGGTATCGAGGTCGAGCGGTGGACCGCCGTCTCGGAGCGCGGACCGAGTGCGCGCGGTTTCGCTCGGCGCTCGTCCTTGGCCGGCCGGCGGACGAGGCGCTTGGCCTGCCCATTGGCAGCCTAAAATTCCAGCGAAAATCGCGGCAACTGCGACGACCGAGCACCCGTGCACGGCGCGCAGCCTAGTGAAAATCGAGGGACGCGCACCTCTCGGGGGGAGCTCGACGTTAACTTCCCTTTATCCCGCGATGAAAACCATCGATTTCGCCGGACTTTTGCGCGTGTCCGCATCTCCACGTCGACGTCTATCTACGCGGGCGAAGCGGCCGTCGGCCCGGCGCCGATCGTCCTTCCGACTACGACGGCTGGCCACGCGCGTACCTTCAACGTGACCTACAACGCGACGGGGAACATCTACGGCGTCGGCGTCCTCAGCGACGCCGCAAACGTTGCCGGCCTCGCGACGCTCGTCGTTAAAGGTCTCCCTACGGGCGCGCTCGACACGACGTTGGGCACCGCCGGCGTCGTCCGTTTGCCGTTCACCGACGGCGCGTCCGTGCAGCAGTGGGGCATGGGGCAGAGTAAAGTGGAAATGCGGCTTCACGAAGAAGTCGTCGATCCGCCCGCCCATCGTGCCTATTCCGTCGACGCATGGTGGGCGCGAAAAAGGTCGGGCTCCTCTCGTCGAGGCGCCCGTCTTTTGGCTTTGGATATTCCGTAGTCAGATTGGCATCGTCTACACCTTCGCGGGGCTCGCGAAGGCGAACGCCGATTGGCTCGTTCACGGCGCCATCCGCTCAATGCGACTGTAGGCGTCGAGACTGCGCGGGGTGGCATCAACGGCGCGATGACCTACGTGGCGTCGATGCGCGAGGTCGCGGGCAGTGCGCAGGTGTCGGGTGCGCTCCACACCGACGAGCAGGTCGTCTTCGACATGAGCGCCTACCTGACGGTCTACAAAGCGCTTCGCGTTTACGCGAACGTCCGGAACATCTTCGACGCGCACGACATCGTCTCGCGACGCACGTACGGCGCGCGCCCCAATACGCCTCGGTGGGTGCAAGTGGGCGTCAAATTCGATTTCTAAAGAAGCTTCCGCCCGCGCCATCCATGGCTGTCGCGTAGGGCCTATTCATTCAATCTGAATACGCATGAGCAGGCGGCGGATATCCTTCGATATCGCCGCTTTTTTGCTATTTATGAACCGCCCTTCATGAAGCAATATTCATAGAGAGTACGCAGGCTTCGGGCTGAATTCGCAATTGCAGAAAGTTGTAGAAATTCGGCGTTGATTCCCTACGTCGACGGCGCGTCGAAAGTGGCAATTGGCCTCAAACTCCGCCCCGGCGCGAAAACCCTGTGCGCTAATCGTGAAAACGTCGCCGTACGCAATCTCGGCGCCGTCTCTTCGTCATTCTGTGTGGACGAACCCGTATCCAGAGACATAGGTGGATGGCGCGACTCGATTTGATTGCCACTTCGGCGACCACTGAGTCAGCGAACCGCTACGTGTGACCGCGTGCGTCGTTCGAGGCTTCTACGCCCGAAGGTCGCAGTCCAGCGCGGGCAGATTAATTTGCGTCGTTTGGATACGAACCGCGCGCTCCGGTGCGCCTCCAACTCAGGAGTTGTCTCTCATGCGATATTCCAAGGCCGTTCTTCGTGCAGCGTCGGTTGCTATGCCGCTTCTCATCGCGGTGGGCTGCAGCAGCAACAGCGCCGTCGATGAAATTCAGGGCTCGAGCAGCGACGACGTTGCCCTCCTCGCTGCCGTGCCGCAGAATCCGTACCGCGACCTCTGCGCCGCCGCGAAGCCCGGCTTTGCCCGCTGTTTTGCGAAGGTTCGTACCGACAACCACCCCATGTTCGCCGCCGACGCGACCCCGTCGGGCATCGGCCCCACGCAGCTTCGCAGCGCGTACAAGCTTCCGACCAGCGGCGGCGCCGGCAAGACGATCGCCATCATCGACGCCCAGGACGACCCCAACGCCGAAGCGGACATGAACAAGTACCGCTCGCAATTCGGCATTGCGGCGTGCACCACGGCGAGCGGCTGCTTCAAAAAAGTCAATCAGACCGGTCAGCAGAGCAATTACCCGACTGCCGATCAGGGGTGGGCCGGTGAAATCGCCCTCGACCTCGATATGGCAAGTGCCGTATGCCCGGATTGCAAGATTATCCTCGTCGAGGCCACCACGGCATCGACGGACGATCTCGGCATTGCCGTCAACACGGCCGTTTCCCTCGGCGCCTCCGTCATCAGCAACAGCTACGGCGGCGACGAAGACAGCAGCGTCGCGTCGGTGTCGAACCAGTACTTCAACCACCCCGGCGTCCTCATCACGGCGAGCACCGGCGACAGCGGCTACGGCGTGAGCTTCCCGGCTTCGGCGCCCGGGGTTCTCGCGGTCGGCGGCACCAGCCTCACGACGTCGAGCAACACGCGCGGCTGGGCCGAAGGCGCGTGGAGCGGCGCGGGCTCGGGGTGCAGCAAGTACATCGCGAAGCCGAGCTGGCAGAAGGATACCGGCTGCGCGAAGCGCACCGTCGCAGACGTATCCGCCGTCGCCGACCCGAACACGGGCGTTGCGGTTTACGACACGTACGGCGGCAACGGCTGGCAGATCGTCGGCGGCACGAGCGCGAGCTCGCCCATCGTCGCCGCCATCTATGCGCTCACCGGTCACAACGGCGACGGCCCTCAGTATGCGTACGCGCACACGGGCTCGTACTACGACGTGACGACGGGCAAGAACGGCACGTGCAGCGGCTCGTACCTCTGCACGTCGGGGGCCGGCTTCGACGGCCCCACGGGGCTCGGCACGCCGAACGGCGCGCTCCTCGTGAGCGGCGGCGGCGGCACCACGACGGGTGGCGGCACGACGACCGGCGGCGGCACCACCACGGGCGGCGGCTCGACGACCGGCGGCGGGACGACGACGGGGGGCGGCTCGACGACCGGCGGCGGCAGCACGTGCAGCCACGCGATCTGCGCCTCGGGCTCCAAGCTCACGGCGTCGTGCGACCCGTGCGCGCAGAGCATCTGCGCGTCGGACTCGTACTGCTGCAGCACGGCATGGGACAGCCAGTGCGTCAGCGAAGTGGCCTCGATCTGCAAGTCGAGCTGCACGGGTGGCGGCACCACGACGGGCGGGACGACGGCAGGCGGCACGACGGGCGGCGGCTCGACCTGCACCCACGCAATCTGCTCGACGGGCGCCAAGCTCAAGTCGACGTGCGACAGCTGCGCGACGTCGATCTGCGCGCAGGACTCGTACTGTTGCAACAACACCTGGGACAGCCAGTGCGTCGCGGAAGTCGGCTCGATCTGCGGCAAGACCTGCAACTGAGAACACGACACGTCTGATTCGCTGAATCAGAGATCACGAACGGAACGCGCGCCTCTCGCGATATGCGAGAAGCGCGCGTTTCTCTTTAATGGCTCGCGCGCCGCGCGATCAGAATACGAAGATCCGATCGAACTGCTGCTGCACCGGCTGGTCGTTCAACACGAAGCCCGAGCCGTCGGCTGCGGGGTCGGCGTTGAAGTCGTACTGGGTCACGCCGTGGGTCGCCGTGTTGAGCACGAGGGAGTGGCGAACGACGGTGCCGGTGCCGGTGTCGACGCTGAACGCCTCGATGCCCCAGCGCCCTTTTTCGTCGAAGCGCTCGTTGTGGAAGAACTCCGACGGGCGGCCGGCTTTGGCGGCGAACGTCCCGTTGGCGTTGAGGACGACGTTTGCGAAGATCGTCCCGTCGCCGTCGCCCTCGTTGAGGTTGCCGGCGAACGTACCGCCCGTGAGCGCGGCGACGATGGCGGCTGACCCTTCGCCACGGGCGAAGGGCTTCTTGGCGCGTGCGCTGTCGGCGGTGGAGCCCGAGAGCGCTTCGCTTCCGTCTTCGGTGACGTCGCTCGTGGGGGCCGCACAGGCGGTCGCGGACGCGACGAAGAGACCGAGGACCGCGCCGAGGAAGATTGAATGGCTACGCATGTTCGACATTTCTCCGAAAGCTCTCGAAGGGTGCGCCGCGCGAGAGTGCGCGCCGGCCTTCGAGGGGCGGACGGCGTAGCACCGCACGCCCGCCGCTGCCGCTCGCGAGGAAAAAGGGCTATCCGACGACAACGCGCGCGTGTCTCCGCTCGCAGCGCGCTTGCAGACGAGGGTGCGCCCTACGCGCGCATCACGGCGCGACGCGGATCGACGAGCCGCACGGGACGTCGACGTCGCGCGGCGTTCCAGCGGAGCCCACCTGCACGCTGTGCGGGCCGCAACGCACGACCGCGGTCCCTTCGCCGGCGAGGTGACCGTCGATCCAGAGGCGGCGGGCGGGGAGGCCGATGACGGTGCCCGACGAAGGGCGGGGGAGGCTCGCGATGTCGACGCGCGGCGACGCGGAGGCTGCCGAGGGCGCCGTCGGCGATGCGTTCGCGGGCACGCTCGTCGACGTCGTTGCATGCGCGGTGGCGGGCGTCGGCGTAGAGAGATCCGAGAGGCTCGGCGAGAGGACGCGCGGCTCGATGCGGCCGGTGCGCGACCGCACCGTGACGATGAGCGCGACGACGGCCACGCACGCGAGCGTCGCGAGGCCCGCGACGACGGCCGTGGCGATCAACGTGCCGCGCGACGGGGGCGGCGGCAGCACGACGCGAGGGCGGCGCGAGCGCGAGCGCGCGGGCGGTGGCGTGGGCGACGGAACGATGCGCAGCGGCGCGAGGGACGCCGCACGCGCCATGCGAGCCACCGAGTCGAGAGCCGGGTCGCCGAGGTGAGCTCCAACGCCATCGCCGACGGGGAGCGGCTCTTCTTCGATCATGTCGATGAGATCACAAAGCGTGATCTCGTTCGGGTCGACCGTCGATACGCGGCGGCGCGCGACGTGAGAGGTCTCGTCGCGTTGCCCGTGCGAGGCGTCGAAGGGGCGATCGGGCGTGGCGTCGACATCGATGTCGAACCACGGGTCGCTGTTGCGGGCCGGTACGAGGCGCGTGTCGATGGCGTGGGAGCTCGTCGCGCGCCCGCCTCGCCCCTCGCGCCCGTCTCGTCTGCCGCGTTCCGTCATTCGAGCCACCTCGCACCAGGGGACCGAGGCACTGCCGGTCCGCGAGTTCGATTCACCCGAAATCAGCCGCTGCGCAAGCCTCTACGCGCGCCGCGAGGTGCGAATAGTGTCGAGGTCGGAAAAGGCCACTCCATCTGAAGTGGGCAATGGGGGATCCATGGCGTGGCGTCGCACCGGTCCTTCGCCCGCGCCCTCTCAACCCGTCGTGCCCGCCGTCGTTCCCGTGGTGGCGCCTGTCGTCGTGCCCGCGGTCGTCCCGCCGCCGGTGCCGTCTCCAGTGGTGCCGCCGCCCGTCGTCTGCGTGCCCGTGCTGCTGCCCGTGCCGCTGCCCGAGCCGCTACCCGTGACGGCGCCGTTCGGTACCGTGCGCACGCCGTCCGCCTCGGCGCTCCCCACGGGCGGCTCGTCGTCGCCACATGCGACGGAGGTGATGATGAGCGCGCCCGCGAAGAGCGTGATTGCCATATCCCACCTGCCGCGCGCGATTGCCCTGTTCGCCATGCCCGCCGTGAATTGCAATTCGCGTGCTCCCCTCGCGCACGGCTCAAATTACCGAGCAGCGCGCCTGCTCCGACCTCAGCTCGTCGTCGAGAGGTGGGGCTAATCTGCCGAAGTGGTGCCCGCGGTCGGGGCATTTGCGATCGCGCTACTCGTCTCTGCACTTCGGGTTGCGAGCAGGTACACCGCGGGGAGCACAAGCAGCGTAAGCAGTGTCGAGCTTACGATGCCGCCCACCACGACCGTCGCGAGCGGACGCTGGACTTCGGCGCCCGCGCCCGAGGCGAGCGCCATGGGTAAGAACCCGAGCGACGCGACGAGCGCCGTGGTGAGCACCGGCCGCAGGCGCCCCTCGGCAGCGGCGAAGACGGCTTCGGAAACGCCCATTCCCCCTGCGCGAAGCCGCTCCATCGACGAGACGAGGACGAGGCCGTTGAGCACGGCGACTCCGAAGAGCGCGATGAAGCCGACCCCGGCGCTGATGCTGAAGTCCATCCCCCGAAGCGCGAGACCGAAAACGCCGCCGGTGACGGCCATGGGCACGTTCAGAAAGATGAGGAGCGCCGGACGGAGAGCTCCGAAGGTGGCAATCAGCAGCACGAGAATGAGGGCCAGCGTGATCGGGATAATAATCAGCAGTCGAAGGGTGGCGCTTTCGAGGCGCTCGAACTCGCCGGCCCAGGCGGTGTAGTAGCCGGGCGGGAGCTTCACCTCGCGATCGAGAGCGGCCCGCGCATCGGCGACGAACGTGCCTAAATCGCGCCCGCGCACGTTGAGTTGCACCGTGAGGCGGCGCTGAAGCCCCTCGCGGCTCACTTGGGAGGGGCCGGGCTCGAGGGCGATGGTGGCGAGCTGGCCCAGGGGCAAAATGGCGCCGTCGTGGCTGCGCACCGGAAGGGCCGAGATGGTCTCTGCGGACTTGCGCGATTCGGCGTTGAAGCGCACTTGAATCGGATAGCGCGTGCCGCCTTCGACGACGGTGCCGGCTTCGACGCCGCCGAGCGCCGCGACCGCGTCCAATACGCTCTTCGCGTCGAGGCCGTAGCGGCCGAGGGCGGCGCGGTCGACCGTCACCGATAGGACGTTCGAGCCTGCTACCATCTCCGCGCGCACGTCGGCGGCG
>JANXMC010000736.1 GCA_025354825.1 Myxococcales bacterium
CGTGGAACCGCCGGTACCGCGGATTCATGGACAAAATCAAGACGGGATCGATCTACGACGTGGCCGAAGTGCTGCGCGATCTTTACCGCCTGAAGACCGACAAGCAGCTCTCGTTCGGCGAGCGACGCATGCTCGACACCGCGCGCACGCTCATCGTGAAAGAAATCGCGATCGCCCGCAGCCAGACCGAAGAGCAAGTGAAGACCGAAATCGAGTCGATCTTCGTTTCGAACTAATTCGTATTCGTATCGCGATTTCGTAACGCGAAATAGAACGGCGCGGGCCCCCGAGGCGGGGCACGCGCTTTTCGCATTTTGTTCGACGAATCGTGGGCCCGCGCTCGGGCTGTTCGCAGGCAGCGCCGCGGGCGCCGCGCAAGCGTGCTAGCGAGGGTCTCCGCGATGACCGACGACCGCCCCGCCTCGCGACCCGATCGCGCCGATCGCAACGGCCTGCCACCACGCCTCCGACGCGCGTTGGAGCTCGTGTACGGCATCGAGGGGGTCACGGCGGCGCGCGTCTGGCAGTGGGACAAGCGCGTCGCGATCGGCGTGCGAGCGGCCTACGGCACCCTCGGGAGCGAGCTGCTTCAACGCGTGGAGGCGACCCTCGCTGGCGTGCGCGACCCCGATGAAACGTGGGACTTCGGCCTCATGGAGGACGAGGGGCTTTAGAGGAGCGTCACTTGATGGCGTCCATGGCGTCGGGCGTGACGGCATCGAGGGCGAGGGCGCGACCGTCGCCGTGGTCTTTGACGAACTTCGCCGCGCGGGCGTGGCCCACGGGCACCAGGTCGGGCCCCATCGGGCCGATGACGTCGGAGCCGACGACGAAGTCGACCTCGGTTCCCGCGACCCACGTGCGGTCGTAGAACTCCTGAACGCGCACGGCCGCGCCCGAGCCCGCGACTTTGCCTTTGCGAAGCGCCGTGAGCGCGCAGCGTGGCGTGTCGAACGAGTGGGTTTTTCCGTCGGTCGCGACGAGCTCGGCGCGCCAAGGGCTCGCGGGGTCTAGCTTCATTCCGCACAGCTCGCAGCGCGCGTCGGCGCCGGTTTTCGAGCAGGCGACGAGGGCGACGGCTCCGGCGAGCAGCGCGCGGCGCGATGGGCGCAAGGCGCGGGTCACGGGAAGAGCGACCCACCGCCCGAAACGACGGCGTAGCGAACGACGGGCGCTATCGAAAGGACGGCGACGACCGCCCACGCGACGACCTCGCGGCGGAGGCGCTCGCGGGCAAACGAGGCGAACGCCTCGCGGGCCGCGGGGCCGCGCGCGAGAACACCCGCGAGCGCCGCGCCTGCGCCCCAGACAACCGCGAGGAAGATCGCGCCGAAAAGGGGATATCCAATGGCAAGTACGTCGCTCTTCAATAGGCAAAAAGGGCAGACGTGTTGCGGTGCTTCGAAGGCGTGGGGCGCGACCTCGAGAACGGCGGCGCCAACGGCGAGGGGCAATGCGAACAGCGCAAGGGCGCCCGCGAGCGCAACGGTCGGCGCCGACGGTTTACGCGACGCGAACCACGCGACGCCGGCGCTGAGCGCAACGGCGATGCTCGCACCGATGACCGTGAGAACGCGCGGGCCGCTCGCATAGCCCGCTTGCCCCGCGTCGGCAGCGTCGAGCTGCACCGAGCAGCACGAGGCGACGGCGGTCAGATCCAATTTCGTGAGGAAGAGCGCCGTGAGCGCGAAGTCGGCCAATGCGAACGGGACGACGACCAGCGTCGCGATGGCAACGGGGCGCACGAGATCCATCCCTCGGACGCGCGCATCGAGCGCATAGAGCTGCGCGAGAACGCCCGCCAAGAGCGCGACGCCCGCCGTTGCCCCGAGAGAGCGAAAGCCCCACTCGTTGGCGTTCAGCACGCCGTATGCGCACATCGCGCCGCGCACGCTGCGGCTCAATCGGTCGGCCGTGAGGGCGGTCATCACGAGCGACGCGACCTGCACGACTGTCGCGACCCGCACGAACGTCGAGCCGAGCTCCACCTGCTTCTCGAGGGCGAGCTGCCCTTCGGTCGCGTGGCGTACGTCGAAGTGGCGCAGCACGCGGTACGACGTGAGCGCGCCCCGTAAGAAGAGCAGCACCGCGACCAGGCCCGCGGCGAGGCGCAGCAGCACCCAAGGTTCGAGGAGGTTCATCATCGCGCGTACGGCGTTGGCGTCGCGGGCGCGTCGCCACCACGAGCTTGCGGCGCGAGGACGCCACCGGCAAGGTCGAGCACGCGCGTGATGGCCGCGTGGGAGGCGATCCGCGCGTCGTGGGTCGCCACGAGGATCGCGCGGCCTTCGCGGGCGAGAGACGCGAGCTCGCCCGCGATTGACGCGGCGCGCGCGTCGTCGATGTGGGCGGTTGGCTCGTCGAGGATCAAGAGCGGCGCGTCCGCGATGAGGGCGCGAGCGAGGGCCACGCGCTGACGTTCGCCGCCGGAGAGCGCGCGCGCGGGAGTTGCGGCGAGAGCGCCGACGCCGAAGCGCTCGAGCAGCGTGTGGGCGCGGCGCGCATCGGTCGCCGTGACGCCGTCGGGAATGCGCGGAAGGAGCACGTTTTCGAGGGCGCTCATCGCGTCGATGAGTTGCAAATCCTGAAACACGAAGCCGACTTTGTGCCGCCGAACGTGGGCGCGGTGCGACTCGCGCAAACGCGATGTCGCTTCGCCGTCGAGGAACACTTCACCGCTCGTGGGCGACAGCATCGCGCCGACGAGGGCGAGCAGCGTCGTCTTCCCCGCGCCGCTCGGGCCGCGAAGGACGACGAGGTCGCCGCGTTCCAATTCGAACGACACGTTGTCGATGACCGTGCGGCGGTCGCGGCCGTCGCGAACACGTTTGACGACATCGCGAATGCTGGCGGCCGCTGCCATCGGGTCTCACGATCAAAGCCGCACGCGGGCAACATGTCGAGGCGTCATCGGCGCGCGCCCACCGGAGAAAACGGGGCGCCTCGAGCCGAGCGCGAGCGGAGCGTCGGGACGGTGCCCGCAAGCTGTGCCAGACTGAGTCCGTCCCCGCGCTCGCTGTCGCGGATCGCGCAGCGCCCGCCACGGAAAGCGCGGCCGCCGCGCGTGGCACTGGAGATGCACCGGGAGATGCTTCGACTTCGATGATCGCCGTTAAGACCATCAGCCGCCTTGCCAGGCTTCGGAACCTCGCGGCCGTCGCGATGGCCGCCGCAGCCTTCGCCGCGGCCACGGCGTGCATCATCCAGCCGCAGCCGCTTCCGCCGGGCGACAAACCGGGCACCGCCGATTCGGGCGCGCCGGGGACGGCGACGGGCACGCCGGCTCCGCCGGTGGACAGCATGGATGCCAGCGGGGGCGGCGACTTGGGCAACGACGGCGGGGTGGGCGCCTCCGACGCGTCGGCTGCGGACGGCGCGAGCGCGCCGGTCGATGCGGGCGACGCGAGTGACGGCGGCTACGTCGACGCAGGCTCGGGCGACGGGGGCATCATCTTCGTCCCCCTCGACGCGGCCCCTTTCGATGCCTCGGGCCACACATGACGCGGACTCAGGCCCTCACGTGGCTGGCCGGCAGCGCACTCGTGATCGGCGCGAGCGCCCTCGTCGCGTGCGTGATTCAGCCGCAGCCGCTCCCGCCGGGCTTCTCGGACGAGGCCCCCACGGCGGGCGGGAACGGCTCCGAAAATGGCGCCGACGCCGGCAAAGGCAGCGGCGACATGGGCGGTAGCGGCGACGCTAGCGCGCCTGCGCCGGGCACCCGTGATGCGGGCGCGTCCGGCGATTTCGACGCCGCGGCGCCGCCCATCGACGGCAGCTCCGACGGCGGAACAGATGCGGGCGACGCGAGCTCCGACGCACGACCCGATGCCGACGGCGGCTGAGACCGCGACCGCGCTCAGCGCGGGCGTTTGCCGCTGATCACGTACTCATCGAGGACGTTCGCCGTGATGTCGGCGAGGATCGAATCGGTCACACGAAGGCGCCGCGACATATCGCGCGCGATATTGAGCACGATGAGCGCATAGGCCTTTAAATCGTGGCGATAGAGAGCGTCCATATCCTCGCTGGTAATTCGCAATAGCCGCGCGGGCGCTAGCGCCTGCACCGTCGCCGAGCGCGGCTGCAAATCGATGATCGACATTTCCCCAAAGACGTCTGCCGGGCCGAGTATCGCCACGCGCAAATCACGCCCGCGGCGGCTCTTTTTTGTGACCTCCATCTCGCCGTCGAGGACGACGAAGAAGTCCCGCGCCGCCTCGCCTTCGCGAAAGACGAACTCACCGGGGCCAATGCGTTTGGCCTTGAGCGTGCGCGCGAGATAGTCGAGCACTTCGTCGCCGAGCGCACCGAAGAGCGCCATCTCGCGCAGCTGGGCAACCGTCACCGGCGCCGCGGCTTGCGACGGCGACTCAGGCCGGGGGTTTCGCGGAAATTCGGACACCGCCATGGGAGACCTCGTGATTCACGTCAGAAGCACGTCCCGTAGGTTACCCCATCGATGACGACGCCTTCGGAAAGGCAGCTGCCGCCCGTGCCGGAGCAGTCGCTCGCGTTGCCGACGCGGCACCACTTGAGGCATTGGTTGAAGACCGAGTCACACTTGAGGCCGGCTTTGCAGTCGGTGTCGTAGGTGCAGGTCCCGCCTCTGGTGCCGGTGCCGACTTTTTCGCAATCGACGCCGATGCCGGTCGTCCACGTGCAGCCGTTGCCGGTGCCGCAGGCGGTAGCCGAGAGAACGTCGCACTTGATCGAGCAGACCTTGAGGTTCGGAATTGCCGTCCCGCTGCTCGAGTACACCTGCTCGCAGACGCCGCCCGTGCCTGGGCATGCCGATCCAACGGGCGTGCAGTAGGGCCTACACGCGCTGAAGACGCAGGCGTTCCCAGCGGAGCAGTCGGTGTTTGCGGTGCACGGCTTTCCGACGGCGGTGCTGCCCGCTGCGGCGCATGCGACGGCGCCGGCGTTCGGAGAGACGACGCACGTCTGGTTCGACCCGCACCCGCACTGCGGCGTGATCCCGCACGTGCCTCCCGGCACCGTGACGCACGTGGTGCCGCCGGTGGTTGCACCGCCCGTCGTCGCGCCCCCGGTGGTTGCACCCCCCGTCGTCGCTCCACCGGTGGTGCCGCCGCCCGTCGTTGCGCCTCCGGTCGTGCCTGTGCCGCCCGTCGTCGTGTCGCCGCCCGTGGTCGTCTCGGTGCCGCCGCCGGTGGTGGCCTTGCCGCCCGTCGTCGTCTCGTTGCCGCCGCCGGTGGTCGCCGTGCCGCCCGTGGTCGACCCGACGCCCCCGCCCGGATCCCCGGAGCCGTCGTCGCTCGCCCCTTGCGCGCAGGCCGCGACGATGGCGGCGGCGACGATGGCGGTGAGCGCACGCGGCGCTCGGGTCGCGGCGTAACGAGCGGACTTCACGGACTTCATGCAGGCTCCTTCTAAGGTCGCGAAAACCCGAAAGCCGTACCATGCACGTAGTTTAAGAGCCCATGACTCAGTGCGTCGCGACGCGCGCGAGACGCGCCGATTTCACATCGATGTCGCG
Source organism: Myxococcales bacterium (assembly GCA_025354825.1). Classification (GTDB taxonomy): domain Bacteria; phylum Myxococcota_A; class Polyangia; order Polyangiales; family Polyangiaceae; genus JANXMC01. The sequence goes on from JANXMC010000736.1 coordinate 5,498, forward strand.
AATTCTACCCGGTCTTCAGATCTGCAGTGAAAACAATGCGTTTGCGACCCGGCCCCGCGTAGTCCTCGACCTCGGCGGCGTTCCAGCCGACGGCGACGTGGAACCGCAACGACCCTTCGTTTCCCAACGTGGTGATAGCCTTCATGCGGACGCAGCCCGCCGCGCGGCACGAGTCGACAAAATCGCGGTAGAGCAAGCGGCCGACGCCACGCCGGCGAAAATCGGGGTGTATGCCGACGAGGTGCACGTA
>JANXMC010000775.1 GCA_025354825.1 Myxococcales bacterium
AGCTCTACGTCTCGAACACCGAGGCGCACAACGACATCCGGTTCGAGGGGCACACGCCCGGGTTCACATCCGTCCGCGGCGACATCGTCGACAGTCGCATCAGCGTGGTGGACCCCGCCACGAAGAGCGTCACCGCGGCGAACCTCAACTCACACCTCGACCACGCCGCGGGCACCGGCGACGCTTCGCTGAGCGTCGCGTTCCCGCAGGACCTCACAGTTTCGCGGGACGGCAAGAAGCTGTTCGTCGTCGCGCAGGGTTCGAGCAAGCTCGCGATTTACGACACCGCGTCGCTAGAGGCCGGCAACGGGGCCCCCACTGCGGCGGGCCAGGTCGCGCTTAGCGGTGGTGGCCCCGCCGGCGTTGTGGTCAGCGAGAAGGAGGGCGTCGCGTACGTCCTCACGCGCTTCGACAACTCTATCTCGGTCGTGTCGCTCTCCACCAAGCGCGAGACGGCGCACGTTGCGATGTTCAACCCGGAGCCGCCGAAGGTGACGGCCGGCCGCAAGTACCTCTACGACGCGAAGGTCAGCTCGGCGCTCGGCGATCAGGCATGCGCGAGCTGTCACGTCGGCGGCGACAACGACGGTTTGGCGTGGGACCTCGGAAACCCGGGCGGCGCGCCGCTCCCCATGTCGACGCTCGCCGCGAATGAGTCGGAGATCCACACCATCAACCAGGCGCCGCTCGCGTCGCTCTTCGGTGCCGACTCTATCAACTACCTGTTCTCCGCGTACCAGCCGGTCAAGGGGCCGATGACGACGCAGAGCTTTCGCGGCATGGACAACCACGGCGCGATGCACTGGCGCGGAGATCGCAACGGCGCCATCCAGCAGAGCGGCGCGCCGTTCCTAAGTAACGGCCAGCCGGTCGTCTCTGCGCAGCCCAACGCCGGCATCTTTGACGAGCTCAACGCGTTCAAGTCGTTCAACGTCGCGTTCCCCGGGCTCATCGGCAGCGCCGCGGAGCTGAGCGACGGAGATATGACGGACTACGCGAACTTCGTTCTCGAGATCTCGTACCCGCCGAACCCAATTCGAAACCTCGACGACTCGCTCACGCCGCTCCAGAAGGCCGGCGAGGCGTTCTACTTCAACAACGCGAGTGGGCAGGAGCTGCCCAGCGACCGCTTCCACAATTGCAACGGGTGTCACACCCTCGACCGCAGCGGCAACGCGGGCGCATCGCCGCACCCTGGCTTCTTCGGCTCGAGCGGTCGGCTCTCGTTCGAGAACGAGTCGCAGATCTTCAAGGTGCCGCACCTCCGCAACATGTACCAAAAGGTCGGCATGTACGCGTCGACCCCGGACCAGACGCATGCCGCCGTGTCGGTCATCCCGCAGCTCAATCCCCCCGCCGAGGGCGTGCGCGGCTTCGGCTACAACCACGACGGCGCGATCGCGACGATGGAGCACTTCTTCTCGGCCGTCGTCTTCATCCAGGCCACAGTGCCGGTGCCGTTCGGCGGCATCGTCGCGCCGCCCAACCCCTACGGCATTCCGCTCTTTGCGGACCCGGCCGATCCTTTCAACCCCGCAGCGGGCATCTCACAGTCCGGCCTCGCCACGCGCCGCGCGCTCTCGGCGTACACGTTCGCGTTCGACTCGAACATGCGCCCCGTCGTCGGGCAGCAGGTCACGCTCGACGCGAAGAACGGCGCCGCCGTCTCGGCGCGGATCGCGCTCCTCGAGGCGCAAGCAGCGGCTGGCAACTGTGACCTCGTCGTCCGAGGCCGCGCCGCCGGTCGCGAGGTCGGGTTCGTCTACACCAACGGGGTCTTCCAGGGCGACATCGCCGCAGCTCCCAAAGTCACCGACGCGCAGCTCCGCTCTGCCGTCGGCGTCGTGACGGACGCGATCACGTTCACCGCGGTACCGCCCGGCTCGGGCTTCCGCATCGGCATCGACCGTGACGCCGACGGCTACGCGGACGGTGACGAGCTCGCCGCTGGCACCGACCCGGCGAACCCGCGCAGCACGCCCTGACCACAGGCGCGACGCGATGGCGATGCCCGGTGCGCCCCTTTGGGAAGCGCGCCGGGCATTCTTCCAAGGGGTGCCCTGATGGCAGTCCTTGCGAGCGCGCCCTTCCAGAACGAAGGATCATTGCGATAATCGGTATACCGAAGGCGCGCGCTGCGCTCTTGAGAGCGAATTGACCGGAAGGCAGGAGCGACTGCATAGGCGGGGGGTCGACAACCCACGAATCACAAATAGCCCCACAACATGGGAAACCGCGCGCCGCTCACGCCCGGACGCCGCGATCGGCTGGCTGACGCGCTCGCGATCTCCACCTTCTCGTTCAGCCGGCGGGGTCTTTTTGACGCGTCGCTTTGACGGCCGTAAGAACGCCTATCCCGAGCAGCACCAGCGCACCTACGACGATCCACGGCAGGGGCGCGTGGAGGATGGCGGCGCCATAAATGAGGCCGCCGAGCACGAGGACGATGCCTGCGATGTAGATTCCGAATGACATTGAAGGAGTGGCCAATGCACGAACAGATCCCGTCCGCGGCGGGGCGCGAGAGTGCGTTGAACCGCGCGATTCCGTGGCGCACGTTTCGGCCGGATGAGGCGTGTCGGTCGTAAGCGCAGGAGCGCCTCAGTCGCGTGAGCGTCCGCGTGCATCCCACCGCGGGCGGCCGCCATCGACCATTCGCTCTCGAAGCGCCGTACGACACGGTGCTGAATGTGGAGCGGGTCTCGGCGAACCGCGGTCCGACGACACCAGCGTGTGCGCGGTCGACGACTACGACGGGATCCTCTGCCCCTGTCCGATCGGCGGGTGCAGCGGCACGCTGCAGTCGATCTAGACCGGAACGACGAACATTTATTTCGGGTCTATGAGCTCCCAGGGTGGGTTGATGATTTCGCCACTCACCCAGAATAGCCCGTCGCAATTCGGCGCGACGTTTCCATACTATCCGGAGACGCTCCGGTCCGACGCGTCGTACGTCTACTGCTCCGCGCATGGCCGCTGCTGGTGATCGCCTGGAGCTTGGCCTGCCGCGTGCTTTGCAAAGAGCATGACGACCTTGCCCCGCCTGCCCGCCGTCGCGCGGCGTCTCGCATTACTCGGGTCTGTTTGCCTCGCCGGCTGCTCCGCCGAGGAAGCAGCTTCCACGGGGCTGCGTTCGTCCAGTACGCCGAACGCACCCGCGGGCGACGACGCTGGCGCGGGGTCGGTCTCGCAGGAGGCTGGATCGACCGACCACCTCGGTGCGAGCGACGCGTCCGGCTCCGCCGCCACCCCCTCGCTACCAGAGGCCGGTCTCGATGCGAGCGCCCGCGGCGACGCGAGCGACGCTGCCGCCGCCGCGCGCGGCTGCGTGCAGAGCGACCTCTTCTGCGACGACTTCGATTCCTACGCGCTCGGCGCCGCGACGAGCCCCAAGTGGAGCACCGACACTTCGAACGGCACGCTCGCCATCGACGACTCGCGCGCCCGCAGCGGGAGGGCGCTCAAGGTTCACACGGACGGCAACGGCCGAGCGTTGATCAAAATTAGTGGGTTGGCGCCGCCGAACAATAGCTACTTCGGTCGCATCAACGCCTGGTTCACGGCATTTCCCACCGCGCCCAATTATGCCCACTACACCGTGGTGGAGGCTGCCGGCACGGGGAACAGCACACTCGTTCGCCCCATCGGGGGCCAATTCATCGCGGAGACGGGCAACAAGAAGATGTGGGGCGTCGGGAGCTTCGGCGGACCGACAGGCGACTGGACACGTTGGAAGGAGACCGCGCCCTCCGAGGCGCAGAAGTGGGTCTGCCTCGAGTGGGAAATGAGCGCCCCTGACAATACCGTCCGCATTTGGATCGACGGCGTGGCGAAGCCCGACATGACCGTCTCGACAAAGAACCACGACGGCGTGGGGGCCGACTTCGTCTTTCCTAAGGTGAGCACGGTCACCGTCGGTTGGTGGCTCTACCAAGCAGGCCCGACGCCGGCTCAGTACGATCTGTGGATCGACGACGTCGCGTTGCGGACGTCGCGCGTCGGCTGCCTCTGAACGGGCGCTCGGAGACCGCCCGCTTGCACGCGGCGAGGTGCCCGTGCCAACTGCCCTACGATGGTACTTGACTGAAAAATGTGCGAACGACGCGTCTCGTCGTGAGAGCGCAGGCGTTCCACAAGATCCATTTGAAGTGGCAACGTAGTGCTAGCTCCAGTCGGCGAGTGAGCTCCGAGATCATGCGCCTCGCAATCCACGCGTCGCGCGCACACCCGCTCCGCCCCTGAGCCGCCGACGCGAGCCTCTCACGCAGACGAGGCCGACATCGCGCAACTAGTGCACCGCCGTCGAGATGCGCTTCAGCATTCGACGGTCTGATTTGAGGATGGCATCTGCTGGCTTGGTCCACGCAAAGGGAGTGGGCTGCTTGTTCCAAGCTTTCATGTAAGGCGCGAGGTGATCGCGCAGCGTGGATCGGAGAGCGAAGAGCGGCACTTCCGCCGTGTCCCATGGCAACTGCAAGCAGAGATCACAATCTCAGATCCAGGTCAGTGAACCATAACGCCGACATCGCGACATCGAGTAGGATGACGCCCATGGTGTCGGTGACCCGTCGCGAGTCGATTCAGGCCCTTACGATGTTTCTTCTCGTTGCCCTTTGCGCGTGCCGCGACCCAACGCCTGACGAAACGTGCCAGGCGCTGCTTCGCTCAACGAAGTATCCGCGGACGGTCTACGTACTTCAAAATACATCGATGAACTGTCGTGAGCTCATGGGCACCTACAGCGGCTCGATACGCAGATGTTACAGGACGTGCGGCCTGGGCGAATATCCAGAACCCGACGCGTTCGAGAGCTGTACCTCGAAATGTCGCGACGTCGGCGTCCTTGTGCACTGACCTCGACGGCCCTCGGGTGAGCATCGCAATGACGCCCGTAGGCCCGTTCAACGTATCGATCCGAAGCGTCGACGATACCCGCGGCATTTCTCTCACGCGCGGAGCTGCATTTCGTTTTCGCGGGACGTTTCGGGTCGGTTACGTTTGTACGATCGTGCGACCGACCTTCCCGCCTACCACCTCTTCCCGCGTGCGCGTAGCCCTTATGGCCCTCGGCCTGGACGCGATTTCGCTAGGCTGCACGCACGACCCCACGGCGGAGCAGAGGTGTAGGGACCCTCTCGGCCCAACCAAGTATCCGAGGAAGGTCTACGTCCTCGCCGACAAGAGCGTGACCTGCGAACTGGTCATGGGCTCCTACGACGGCTCGCGACGCGCCTGCTATCGGGGGTGCGCGCGCGTGGACACGCCCAATCCTTTCGCTTTCGAGGGGTGCACTGCGGAATGTCATCGAGAAATCGGTGCGATCCCACACTGATCGGATCCCCGTGAGCGTCGTGTCCAACCGAACCCTCAGGCCAAATTGGGCTCGCGGCTCACGGAATCGCAGAGCCGCCGCCGACGATGTCGTCGTCACCATCGGTCTGCCGCGGCGTGCTCACCCGAGCTCTTCGGCGAGGCCGATCAGGAGCCCTTCGGGCCCTCGAATGTGACAGAGGCGATACGCGGCTTCATACTGCTCGACGTCGCCGACCAGCTGCGCGCCGTGCTTCCGAAGGCGCTCGAGTGTGTCGTCGATATTCGCCAC
>JANXMC010000838.1 GCA_025354825.1 Myxococcales bacterium
CGCGTCGTAGGCATTGCAGCGCGCGAGTGTACACAACTCAGGCTTGAGGTGGCATGCTCGCGCGCGATGGCACACCGCCGCGCAAAGCTCGTATGTACGCTCGGTCCCGCCTGTGACTCGCCCGACGGCCTAAAAAACCTGATCGACGCGGGCATGGACGTGGGCCGGTTAAATTTCTCCCACGGCACCCACGAAGAGCACGGATCGCGTCTCCAACGCCTCCGCGCTGCCGCCGACGAGTGCAAGAAGCCCGTCGCCGCACTTCAAGATCTCTGCGGCCCGAAGATTCGAACAGGCCGCTTCCCCGCGAACTTCGACCTCCCGAGCGGCGTCGACGCGACCCTCGTCGAGGGGACGTCGAGCAACGACGAACGGGTCATCCCGATTCAGTACGAAGGGCTCGCCGGCGACGTTCGCGTGAACGACAAGATCCTCTTCGACGACGGGCGCCTCGTGCTCACCGTGAAGGCGATCGAAGGGCAAAACGTTCGCGTCTTCGTCGACCAGGGCGGCGGGATGCGAAATCACATCGGAGTGCACTTGCCGAGCAAGACGATGCGCCTCTCGGCCCTCACCGAGAAAGACAAAGAAGACCTGCTCTACGGTCTCTCGCTCGGCGTCGACTACATCGCGTTGTCGTTCGTGCGCCGCGCGGAGGACTTGAAGCTGGTGCGGGAGATCTGCGTCGCGTGGGGCCAGCCCACGCCGATTATCGCGAAGATCGAAACGCCCGACGCCGTCGAGAATCTCGAGAGCGTGGTCGCCGCGTCCGACGGCGTGATGGTCGCGCGAGGCGATCTCGGTGTCGAGTTCCCGCCCGAGCGCGTGCCCGTGATTCAGAGGCAAATCCTCGGTGTCGCGCGCCGTGTTCGCCGCCCCGTCATCGTCGCGACGGAGATGCTCCAGTCGATGACGAAGGCGACGCGGCCGACGCGCGCCGAAGCGAGCGACGTCGCCAACGCCGTCTTCTGGGGCACCGACGCGCTCATGCTCTCCGGCGAAACGGCGACGGGCGACCACCCGGTGCTGGCCGCCGGGATGATGAGCCGCATCGCGATGGAGGCCGAGGCGAGCACGTTCTTCGAGCAGCCGCCTTACGCATCCCGCGCCACGAGCGTCGCCGAAGCCATCGCCCGCGGCGCGTGCAACACGGCCCGCGAGATCGGTGCAAAGTACATCGTTGCGTTCACCGAGTCGGGCTTCAGCGCGATGACCGTGAGCCTCGCGCGGCCCCACGTGCCTATCATCGCATTCTCGCCCGTCGCAAAGACGCGCCGCCGAATGAACCTCTATTGGGGCGTCATCCCGCGCGACATGCCATCGCTCCACGACATGGACGCCCTCGTCGACTGGTGCACGGGCGACCTTCTCGCGGCCGGCCTTGCGTCGCCGGGCGAACGCGTCGTCATCGTCTTCGGCGCGCCCATTGGCGTCAGCGGAAGCACGAACTCGATCCGCGTTCACGTCCTCGGCTGAGCGCGAAGGTCACGGCGTCGTCGCACGCGCAGGCGTCGACGGCGCGCCACTCGGAAGCGCGGGTGCTCGCAAGGGCGCTCGCGTTTGCGTCTGTGACGGCGACTGCGCGGACGCGGCGTGGGCGCTGTCGACGACCACCGTGCGTGCGGCTGCGCGCGAGGCGTTCGACGGCGCGCGGTTGCGAAGGGCGACGACGATGACGGCGCTGAAGGCGAAGAGCGCGCTCGCCGCGACGACGAGGCCGATTTTCGTGTTCCGCTTCGCAAGGACGAACGCGCGTGTCGTCGCCGAAGGGCCGGCGCTCGGCACGTCTCTGTCAGGGTCGGCGTCACGGTCGCCGTCGAAGCCGTGGCCCGACTTGGGCGCGAGCGTCGGCGCGCCGAACGATCGCCACGACGCGAGCACATCGCGGGCGCTCGCGAAGCGGTCTTGGGGTTTGCGTTCGAGGCACTTCGCGACGAGCGCATCGAGCCCCGGCGGGAATGGCACGCGGGACGTGTCCTTCACGTGTTTCGCCGGGCGTTCGAGCTTGCTGGCGATCATCGCGATCTGCCCCGACGCATCGTGGGGAAGCCTGCCGCTCAGCGCCTCGAACACGAGCATCCCGAAGCCGTAGACGTCGGCCCGCGCATCGACCTTCGAGGCGCTGCGAATCTGCTCCGGCGCCATGTACGAAATCGTTCCGACCGCTTCGCCCGTGGTCGTGAGCCTCTCGCCGTCATGCATGTCGAGCTTGCAAACGCCGAAGTCCAAGATTTTCGCGCGCACCAAGCCGCCGGCCAGCGTTTCGAGGAAAATGTTCCCCGGTTTGAGATCGCGATGCACCACGCCGGCTTCGTGGGCGTCGATGAGACCGAGCAGCACGTCTTCGCCGATGCGCACGACGTCGCTCCACGGGAGCGCGGCGTTGCGCGACGAGAGCCGCTGCGCAAGCGTCTCACCTTCGAGCAGCTCCATGACGAGAAAGAGCTCTCCCTCTTCCGTCGTGTCGACTTCGAGCAGCTCCGGCACGTACGCGCTCCGGACACGCCACGCCGCCTCGGCCTCCCGATGAAGTCGCGCCATCAGGTGCTCGTCGGTGCCGAGGCGCCGCACGACCTTGATCGCGACGCGCCGCCCGTCTTGGTCTGTGGCGGCGAAGACCTCGCCCATGCCGCCGCGGCCGATCGACTCGTCGAGCAGGTATTTGCCGCGGAGGACGCTGCCTACTTCGAGGGACACGGGCCTTACGAAAAAGGTAGCACGCGGATTTGCGGCGGCTCTATGCGACCGGCGCCGTCCACGCGCGCAGCTCGCGCTTCAGCACCTTGCCGGTCGGGTTACGCGGAAGGGCCTCGAGGAAGACGAACTCGCGCGGCACTTTGGGGCCGGCCATCTTTTCGCGGGCCCACGCCTTGAGCGCGCCTTCGTCGACGCCGTCCGACACGGCGCCGGCGCGCTTCACGATAAACGCGCGCACACGCTCGCCCCATTCGCGGTCGGGCACGCCGACGACGGCGACCTCAGCGACCGCGGGGTGGCTCTCGAAGACGCTCTCGACCTCGGCGGGGTAAACGTTCACGCCTCCCGAGATGATCATGTCGCGCTTGCGGCCTTCGATGAAATACCGCCCGTCGCGATCGACCCGGGCGAGGTCGCCGACGCTGAAGTAGCCCTCTTTCATGCTCGCCTGCGTGGCGCCTTCGTCTTTGTGGTAGCCGGACACGAGCAGCTTGTTCTTCACGTACAGCTCGCCAACCTCGCCTGCGTTCACCTCGCGCCCGTCGTCCCCAAGCAAGCGAATCTCGTTGCCGGGAATGGGCCTCCCGATGGACCAGGGCGCCGCGCGCAAGTCCTTCGGCTTGGCGAGGGTGACGAGGCCTGTCTCGGTGGCGCCGTAGAAGTTGAAGAGGACGTCGCCGAAGTGGTCCATCACGTCGAGGGCGAGGGGCCCGGGGAGCGGCGCGCCGCCGGTGAAGATCACACGGAGCGACCGCGTGTCGTACCGCTCGAGCACTTCGGGGCCGAGCGACAGCACGCGGTGAAGCATCGTCGGAACGACGGCGGTGCTCGTGACGCTGAAGCGCGAAACGTTCTGCAAAAAGGCTTCGGGCTTGAACTCGTCGAGAAGCACCGCGCTCTGGCCGAGGACGTGGGCGAGGCCGAGGAAGCCGAAGCCCGTCGAGTGGTAGAGCGGGCAGACCGCGAGGTGAATGTCGTCGTGGCGCATCGGCGTCTCGGCGATGAACTTCATCCACGACGCGAGGGAGTCCTTCGGAAACTTGCGGACTGCACCTTTCGGTTTACCGGTCGTTCCCGACGTGTAGATCACCACCGCGGCGCCGTCCGTCGTGCCCTTCGCCGCGCGAAATCCGGCGGGCTCGTCGCGCAGAACGTCGAACGACGTGCAGCCGGGAGCGCCGCCGTCGAGGGCGAAGAGGTTCGCGCGCTCGATGGCGGGCAGACTCTTGAGGGCCTCTTCGACGACGGGGAAAAAGTCGGGCTCGAAGACGATGCCGCGCGCTCCGCAGTGGGTCGCGAGGTAGGCAAGCTCGCTCGCCGTCGAGCGCCACGAGATACTCACCGCCGGCGCGCCGATGCGGGCCGCCGCGCCGTGCGCTTCGATAAACTCGGGCCGGTTGCGCGTCATGAGCACGAGGCTCTTGCCGCGGCCGAAGCCGCGACGGGACAGACCGCTGGCGATGCGGTCCATCGAGGCGTCGACGTCGGCGAAGGTGCGCCTCGTGTCGCGCCAGTAGAGCGCGATCTTGTCGGGCGTGTTGGCGCCGTGAACGCGGTAAATCGTGGCGGGCGAGAGCGCGCCGCCGAGAAACGCCTCGGCCGCAGCCCGCACGCCGTCGGGCCTGAGCTCCCAGACGAGCCCGCTCTCGATCCCCACGGCGAGCATCGCCTTCGCGCGCTCCTTGGCGCCGGAAAGCTGTTCTTTCAACGCGCGAATCGACAATGAGGTCATACTCAGTGCACATTATCCCGAGCGCCGCGACGATGGATACGGTCGACCACGATTCAACGCCTCCGCCCAGTGACTGGAGCGACAAGCGCAATGACGACCGCGCGGCGATCACGCTGCGTGTCGACTACAAGCGCCTGAATACGTTCTTTGCGGACTACGCGAAGAACATCTCCAAAGGCGGCACGTTCATTCGAACGGTGCGCCCCCTGGAGGTCGGCACCGAGTTCGTCTTCGTGCTGTCGCTGCCGACGCAGAAAGAGCAACTTCAGCTCAAAGGCTCGGTCATGTGGGTCGTGCGCGAAGACGTCGCGTCCGAGGAGCGGCCGGCCGGAATGGGCATCAAGTTCAAGTTCGAGTCGGACGCCGAACGCGCGCTGGTGGACGACTTCGTCGAGCGGCTGATGAAAGAGGCTCTGGGCGAGCATCTCTCGTCCAAGCTCTTGCCGCGCCGCTGACGCGTCACCGCGCCGAGCGCCGCCGCCCCCTTTACGCGAGCCCCGGCCGCACCTAGGTTTCCGGGGCCATGAACGCGCCATTTTCGCTGCCGATCGTCGGTACAACGCAGCCCAAGATCATCGACCCGGCTCTCGATCTCGTCGAGGAGATTCAAAAGCTGAAGAAGGCGCGCAACGCGGTCGTCCTCGCGCACTACTACCAAGACTCCGACGTTCAAGACGTGGCCGACTTCATCGGCGACTCGCTGCAGCTCTCACAAGAAGCGCAGCGCACGACCGCCGACGTCATTTGCTTCGCAGGCGTTCACTTCATGGCGGAGACCGCCAAGATTTTGAACCCGGAGCGCATCGTCGTCGTGCCGGACATGGAGGCCGGCTGCTCCCTCGCCGACGGTTGCCCCGCCGACAAGTTTGCCGCGTGGAAAGCGCGGTACCCGGGCGCCGTCGTCGTCAGCTACATCAACTGCTCCGCCGATGTGAAAGCGCTTTCGGACTACATCGTGACGTCGTCGAACGCCGAGAAGATCGTGCGCCAGATCCCGGCGGACAAGACCATCTTGTTCGCCCCCGACAAGAACCTCGGGCGCTTCATCGCGAAGCAGGTTGGTCGCGAGATGGTGCTCTGGCAGGGGAGCTGCATCGTCCACGAGACGTTCAGCGCGCGAAAGCTGATGGGCCTCAAGCTGCGTCACCCAGATGCGGGCGTCCTCGCGCACCCCGAGTGCGAAGACAACGTGCTCGCGATGGCCGACTACATCGGCTCGACGACGGGCATCTTGAAGCACGCGGTGGCGAGCCCGAAGAACGAGTTCATCGTCGTGACGGAAGTGGGGATTCTGCATCAAATGCAGAAGGCCGCGCCTACGAAGACCTTCATTCCCGCGCCGCCCGAGGCGAGCTGCGCGTGCAACGAGTGCCCGCACATGAAGCGGAACTCGCTCGAGAAGGTCTACTTCGCGCTGCGCGATCTCGAGCCGCGCCTCGAGATGTCCGCCGAGCTCATTGCTCTCGCGAAGAGGCCCATCGAACGCATGCTCGCGCTTAGCTGACGAAAGCGTAGAGCGCGCTGCGCGGGCGTCGCGAGCCCGCTGGGCGCGAGGTCACTTCACGACGGTGGTGCAGCCGAGGACGATGTCGAGCTGCCCCGCCGGATCGCCCTTAAGCTGCGTGCACGACGCCGGGCAGAGGCCGATTTTCGTTGGGCTCGCGCCCGTCGCCGGATCGGCGTCGTAGTACCAACCGCCCGCGCCGGCATCGCACGCCGCGGCCGTAGTGACGTACGCAATCGTCCTCTTCGCGCCGGCCCCCGGCACGTAGCGCACGTTGACCTTCGTGAAGTCGGTCGTCCCCGTCGCGGGCACCGGCAGTTTCATCTCGCAGCTCACGGCGGCGAGGCGAATCGCGTTGAGGCTCGCGACGAACTTATCGGCCACGCTCTGCGACGTCGTCATGATGAACGACTTCTCCGTCCCACCCGCCGCCGCGATGGCATCGAGCGCTTCGGCCCCCGCGGCCGCCTCGTCGGGCGTGAAGACACCGATGGCAAACGTTCGCACGCTCGGCGAGCCCTTCACACCTTGCGCCGCGATGGCCGCGATGCCGGGGATGTCCTGCGTTGCGCAGACCGTCGGCACGCCGTCCGTCGCGAGCACGGTGACGACGGCGTTGTCGGGGTGCTCGAGCGCGCTCGCGTGGGCGGCATTGAGCACGCCGGCGAGCGCAGGCGCCGTCGGCGTCGACCCCTCGGGAACGCGGGTGGTGAGCGATTCGAGCACGGCCGACGCGCCGCCGGGAAGCGCGGCGAGCGGAACCGCCGGCGTCGCGTAGTCGGCGGCGTCGCACGAGTCGCGGTGGTCGCAGTAAGAGACCGACACGGGCGCGCACGTGCCCGCGCCCGGCGCGCATGCATCGACGCACGAATCGCCGCTGACGGTGCAGACGCCGAGGGGCTTGCACGTCGAGCCTGCGGGGCAGTCCGACTCGACGTCGCACGCCGGGAGCACGGGCGAGCCCCAACAGACTTTGAGCGCGCACGGGCCGTACCCTTTGCACTGCGCGCTCGACGTGCACGCGTCGGGGATGCCGACCTTGGCGATGGGGAAGTACGAGACCGCGAGGCGCAAGCCGGCCGATCGAGGGTCACTTGCAAACTGCACGAGCGCGTCGCGCACTTGAATCCACTTCGTCTGCCCCGAGGCGGTCGTCCAGCTCATCGAGCCCGACGTATCGAGCATCAAGTGCACGTCCAGCGGCAGCGGGCTCGCGCGCTGCGTGTCCGTTGCGCACGCGACGACCGAGTCGTCGTCGCGGTTGCTCGGATCGCCGAACGTCGGCGAGCTTGCGTCGGGCGCGGCGCCCGCGTCGGGCGTGAGCGGACCCGTGACGTCGAAGTCGGACCCATGATCGGCCGACGATCCGCACGCGACGGCCAGCGTCGCGCTCACGAGCCCCGCCATCGCGATGGAGAGGGCTCGGGTTGTACGATCTCCAACCGCTCTCCGACGCATCCCCGCAACTGCCACGACGTGCTCCTCGCCGCGCGCCAATGCGCGCGAACATGGAAGCGTCGCCCCGCGTGGGAACGGTTGCAAGACGGCGCATTTGGCTTCTTTTGCCCTGCCGCGCCCTACATGCGTGGGCTTTACATGTCTGTCATGACGGCGGTGACGACGTAGTCGGCGGCGAAGATCGCGACGATGCTCGCGACCACGGCCTTGGCCGTTGCTTCGCCGACGCCGCGCGCGCCGCCCGATGCGTAGAACCCTTTTTTGCAGCAGATGACGCTGACGATCACGCCGAACAGCAGCGACTTCACCGTGAGCATGCGGAGGTCGCGCATCTCGACGAAGGTGCGTATGCGGTCGAAGAACACACCCGGGTCGATGTTCTGCCAGACGACCGCAACGAGGTACGCGCCCGCCATGCCGGCGATGCCGAAGAAGAGCGCAAGCATCGGCATCACCACCGTGGTCGCGACGATGCGCGGCACCACGAGGTACTGCACGGGGCTCACGCCCATGGTCGTGATGGCGTCGATCTGCTCGGTGACGCGCATGTTGCCGAGCTCGCTCGCCATCGTGCTGCCCGCGCGCGCCGTGACGACGACGCCGGCGAGCACCGGCGCAAGCTCGCGCGTGAGGGCGAGCGCGACGACACCGCCAACCATCCCTTCGGCGGAGAACTGGCGGAAGCCGACGCTGACGCTGACCGTGAACGCCATGCCGGTGAAAAGGCCGACGAGGGCGACGATGAACGTCGAGCCTGCGCCGATGAACTCGAAGGCGAGGAGCCACTGGGCCCAGCGGATGGGCGGGCGGACGAGCCACATCGCGGCCTGCCCGGCGAGAATCACCGTGCCGCCAAGATCGTCGAGGGCGTCGAGGAGCGGGCCGACGACCTTGTCGAAGGCGCCCGCCAACACGGACATCACCGACGACGGCGCGGGGGTATCGCTGGACTCGCTCTCGCCTTCGCTCACGGGAACGCGAGCATACTCATTCGCGCACTTCGCGGGTCACGGTTCGCGATAGAAGCGCGGCACACGACGCGAGATGGCGCAGAGGACCTCCCACGGGATCGTCTCGCCGTGGGCAGCCAGCTCGTCCGCGCTGATGGTGTCTTTGCCGAGGGGGCCTTCTTGGCCGCCAAGGACGACCGCCTCGTCGCGGAGCGTGACGCCCGGGATGTCGGTCACGTCGACCATGGACATGTCCATCGAGACGGCGCCCACGATGGGAGCTCGGCGCCCGCGAATGAGCACGTGGCCGCGGTTCGTGAGATGGCGCGACAGGCCGTCGGCGTAGCCCATGGGGATGGTGGCGATGCGCGACGGACGCGACGCGCGAAAGAGCGCGCTGTAGCCGACGGCGTCGCCTGCTTCGACGTCGCGGAGAGCGACGAGCTCTGTGCGGACCCGCATGACGGCTTTGAGGTCGCTCGCGAGCGGTCGGCTCGACGGAAGGCCGCCACCGTCGGCGTCGCCGTCCGGAACGCGCGGTGCGACGCCGAAGAGCGCGATTCCGGGGCGCACGAGGTCGAGGCACGCTTCGCCGCGGAGGAGCGCGGCGCTGTTGGCGGCGTGCCGCACCGTGGGGTTCACGCCGTGGCGCGCGAGGAGCGCCGTGGCCGCCTCGAAGTGGACCATCTGCTCGCGGATCTCGTCGGTCGTGCGCGCGTCGGCGCTCGCGAAATGGGTCATGAGGCCGCTCACGCGGACCTCGGGAAAGTCTTTGAGCCGCGTGGCGAACGCTTCGAGCTCGCGCGGGCGAACGCCGAGACGCGACATGCCCGTGTCGATGTTGAGGTGCACGTTCACGGGAGCCGGCGCGTCTTGGCTCCGTACGAGCCGCGCAAAGCCTTCGATTTGCGCCAGATCGTAAACGACAGGGACGATCTCGTTGGCGAGGATCTCGTCGTACGCGCCGCCGTAGTAGCCGCCCATCACGAGCACCGGGGCGCGGATGCCGGCTTCACGAAGCTCGACGGCCTCTTCGAGCAGCGCGACGCAGAACCCATCGGCCCCTGCCCGCTCGAGCGTGCGCGCCACCGCGGGGGCGCCGTGGCCGTAGCCGTCGGCCTTCAACACGGCCCAGACTTCGGCCGAGCCCGCCTGGCGCTTCACCACGCGCAGGTTGTGGCGCAGCGCCTCGAGGTTCACTTCGGCGCGCGTGGGACGAATGGCGTCGGCGGGCGCGGCTCGTCGCGGTTTCATCACGCGCGGCTCGCGGACGGGTTCGGCGTGAAGCGCGGGTGAGAAGACCGAAAGGGTGCCGAGTGCCTGCATATCGACGTGTCGAACGCTCTGCGAGACCGACGGCTTCCGTCAACAAAGCCGCGTTGATGGCCGAGGTCGCGCGGCGCGTCGGGGCGAAATACCCCATGCGCGCATGCAGTGCGGCACGCACCCGGAGCGCGGCAGCGAGCACAACCGCGAAAACCTCGTGAACTGAGCATGCGGCAATGCGTTTAGCAGAGGGCGGGGGCGGGGCATGCGCCTTGCGATGGTGCTCTGCGTCGCGAAGGCCACTCAGGGCGGCGCGGCACCTAGCAACCCCATGAGATCAGGGCCTTCGGGCTCTCGTCTTGAACGAAAGAGGAACGACCATGAGCAACGAATCGAACCGTGCAGAAGGCGCAGCCGAAGAGCTTGGTGGCAAGATCAAGGGCGGCATCGGCAAGCTGATTGGCAACGAGCAGATGGAAGCCGAAGGCAAGGCGAAGGAGCTGAAGGGGGAGGCGCGTCAGGAGGCGGCGAAGGCCGGCGAGCGCACGAAGGGTGCAATCGAGGGCGCAGTCGGCGCCATCAAGAACCGCGTTGGCGCGCTCATCGACAACGAGCAGATGCAGGTCGAAGGCAAGGCGACGGAGCTCAAGGGCGAAGCGCGCAAAGAAGCCAACAAGTGAACCGCACGCGTGACGCCTCGCGCTCACGCCACCCGCTTAATTCGGCTTCCTTAGGCACTCCATAATTCGCCGCGCAGACCGTCCGTCGGTCACCAGGGGATCTTGTCCATGTAACCGGCGACGGTTGCAATGGTGACCGAGACGGCGACGGCCGCGGCAACGACGGCCATCGCGGGCCAAAGCGACAGCGTGCGGCGCGTCGCCTTTGAGGCGCGGCGTGACGGCGGCGTCGAGTTTCTCTGCACACTCGGCACCGACGCAATCGGAAACGCCGAGTCCGGCGTGCGCGGGCGACCCGCTTGCGCGGTCACGTCCTGCTCGCCGCTCTTGCGGGCCCAACCGTCGTCGTCCTCGCCATCGCTCGCCGACTCGTCCACGTCGCTCACGTTGGCGTCGCTCGGCGCGCCCATCAGATGAACCGTGGGAACGGCCTCGACGCGCGCACGAATCGCAGCTTCGACCTTCTCGCGCTCCTCTTCGAAGTACGCCGTCACCAAATCGCCGAGGTCGCCTTGGCGCGGCGCGCGTCCCGACGACTGAAGCCAGTCCTCGAGCGCCTCGCGCATCTCTTCGGCGTCGGCGTAGCGGCGCTCCGGATCGACGTCGACGGCCTTCGCGACAATGGCGTCGAGCTTCGGATCGACGCGGCGCTCGATGCTCGACACGCGCGGTCGCGCGCGGCAGCACTCCGCGGGCGTGAGGCCGGCGTTGGGCATTTTTTTCCCGGCGAGGGCCTCCCAAAGGACGACGCCCATCGAGAAAATGTCGGCGCGCCGATCGATGTGGCCCCCCGTCACGTACTCGGGCGCCATGTATCCGAGCTTCCCCGTGAGCGTGCGGCATTCGACGCTCTGGCGCTTCAGCGCGAGCTTGGCGGCGCCGAAGTCGATGAGGCAGACGCGACCTTCGTAGGTCACGAAAATGTTGTGCGGGCTCACGTCACGGTGAATCACGCCCAGGGGCGAGCCGTCGAAGTCGCGAACCTCGTGGACGTGGTGAAGCCCCGCGAGAGCATCGGCGACGATGCGCACCCAGAGCGCGAAGTCCGGCAGAACGGCCGTCGATCGCGTCGCCGAGAACAGCGTCCGCATCGTCTGCCCCTCGAGGTACTCCATCGCCAAGTACGGGACGCCGTCGTCCTCACCGACCTCGTACGTCTGCACGATGTTCGGGTGATTCAGGCGCGCAGCGAGGTACCCCTCTTTCGAGAACGTCTGCCGCGAGCGCGCCGTCGAGGCGACGCTCGTGCGCAGCTGCTTCACGACGCACAGTTTGCGAAAGTGGTTCGGCCCGTGGGTGACGGCGAGGAACACGTCGCCCATGCCTCCCGAGCCTAGGCGCGCGATGAAGTCGTACTTCGCAACGCCATCGCGGCGCCCATCTCCGGCCAGCGGAAGGGCGTCGTGGTCGTTCGCCCCCTGAAGCTCCGCGAGGAGCTGTTCGTGTCCGGCAAACGACGGGCGGCTGCGAGCGGCGGATCTCATGGGTTGCACCGAGGAGACCCCCTCGCATGACGCATACCAGCGCCTACATGCGCACCCAAGCCCACCCGCGAAAAAAGCTAAGCCGTCGATACAATTCAGGATCGAGGGGCAGTCTCCGCGGCGAGCACCCCTCGTTTAGCGTCCTCGAGGCATCAACTTGGTGAGGTCAAGATCCATCGACGTAGCCGCGATCAGCCGGTGGCGCTCACCGCAGGCGGCGGCAGCGAAACCGCGGCTTCGTCGGCGTGGGCGATGATTTCGTGGGCAAACTGCAGGCGGTACAGGCGCGCGTAGACGCCGCCGCGGGCGAGGAGCTCGTCGTGGCTGCCAACCTCGACGACGCGGCCTTTGTGGAAAACGACGATGCGGTCGGCGGCGCGGATGGTCGAGAGGCGGTGGGCGATGACGAGCGCCGTGCGCCCGCGAATGACGGCCTCGAGCGCAACCTGAAGGCGCGCCTCGGTGTCGGAGTCGACGCTCGCCGTGGCTTCGTCGAGAACGAGCAGCGGCGCGTCTTTGTAGATCGCGCGGGCGAATGCCAGGAGCTGGCGCTCGCCGGCGCTGAAGTTCGCGCCGCGCTCGTCGACGCGGGCGTCGAGGCCGCCGTCGCGCTTCATGAACAGGTCGAGAGCGCCGACGCGGGAGAGAGCTTCTTCGCACTTCACACGATCGGGCGTTTTGTCGGAGAGGGCCACGTTCGAAAGCACGGTGCCTGCGAACAGGAAGACGTCCTGCGGCACCACGGCGAACTGCTTGCGCAGCTCGGAAGGGGCGTAGCTTCGAACGTCTTTCCCGAGGACGCGAACGTCGCCCGAGGTCGCTTCGTACAGTCGTAGCAGCAGGCTCGCGACGGTGGTTTTGCCCGCGCCCGTCGCGCCTACGAGGGCGATGCGCTCGCCGGTGCTCGCCGTGAGGGAGACGTCACGCAGCACGGGCGAGCCAGGTTTGTATTCGAAGGTCACGTGGTCGAGGGCCAACGCTTCACGCGGACCCGCGGCGGTCGACGTGGCCGAGGCGACGAGCCCCTGCGTGCTCGTGACCGCTTCGACGTCTTTCTCTTCCATCAGCTCGAAGATCCGCTCGGCGCCGCTCATCGCGCTCTGAAGCACGGTGTACCGCTGCGAGAGCATGCTGACGGGCTCGAAAAACTGCTTGATGTACTGCGTGAACGTGACGACCAGCGCGAACGAAACGTGGTCGTCGCCCAGGGCCTGCATCGCGTGCTGCGCGCCGGCCCACCAGAGGATGCTGGCGACGCAGAGCGTGCTCACCATCTCGATCGCCGCGTCGAGGAACGCTTCGTAGAGAATCGCGTTCTTGTTCGCCTCGCGGTACGCGACGTTGATGTCGTCGAACTCGGTCGCCATCGCGCGCTCGCGACCGAACGCCTGAACCACTGCAATGCCGTTGACCTGCTCGTTCAAGAACGCGTTGAGGCGCGCCGTGCGCACGCGGATTGCGCGGTAGGCCTCGCGGCTCCGCTTGCGAATCGCGTTGACCATCAAGCCCACGATCGGCAGGGCGAGGAACGCGATGATCGACATCTTCCAGTCGAGCACGAGCATCATCACGACGATCCCGACGAGCAGGATCATGTCGCCCAGGGCGTTGAGAACACCCGACGCGAACAGCTCGCCGAGGCCGTCGACGTCGTTCGTCGCGCGCGTGACCAGGCGCCCCACGGGCGTGCGATCGAAGTAGCGGAGGCTTAGCCGCTGCATGTGCTTGAACACGGCGGCGCGCAGATCGGCCATCGCGCGCGCGCCGGCGAGCTGCATCGAATAGAACTGCGCGAACGTCAGCCCCTGCACGATGATCATCAGCGCGCCGAGGATCAGCCCGTCGTGCGTGAGGCCGGCGCCGTCGCCCTGCGACGCGTGGCGCGCGACGTTGCCCATGACGAGAGGCCGCACGAGGCCGGCCGCCGTCATCACGACGAGCGTCGCAAGCGAGAGCGCAATCAGCTTCGAGTGCGGGCGGACGTAGACCCACAGCATCTTGATCAGGCGTAAATCGTAGGTCTTCCCGAGGGTCGACTCCTCGTGGAAAGCCTTGAGCTTCTCTTCGGCGCGCGTTGGCTTTTTGGCCGTTTTCGCGGGCACGCCCTTCGCGGCGGCCCCCCTCGTCCCCGTGCTCATTCGGCCGCCCCACCGGCGGGCAACGCGCCTTCGGCGGCGTCGATCTCGTCGAGCTCGCGCGCCATCTGCTGCTCTTCGGCGAAGGCCGCGTAGAGACCACCTTGCTTCACGAGCTCGTCGTGGGTGCCGCGTGCGGTGACCTTGCCGTTGTCGAGAACGATGATCTCGTCGCAGCGGCGGGCCGCGGCGATGCGATGGGTGATGAGCACGACGGTGCGGCTCGCGGCTTGGCGCTCGATGGCGCCTAAGATTTCGCCTTCGGTCTTCGCGTCGACGGCGCTCAATGGGTCGTCGAGGACGAGGATCTTCGGGCCCCACGAGAGCGCACGCGCGAGGGCGATGCGCTGCTTCTGCCCGCCCGAAAGCTGCACGCCGCGCTCGCCGACGACGGTGTCGAACTGCTCGGGGAGCGTCATCGCCTCTTCGTAAACCGACGCTTCGCGCGCGGCGTTTCGAATGAGCTCGCCCGACGCGTCGCAGTCCGGATCTTCGAGCGTGAAGCCGATGTTGCGATGCACGGTCGTGGAGAAGAGAAACGCGTCTTGCTGCGCGTAGCCGATGACGCCGCGCACCGACGTGAGCGGCAGATCGCAGACGTCGAAGCCGTCGATTTTCACGGCGCCCCGTGGCGTGGGGAGCAGCCGCGCGAGGAGCATGGCGAGGGTCGATTTGCCCGACCCCGTCCGCCCGACGATTGCGAGCGACCGCCCGGGGTGCACGGTGAAGGTCACGTCGTCGAGCACCGTGCGCTTGCCGTACTGAAACGAGAGCCCAGCGACTTCGAGATCGCCTTTCACCTCGCTCGGCGCGGGCAAGTGGCCGTCGACGATCTCGGGCTCGGCGTCGAAGATCTGCTTCAAGCGCGCGTAGCCGGCGCGGCCACGTTGGATGATCGAAAGCGCGAAGCCGAGGGCCAACATTGGCCATGTCATGCGGCCGAGGGCGAGCCAGAAGGCGAAGAAGTCGCCCTTGGAGAGGCCGCCTATTTCGGGCCCTTTGAGCAGAAGCGTGCCGCCGTACCAGAAGAAAATCAGAAGGCTCACCGCGCCCGCCGCGCCCATCGTGGGGCCCATCGAGCCGCGCACGCGCGCGAACGCAAGGCTCGCATCGAGGTACGCGCGGTTGGCCGTCTCGAAGCGGCGAAGCTCGTGCTCGTCGAGGGCGAAGCTGCGCACGACGCGCACGCCGGCAAGGTTCGCTTGGAGCACCTCGCTCATTTTGCCGAGGGTCTCCTGGTTTGCGCGGGTGCGCGAATAGAGCGATTTGCCGATGGTGCGCGAGACGAAAATCAGAATCGGCAGGTTCACGAGACAGGCGAGCGTGAGCTTGCCGGAGATATGCACCATGACTTGAAGCGCGCTCGAGAACGCGAAGACGACGTTGATGACGTTGAGCACGCCGAAGCCCAAGAGCAGGCGCACCTGCACCAAATCGTTCGTCGCGCGGCTCATGATCTCGCCGGCTGACATCGTTCGGTAGAACGCAGTGCCGAGGCGATGGAGGCGGTCGAGCATCACCTTGCGGAGCTCGTACTCCGCGTCACGCCCCGCGTTGAAAATGAACCAGCGGCTCGTGACGCGTGCCACGAAGGCGACAATCGCGAGCACGAGCATCAGCGACGCCGGCCCGTAGGCGGTCTTCGGTGAGCTGCTGAAGATGGCGTCGACGGCGGCCTTCGACAGCCAGTCGATGCGGTTCATCGAAAGCTGGAACGCGCCGAGGGCGAGGGCGCCGAAGATGTAGGCAGGAACGTGGCGACGAAATTGAGCGCCGAGCGTGGTGGGCAGCTCGGATGTAGCGGTCTTTTGCACGAAGGTGCCCCTTGGATGCTCAGCGACCCGGAGGGATCTTGCGGTGCGAGCTCGCAAGGACCGGGCGGTCGCGCCCTTCGGCGCTGGCGATGAGGTCGCGCACCTCGAGCCACATGGCAAGGAGCCCGAGCATGACGCGTGCGCTCCCCTTGCCGTCGAGCTCTTGGACCACGCCGACTTTGCCCGCAAATGGCCCGCCCAAGACGCGCACGCGGACGCCCTTGTCGATGACGACGCTCGGGTCGACCTCGGTCACCAGGGGCGCGCGCCGCGGGAACATGCGCGTCGTTTTTTTCGGCAGCACGCGCTTGGGGAGCGCCGTTGCCGCGTCCTTCGCGGCGGCCTCGGCGGCGGTTCGGTCGGTCTTCGGCTCGGCGTCACCCTCGCGCTGAAATTCACCCCGCGGCCTTCGATGCCCCTCTTGCGCCGTTCGCGGAATGCTCATGCGTTTTTTTGGCTTTCGCTCGTCGGCCCTCCGCGCTTCCCAGTCGGCCCTCGCGCGCTCCTCTTCTTCGTTGTGGCGCACGCGCTCGGCCTTTGCGGCATCGACCTCGCGATCGAGCACCAGGAGATCGTTGTCCGGCGCCCACGCGAGCAGCTTGTAGACAGGCCCGAGCGCCACGATGGCGTCCTCGAGCTGATCGTCGAGCATCGCGGCGTGGGCCACGGCGACCGCGCGGGGAACCGTCCAACCGAGCCAAATCGGGCGTTCTTCGAGCTCACTCCGTTCGAGCAAAGTGCGAATCGCGAGGGTCTCGACGCGTCGCGCTTGCGTCCGTTCGGCGTCCGCCGCGAGACCGAGGGTGAACTCTTCGGGCAGCGCTTCGAGG
>JANXMC010000817.1 GCA_025354825.1 Myxococcales bacterium
GGCCGCCCGTGCCGCCGCCGTTCGTCGAGCCGCCCGTGGTGCCCGCCGTCGATGTGCCCGTCGTGCTGCCGTTCGTGCCGCCGTTCGTGCCGCCGCCGGTCGTGCCCGCCGTCGAGGTGCCCGTCGTGCTGCCGTTGGTGCCGCCGTTCGTCGAGCCGCCCGTGGTGCCCGCCGTCGACGTGCCCGTCGTGCCGCCGTTGGTGCCGCCGCCGCCCGTCGTGGTGCCGGCGCCGCCGTCGGGGCCGCAGACGTAACTGGCGTCGCAGAGCGTCGACGACGGCGTCGTGTCCGTCGTGTCGCCGTAGACGTAGCCGTCGCAGTTACCGAAGCAGTAGCCCGCGTTCGGCGCCTGAATGTCTGCCGAGCCCGCCGTCTTGTTGCGGGCCTTCACGTTCGTCGGAACCCAGCCCTTGGCGATCGACGAGTCGACGCGCGCAACGTAGAGCGAGTGGCTCTTCGTGCCCTGGCCGGAGACGACGCCGTAGATGGTGTTCGTCTTCGCGTCGATGACCGCGCCGCCCGTGTCGATGACCTCGCCGACCTCGGTGCGCGTGTAGTAGTAGCGCGAGAAGCCGACCGCGTTGCCGAGGCGCGAGGTGCCGGTGACCGACTGCATGTGCGACTTCGAGAGGCCGAGCCCTTCGGGCGCGCGGCGGAGGCGCGAAAGCCGCGTGCCTTCCGGGGCCGCGGTCGTCGCGATCGCCGGGTAGGTGTCGAGCTCGATCGGCTCCTGCAGCTCGATGAGCGCCGCGTCCGACTTGTTCGGGTGCGACTTCGACGAGCCGTAGGTCGACCAGTCGTAGGTGAGGCCGCGCATGCCGGCTACGGTCTTGAGCTTCCCGGAGACCGTCGAGATCTTCCAGCCGTTCTTCCCCGACACGCAGTGCGCCGAGGTGAGAACCGCGCGCGGCGCCACGACGGTGCCGACGCAGGTGCCGCTCGCGGCCCCCGTGCTGCCCGCGTACATGGTGATGACGACGCTCGCCGGGTTGGTCGACTCCGCCACCTGGAGCGGCGCGTCGTCGGTCGACCCGCTGCTACACGCGACAAAGACTGCAACGACAGCGAAACCAACGACGGGCAAAAGGCGGTGAGCGGACGTGAAACGCATGGATGCGCTCCTCCAGAAAAAAAAGTTGTTTGAGCGCGTCGGGGCCGTGTCGGGATCGGAGGAGATTCACCTTGAATCCCCATCGACCCTGCGAATCGACGCGCGCTGCGTTGCGGGTGACTTCCCCATGTGCATGAGCGGGGCCAACACGTAGGCATCACGCCACGCGGGTTTTTTAGGGGTTTCGTCGCCGCCGGACGGCCGCAGATGGATCGCGAGGGAGGCTCCCAAGAGCCCCAGGGGCGCGAGACCTCACGCAAAAATCCAGCGCACGTGTTCGACGCTTCACACGACTTCACAATTTCTCGAGAGATCCTTAAGCGGGCGAAGTCTTTGGGTTGTTGCGTTGCCATGGCTACGCGCTGTCCACGCACCTCGCGGTGGTCGCGCGGGGCGCCTGCGGACCGGTCGAAGCTCAACCTGGTTGAGGGCGCCTGGAGAGGCTCCGACCGATCGGATTTCAACCTGGTACGGGCGGATCGCGCGGATCCTCAACCTGGTACGGGCCTGGATCCGCGAGATCCTCGCGGTTTCGCGCAGCGGTGCGGCCGATCCATCGAACTGTCGCGATCGCACCGTCCGTTCGGACGCTCCATGTGCAAACGCGCGCGCCGCCTCCGCGCGTCGCTCACGGCACATCGGTTGCGATGTGCCCCGCCACGAGCCGCCACCGTGCGCGGCTGCTCAGGAGGAGACATGTCGGTGCTCGAATCGTCGCTCACGCCCAACCTCGCCCGTATCGGCGCGCTCGCCTTCGCAGGCGCGCTCTCTCTCACTGTCGCGGCCTGCGCCGTCGAGCGCGACTCCGTCATCGAGACGCGCGGCTCGGGCGATGCGGGTGCCGGCGGGTCGTCGAACGGCGGCGGCGGCGGCATGGCAGGGGGCGCGTCGAGCGCGGGGACCTCGACGACCGGAGGCGCATCGACCGCAGGCACCTCGACGGGCGGCGCGTCGAGCGGCGGAACCCCCGGCGGTGGAACGACCGGCGGGGGAACGACCGGCGCATCGAGCGCAGGCACCGCCGACGGCGGCGCGCCGACCCCATCGCTCTCCTGCGGCTCGCTCCCCGTGTGTGACGACTTTGAATCGGCCACGGCCGGCGGTCCGCCGAATGCGGCCACGTGGGCCGTGGTCACGCCCGACTGCAGCGGCACCGGCGCGCTGGCCGTCGACGACACGCAGGCCCACAGCGGAACGCGCTCCGTCAAAGTCACCGGCGCGGGCGGCTACTGCAACCACGTCTTTTTCTCGACCTCGAAAGTGCAGGCCATCGGCGGCGTTCTCTTCGGCCGCTTCTTCGTCCGCATGGGGACCGAGCTCGGCGACAGCCACGTCACGTTCATGGCGCTCAAAGACAGCGTCGAGGGGAAGAACGTTCGCATGGGCGGGCAGAGCAAGATCCTCATGTGGAACCGCGAGTCGGACGACGCGACGCTCCCCGAGCTAAGCCCCACGGGGATCGCGAAGAGCCTCCACCCCGCGGCCAACGCCTGGCGCTGCGTCGAGTTTCAAATCGACGGGCCGGCCGGTGCAATCACGACGTGGGTCGACGGCGCGGCGGTCGAAGGGCTCGCGGTCGACGCCACGGCGACGCCGGACGTCGACAGGCAGTGGAAGACCAAGGCGACCTGGGCGCCCGCGCTGATCGACGCGAAATTCGGCTGGGAAAGCTACGGTGGCGACGCGAACACGCTGTGGTTCGACGACGTTGCCCTCGGCCCGCAGCGCATCGGCTGCGGCGGATAGCCCAATGGGTTAAGACGTCGATGCGATGGCCGACGCGCATGCGTTCATTGAGGAGAACGCGGCGGTCGCCGTCGTCCCGTTCGTCCCCGAGATCCGCTTGTGGCTCGCGACCGAGGTCACGCCGCTCTGGCACGCGACCGAGGCGTGGCTCGCGGCGCGCGACGTCCCCCCGCCGTACTGGGCGTTCGCGTGGGCGGGCGGGCAAGCACTCGCGCGGTACATCCTCGATCACCCCGAAATCGTGCGCGGCAAGCGCGTGCTCGACTTCGGCGCCGGCTCGGGGCTCGTCGCGATTGCCGCCGCGAAAGCCGGCGCCGAACGGGTCGTCCCCGTCGACATCGACCGCGTCGCCGTCGCCGCGGTCGCGATGAACGCCGCGCTCAACGGCGTCGCCGGCGTCATCGCCGACGTGGTCACGGACGATGTCGTCGGCACCTCGCAACCCGCCTTCGACGTCGTTCTCACGGGCGACGTCTGTTACGAGGCCGCCACTGCCGCGCGCGTCCTCCCGTGGCTCCACACCCTCGCACGTGACGGCGCGACGGTGGTCATGGCCGATCCCGGTCGCGCCTATGCGCCCACGGCAACCGTCGGTTCCCACGCCGTCACGCGTCTCGCCGAGCTCATCGTTGCGACGCCGCTCGACCTCGAAGGGGCCACCGAAAAACGGTGCACGGTGTTCGCGTTCACCTGACAAGATGCGTCGCGTCATGACCGACCCTTTCGATTCGCTCCGCCGCGACGTTTCGTATCTCGGACGTGTCCTCGGCGACACGCTCGTCGAGCAAGAGGGGCCGGAGCTCCTCGCCCTCGAAGAGTCCATTCGCGCGCTCGCAAAGGCTCGCCGCACCGAAGGGTCGCGCCGTGCGCAGGGCGAGGCCACCACGAAGCTCGAAGCCGAAATCGCCGCGCTCGACGTGCCCACCGCCGAGCGCGTCGCGCGCGCCTTCGCCCACTATTTTCAGCTCGTGAACCTCGCCGAGCAGCACCATCGCGTACGGCGCTACCGCGCCTACAGCCAGGCGGACGCGGGGCGAGCGGGCACTGTCGGCGCGACGCTGAAGGGGCTGTCGAAGGACGTCCCGCGCGAGACGGCGCTCGCCCTCTTGGCGCGCGCGGAGGTGGAGCTCGTATTCACGGCGCACCCGACCGAAGCGCAGCGACGGACCGTGCTCGAGAAGCACCGCCGCATTTCGACGCTCCTCGCCAAGCGCGACATGGCGAGTGTCCTGACGCCCGCCGAGCTCGCAGAGAACGACCGCGCGATCCGCGAAGAGGTCGCGCTGCTTTGGCAGACCGACGAGATCCGCAACGATCGCCCGCGCGTCGGCGATGAAGTGAAGAACACGCTCTTCTATCTCGAAGAGGTTCTGCATCCGCTGATTCCGCGCTTCTACGACGCCGTCACTGCCGCTATTTCGGCCGAATACGCCGACGCGCCGCGCGTGCCATCCTTTCTAAAGTTCGGCACGTGGGTCGGCGCCGACATGGACGGCAACCCCAACGTCACGCCGGACGTCGCCGTCGACACGTCGCTCGCCCAGGCGGCGCGCGCGCTCGCTCTCCATTCCCACGAGCTCACGGGGCTGGGCGATGCGCTCTCGCAAAGCTCGCGACGCGTGCCGGCGTCGAAGGCGCTCGAAGCGTCGATCGTCGCCGACGAGGCGCGCATGCCCGAGCTCACCGCCGAGCTTCGTGCCCGCGCGAAAAACGAGCCGTACCGCCGCAAAGCGAGCTTCATGGCCGCGCGCATCACGTGCACGCGCGAGGCGATTTTACGCGCCCGTCGCGAAGGGCACACGCGCGAGGCGCCCGCCGTGGGCACGGGCTACGCGAACGCGCAGGAGCTTCTCGCCGACCTCGCGGTGATCGAAGCGTCGCTCGTCGAAAATCGTGGCGCCCGCGCCGGCCTCACGCGCGTGCGTGGGCTTCGCCGGCAGGTCGAGGTCTTCGGGTTTCACCTCGCGCGCCTCGACGTTCGCGTCCCCGCCGAATGGGTTCGCGCCGCCACCCGCGCAGCCTTGTGGCTCGCCGACGACACAAAGCTCGACACGGCGACGCTCGCGCGCGCCCTCGACGCGCGCCTCCCCGCGCGTCCCGACACCGACGGCATGAAGGCCGTCGAAGCGGTGGCACGCATTCGCGCCCTCGTTGGCGTGGGCGGCGCCGACGCATTCATCTTGAGCATGGCGCGCGGCCGCGACGACATGCTCTCGACCTTGGTCTTGGCGCGCATCGCGGGGCTTTACCGGCCCGACGAGGGCGTTGCGGACATCTCCGTCGTGCCGCTCTTCGAAACGCTGGACGACCTCTCGCGCTGCGGCGACGAGGTCGAGTCGGCCGTCACCCATCCCTCCTATGCGAAGTACTTAGCCCTCCGCGGAAACACGCAGGAGGTGATGATCGGCTACTCGGATTCGAACAAGGACGCCGGCATGCTCGCGGCGTCCTTCGCGCTCTACCGCGCGCAGCAAGCGCTTGTCGAAGTCTCGAAAAAGCACGGCGTCGCGATCAAGATTTTCCACGGACGTGGCGGCTCCATCGGGCGTGGTGGAGGCCCAGCGCAGCGTGCCGTCGAGAGCCTTCCGCCGAACGCGATCGACGGCCGCTTCAAGCTCACCGAGCAGGGCGAGGTGCTCGGCTGGAAGTACCTGCTCCCCGAGATCGCCGAGAGAAACCTCGAGCTCGTCGCCGGCGGCGTCCTTCATGCGTCGCTCGTCTCGAGCTACCCGGCAGGCGATGGCGGCCGCGAGATCGCCGGCTACGAAACGATCTTCGGTGAGGTCGCCGACGTCGCCCTCACGAGGTACCGCGCACTCGTTCGCGACCCTGCGTTCGTTCCGTTTTTTCAGGCCGTCACGCCTCTCACCGAGATCGGCGCGATGCCTCTCGGCTCGCGACCTGCGCGGCGAGCCAACCCCGGCGGCACCCGCATCGAAGACCTCCGCGCCATCCCGTGGGTCTTCGCATGGACCCAGTCGCGCCTCATGCTCCCCGGTTGGTACGGCGCCGGCGCGGCGTTGCGCGCGCTCCTCAAACGCCACGGCGTCGAAGCGGCGCAGCGGATGCGCGCGCGCTGGCCGTTCTTCGCGTCCACCCTCGACGCCGTCGCCGTCGCACTCGCCACGGCGGACATGGGGATCGCTCAACACTACGCCGCCCTCGGGGACGACGCCCCCGAGACACGCCGCTTCTTCGCCAACGTGGCGCTCGACCACGGCCGCGCGGTACGCGCCGTCTGCCGAATCTACGGGCAGGAGACGCTCCTCGCGCAGAAGCCGACGCTCGCGCGATCGATCGAGCTGCGAAACCCGTACGTCGATCCCCTCAGCTTTCTTCAGATCGAGCTTCTCCGCCGCAAGCGCGCGCTTCTCGCGAAGGGGGCCGAGGTGCCGGCTGATCTCGAGCGGGCGATCCTTTTGACGATCAACGGAGTTGCGGCGGGCCTTCGAAATACGGGATGAAGCGGGCGGTGCCGCACCTCGCTCGACATTCTCGTTCGGTCGCGTTCGTACTCTCCGTGGGGCTTCTCGCCATTGGCGCGGCGGCGTCGTGCAAGGCGAAGGCGTCGCCGTCCTACGTCGAATCGGACGCGGCCGTGGTGGTTACGGACGAATCGCGCGCCTACGCGCGCTCGGTGTTCGCGCTCCGCTGCGCGGCGTGCCACGGCGCGATGGGCACCGGCGAAAAGGCCGCGGGTGTGCCCGTGCCCAACTTTCGCGACGCTACGTGGCAGGACGGCATCACCGACGCGGCCATCGAGCGAATCATCGCCGAGGGCGGTCTGCGCGTCGGCAAGAACCCGATCATGCCCGCGAATCCAGACCTCGCGACCTCGCGCGAGTCCCTTGCCGCAATGCGTGCCCACATTCGCGCGTTCGGCGGGCGCTGAGCTGGCGCGAGCGCTGTAGCATTGGGCGCCATGGGGGCCTTGCCGAAGTCTCGCCCGGGAATGGGCGACGTTGCCGACGCCATCCTCGGCGCGGCCGACACGGCGCGCATCGGCGTGACGCTCACGTTCATGAACGGAGGCGCGCCCGAGAATGCCTTCTTGAACGACGTCGCCGTCGAGATCTTGGGCTACACGCGCGACGAGCTTCTCGCGCGGCCGCCGATGATGAACCTCGATCCGGCCGACGTGCCTCGCCTCGCGGCGATGGCGGCGAAGCGCCTCCGTGGCGAAGAGACGCCGCCGAAGTTCGAGACGGTCGTCATTCAGAGCACGGGGAGGCGCGTCCCCATCGACGTCTCCGTCAGCCACGTGGTCATCGAAGGGCGCGCCGCCGTCGTCGCCTTCTTCGTCGACATCTCGAAACGCAAAGAGGCCGAGGCCGCTCTCCGCGACTCGGAGGAGCGGTTTCGAACACTCATCGAGCGCGCCCCCGACGGCATCGCGATCACGCGCGACGCGCGCTACGTCTTCGTGAACCCCGCCGCGCTCAAGCTCCTCGGCTATGCGAAGAGCGAAGACCTCGTGGGGCGTAGCGCCTACGAGCCGTTCGAGCGCGAGGGGTTCGAGACGATGCGCGCACGGGCCGCGGCGATGCTCGCAAGCGGCGCGCGCTTCACGCCGTACGAGTACGGCGCGGATCGCCGCTCAGAATCTCGGCGTCGAACACCTGCCCGCCGCGCACGACGTGCGGGAGGCGCACGGGTTGGTTCCAGCGCGTGAGCGCGTCGTCCGCCACGATGCCGAAGGCTCCAAAGAGGTATGCCGCGATGCGCGCGTAGACGAGCGCGAAGCGTTCCTTGTCCGCCTCCGAGGCTATGGGGAAGGGCGCCCCGAGCGCGTAGAGGATCCGCAGCCCCCGCCGCGTCGTGTGGACGAAAGCGCCCGGTTGCGCGGCCACGAGCGCCGCAACCTTCATGCGCTCGGCCTCGAGCCACCCCGGCGCGTCGTCGTGGTTGTCCACGTCGACAGCGAGAAGCCGCACCTCCGCGCGCACCTCCCCCAGGGCCGCGTTGTTGATGCGGTACGGCGTGTCCGCCGTGTAGAGCACGAAGTGCCGATCGTCGTCCCAACGGCGCGACAGCGCATCGGCGAGCGGAACAAGCTCGACAGGGCGCGCCCCGCGGCTCGGTAGACCACGCGGGAACACGTCTGCACCGGCGGTCGACCGGAACCGGCGGAAGACGCCGAAGGGCGTCGCTCCAAGGCGTGCCGACGCTTCAACGGCGTCGGGGCGCAAACGCACGAGGGCGTTGCGCAAAGGCTTCGTTTGCATCTGTCACCTGCGGATCGGGACCAGCCCGACCAGCCATTCCCAGCGCCGTCGCTGGGCACGCCGGTGCTTTCGCCCCCGCGCCGTCGGCGTGCACATACGGGTGCACGCCAAACGAAATTCACGTCAAAGCCGCGCGCTCCTCGTGGGGCGCGCGGGAGAGAGGGACGTGCTCGTTCGCGGAGCAGCGCCGGAACCCGTCCGGCAGAGCAACATCGCGTTGGAACGTCGGCGTTACCTTGCAAAAGGCAACAGGATCTCCCAGCTTCGACTCATCGGGATTAGGGATGGGTCGCGCTTTCTGGCCGCAATGCCAGACACCTTTGGCGAGGTGACCAGCGCGGCCCATTTTCCTTTTGTGGCCCGCTACATGGCGGCGCCTCCGTGGTCGTTGTTCATGCTGC
>JANXMC010000856.1 GCA_025354825.1 Myxococcales bacterium
CGACGGACCCGACGCCGACCCGCTGGTGGACGGCTGGGTGAGCGCGTCGACGATGCGCCAGCTGCGCGACCCCGAGCAGATCGCGCTGATGCCGATCGTCGAAGGGGAGATCAAGCGCGCCCTCGACGCGCTGCCCGACGAGTTCAAGCTCGCGGTGATTCTGTGCGACGTCGAAGAGTTCTCGTACGAGGAAATCGCGCAGATCATGGGGTGCCCCATCGGCACGGTAATGAGCCGTCTTCATCGTGGAAGAAAGCTGCTCCAAAGAGCGCTCTACAATCATGCAGTTTCGCTCGGTATCGTTAAGGGTGAAGACATGATTGGCCATGGCGACGGCAAGAAGGCTCCCGCGGAGAAGGCAGCGCCCGCTCCTGCCGATATGGCCGCGTTCCGCGCCCGCAAGCGAGGTGCCGCATGACCGCCGAAGCGCGCGTCTCGGTCGAAAAAGACGAATGCCGTGAGTTTGGGCGCGTCCTCGCGCCGTTCCTCGACGGAGAGCTTCAGTCCGAAGCGTTGGTCGACGCCGAGGCCCACGTCGCCACGTGCGAGAATTGCCGCGAGCGCGTGCAGCTCGGGCAGGCGCTTCGCGGCACGATGAAGAAGGTCGTTCGGGTCCAGGCGCCTGACGCGCTTCGTGCACGCCTCGCAACGGCCATGGTCGCCGAGCGCGCACGGTCCGATGCGCGCGAGCGCGAGGTCGCAAAATCCCGCTGGCTTTCGAGCTGGCGATCGATGGTTCCGCTCGCAGGCGCCGCCGCCGTCGGCCTCGCGTTCTTCGCGGCCAAGGGCCATCTCGCGTCACGCCAGAGCGCGTTCAACCACGCAGGCCTCGGCGACACGCTGCTCGACGAGCTCGTCGCCGAGCACGCTCGCCCTCTTCCGCCCGAGCAAACAGACCCCACGAAGGTCCGTGCCCTTGCCCAGTACGTCGGCGTCCCGGTCCAGCCTATTCGGTTCCTCAAGAGCGGCGCACGCCTCGTCGGCGGTCGCGTTCTGCCGGTTCACACCGAACGCGCGGCGATGCTCCAGTATGAAATCGGCAACGGCGGCGACATGCGCCGCGTCAGCGTCTTCATCTACGATCCGCGCCGCATCCAGGTGAACGGCGACGACCTCTCGCTTCACGCCGTTGGCACCGCGAACGTTCGCGTCGGCCGCACGCAGGGGTACTCGGTCGCGGTGACGCAGGCCGACGGGGTTGGCTACGCGGTCGCCTCCGACTTGGAAGAGGACAAGAGCGCCCAGCTCGCGGCCCTTCTCGATTCGCAAGAATAGCCAGCCTTTCAAGGCCATCTCGATCGCGCGCGGGCCAGCCGCGCCGTACATGCAGGCCATCTCCAGTCGCCGCGAGTGCTAGTCTCGCGACCGCAATCGAACTGGAAGAGGAAGGGT
Source organism: Myxococcales bacterium (assembly GCA_025354825.1). Lineage (GTDB taxonomy): Bacteria > Myxococcota_A > Polyangia > Polyangiales > Polyangiaceae > JANXMC01. The sequence continues at coordinate 1,393 of JANXMC010000856.1, forward strand.
CTGCATGCGCTTCGTCTACGTGATGGATCCGATGGATCGGCTCCTGCCCGACAAGGATACGACCTTCGCATTCCAACGCGCGGCCCTCGCCCGCGGCCACCAGTCGCTGCACTGCGAGCTTCGCGACCTCTTCGTGCGCGACGGCGATGTCTTCGCGAAGACGCGCGAGGTCACGATTCTCGACGCAGCACCCTGGTTCTCCTTCGGCCCCAGCGCGGTCCTCCGCCTCGCCGATGTCGAAGCGGTCTTCATTCGCAAGGATCCGCCGTTCGACGCGGCGTACCTCTACGCGACGCTGCTCCTCGAGCGCGCCCGCGACCGCACGCTCATCGTCAACGATCCACGCGGGATCCGCGACGCGAACGAGAAGCTCTACACGCTCCACTTCGCGCGTCACATGCCGCGGTCCATCGTCACGGCGGACCGCGAGATCATCTTCGCCTTCCTCGCCGACGTCGGCGGCAAGGCGGTCATCAAGCCCCTCGACGGCGCCGGCGGCTCGGGCGTGCTCATGCTCTCGACGGGCGACAAGAACAACCGCTCCATCGTCGACTTGCTCACCGGCGAAGGTCACCGCTACGCGATGGTGCAGCAGTATTTGCCGAAGGTCGTCGAAGGCGACAAACGCATTCTGCTGATGGACGGCAAAGTCCTCGGGGCTATAAACCGCGTGCCGCGCGGCGACGACTTGCGATCGAACATTCACGTGGGCGGCAGCGTCGAGGCGTGCGAGGTCACGCCCGCCGAGCAGGTCCTCGTCGACGACATCGCGCCGCGCCTCCGCGCCGACGGGCTGATCTTCGTCGGTCTCGATCTCATCGGCGGCAAGCTCACCGAAGTGAACGTCACGTCGCCCACGGGCATTCAGGAGATGAGCCGCCACAAAGGTCGCGACGTCTCCGCCGACGTCATCGCCTGGGTCGAAGCGCGCGCGAGCGAGCGCTCGCCGAACCTGCGGAGCGTTCCCGTCCCTTAGAGCGTGTTCGCCGCTCTCGCCGCCTCTCTCCGTAGCTCGACGCGCTGCATGCCCATTACCCTCATCGTCCGCTCCGAAGACCCGAGCGCTCCGGCCGACGTCGCACCCAAGCTGACCTTCGACGGCCATCGCGTCGTCATCGGCCGGGGGAGCGGCTGTGACGTTCGGCTGCCCGATCCGAGCGTCACGCTGCGCCACGCGAGCGTCCGCGCGAGCCTTGCAGAATACACGCTCGTCGACGAAGGCAGCACCAACGGCACTTTCGTCGGCGGCGTCCGCGTGCCGCCGCACACGCCGAAACCGCTGAAAAGCGGCGACCTCGTGCGCGTCGGCCGCGTCTGGCTCGAGGTGCGCATCGAGCAGGCGCCACCCACGCCCGACCTCGCGATCGCCACGCGCGACATGGCGCTCGCCCTCGTGTCGCAGGCGATGCGAAAGCTCGGCAGCGACATCACGACGAAGATTCACGTGACCGAAGGGCGCGACACCGGGCTCGTGATTCCGCTCGCGGAAGAGGGGCGCGTCTACGTCGTCGGCCGAAGCGACACGTGCGACGTGCCGCTGCTCGACCCCGACGTGTCGCGCGAGCATGCGCACTTCGTCCGCCGCGGCAATACGGTGCTCGTGCGCGATCTCGGCTCGAAAAACGGCGTGCTGCTCAACGGAACGCGCCTCACCGAGCTTCGCGATCTGCCGTGGCGCTCGGGCACGCTGCGCATGGGAAAAACGGCGATGGCCCTCGAAGAGCCCATCGCCGCCGCGTTGAGCGAGCTCGAACAGTCGGCGGACGAGCACCTCGATCCGGCCGACGTTCCGCCCCCGCCCACGAGCCTCACGGGCGACCTTCGGTTTACCGACTCGATGGTCCGTATGCAGGCGGAGCGCGACGGCAGCGGGCCGCCCTCGCCGACGACCTCGGCCCCCATTGCGCCGCCGTCGATGGCCGATCCCGCGACAAAAAAGCTACCCGTGGAGAGTGCATGGACGAGCACCGACCTCTTCGTAATGCTCGCCGCAGTGATCGTCTTGGCGTTCAGCGTCGCCGGCCTCGTCTGGCTCCTGCGCGGCTAGGAACGCGCCAGCCACGCGCCACTCATCGAAGTGCGCGATGGCCTCGCGAGACACTCTTTCTGTCCTCGTGAACGTGCTTACTATGCGCGCGTGACGCCCGACCCCCGTCCGCGTGCATCACTTCCAAAGCTCGATCGCACGCGCGTCGCGGCCGAAGTCGCAGCGCTCGGCCACCTCGGCGCGCTCGAAGGCGTCGCGTGCAATCTCCTCGGAAGGCCAACGGCGTGCATTGGCCGCGACGACGAAATTCGCGCGCTCCTCGCGTGGTTCGACGCCTGCGTGAAGGAGAGCGAGTCGCGCGCCGCCCTCGTGTCCGGGCCGCCGGGTGTGGGTAAATCCCGGGTCGTCGTCGAGTTTTTGCGCGCGGCAAAGGTGCACGCGCCCAACGTCGAGCTGCTCATCGCCCGCGGCGATCCAATGAGCACGGGCTCGCCCTTCGGGATGATCGCGCCGCTCCTCCGCCGCGAAGCGCGCGTCCTCGACGGCGAGCCCACGCCGGTGAGCCACGAGAAAATACGCACGCGCGTCGCTCGTCACCTGCCGATGATCGACGCCGCGCGCGTGAGCTTCCCCCTCGCGACCCTCGCGAAGATCGGCCGCGCACCCAACGACGGCCGCGTCGACGACGACGAGCTCGCCGCCGTCGCCGACGCGG
>JANXMC010000038.1 GCA_025354825.1 Myxococcales bacterium
CCGCCGCTGCCCGCGCCCTTCGACGCGGAAGCGTACAGGTCGTGGGCCTCGGGGCGGAGAAGTTCTTGGGCGCGGCTCGCGACGGACGGAAACGTGAGCCCGCGCACGTGCACGACGGCGCGGCCTTCGGCGGCCTGCCCCGCGACGAGATCGGCCGCGGCGGCGACCTGATCGGCGAGGGCGGTGATCGTCTGTTCGAGCTTTCGACCAAAGATGTCCGGCTCGCCGCGCCTGTCCCACAACGCGGGCAACCCCGCGACGCCGATGGCCAGCCCCACGGTGCCAAGGCGAAAGGGACGGCCGAACGAGTCGCTCAAGACGATGCCGATGCGCGGCGCAGGTCGAGAGGCTGAAGGCTTCATGAGCGCGACGCGGATCGCTTCGGCCGATGCGTCCGGATCGCGCGGCAGCAGCAGCGCCCACGGCCCCGACCCGTCGGGCGCGCCTACGGGCTCGGCGTTGCTGCAGTCGATCCCCGCATTGGCGCCGACGAAACCGAGACGGTGCCGCACGATCAGCACCTCGGGCGCGGACCGCGAAATGCTCGCGCTCTCTTGCAAAATCAGCTCGACGAGGCGCGGATCTTTTCGAACCGCGAGCCCCAAATCCGTCGCGCGTGCCGACGGGACGACCGTCGTGAGGTCGACGAAGCGCCCCTCGCTGCGCGACACGATCTTCGAGGTGACGACCAAGATGTCGCCGTCGTCGAGGGTGAGCCCCTCGCGGGCGAGGCCGGCCTCGATGAGGGCGGGAAGGTCGTCGCCGGGGGCGACGATAGGGAGGCCGCGGAGCGCCGAAAGGACGAGGCGCGGGGCACAGGCGACGGAATGCACGGAAGAAGCGCCCTCGGGAACAGGCAGCGCCGGGTCGGCCATCGCGCGGAGTGGAACATGTTCTACGCGCGGGCGCCAGAGGTGGGCGCCCTGCCCCCCCGCGAGCTCAGGCGCAGTCTTGGGCCGATACCGCTCATCGGACGGGCCATACTCGCTGTCCTAGCGTGAGCAGCAGCGACGACGACGACAATACGAACGGCGGCGCCGACCCCAGCGGCGTCGAACGGGAGCGCGCGCGCTTCCGTGCGGTCTTCGACCACGCCCCGGACCCCATCGTGATTCTCGACGAGGCCGCCGCGATGGTCGACGTCAACGCCGCGGCGTGCGCGCTCTTCGGGCGCCCGCCGGGCGAGCTCGTTGGGCTTACCGTCGCGGAATTCACGGCCGATCCCCAGGCGACACGCAGCGTCGACTCGCTGTCGCTCCTCCTCACCAGCGGCGCTCTTCGCGGCGAGCTGACCATCGCGTGTCGCGACGGAAGCACGCGCCTCGTCGAATACAACGCGACCGCCAACGTGACGCCCGGGCGTCATTTGGTGGTGTTCCGCAACATCGACGCGCGACGCCGCGCGGAGATCGCCCTCGAGTTTCTCGCGGAGTCGAGCGCGGCCCTCGCAAGCTCCCTCGACTACGACGCGACCCTCGCCAGCGTCGTGAAGCTCGCCGTGCCGATGATCGCCGACTGGGCGATGGTCGACATGAAAGAAGACGCGCGCGTGATGCGCCGCATTGCCCTCGCCCATCGCGACCCGGCGCTCGTTGCAAAAGGAGAGGCCCACGCCGCCGCATACCCGGTGCTCCTCGACGGGCCCGGCATCCTCCCGCGTGTTCTCCGCACGGGGGTCGCCGAGCTCATTTTCGACGTCACCGACACGAACCTCGAAGCGTCGCTGTCGGACAAAACGAGCCTCGACGAGATGCGCGCCTTTGGTCTGCGCTCGTACATGGCCGTGCCCTTTCGCGTGCGCGAGCAGACCATCGGCGTCCTCGGCTTCGCGATGGCCGAATCGGGGCGAAGGTTCAGCGCGCAAGACTTGGCGCTCGTCAGGGATCTTGCGCGGCGGGCGGGCGTCGCCATCGAAAACGCGGTGTCGTACCGTGAGGCGCAGGAGGCCAATCGCCTCAAAGACGAGTTCCTCGCGACGGTCTCCCACGAGCTCCGCACGCCTCTCAACGCGATCCTCGGATGGGCCACGCTCCTGCGAACGCGCGTGTCGGATCCGGCGGCGCTGCAGCGCGGCCTCGAGACGATCGAGCGGAACGCGAAGGCCCAAGCGCGCCTTATCGACGACGTCCTCGACGTCTCGCGGATCATCACGGGAAAGCTTCACATCGAGCCTCGCCGCGTCGACATGGTCGCCGTCGTTCGTGCCGCCCTCGAGGTGGTGGCGACGATGGCAACGGCGCGCAACGTGACCGTGGAGGCCGCGCTCGACGACGGTCCGTGCATTCTCGTGGGCGACGCCGACAGGCTTCAGCAGATCGCGTGGAACCTTCTCTCGAACGCCATAAAGTTCACGCGACCCGGGGGCGTCGTGACCGTGGGCGTCGCACGCGACGGCGCCACCGTGCAGCTTCGTGTGACCGACACCGGGCAGGGGATTGCGCCGGACTTTCTGCCGTTCATCTTCGACCGCTTCCGGCAAGCCGACAGCTCGTCGACCCGCGCCCACGGCGGCTTGGGCCTCGGGCTCGCCATCGTGCGGCACCTCGCCGAGCTTCACGGCGGGCGCGTCGTAGCCGAGAGCGACGGCGTCGGGCTCGGCGCATCGTTCACGCTGACCTTGCCTGTACGCGCGGTCCACAGCGAGCCACCCTCTGTTGGTCTCCTTGCCGACGGCGCGGTCGAAGAGGCGTCGGTAGAACGTGTTCTATCTGGGCTGCGCATCGTCATCGTCGACGACGAGCCCGACGCGCGCGAACTGCTTGCGGAGCTCCTCACCCACGAAGGCGCCGAGGTCGTCGTCGCGACGACGGCCGACGAGGCGTTCGACGCAATCGTGCAGCATCGGCCCGACGTTCTCGTGAGCGACGTCGGCATGCCGGTCGAAGACGGCTACGCGCTCATGCGCCGCGTGCGGGGTCTCTCGATAGCCCGCGGCGGGCGCACGCCAGCCATCGCGCTGACGGCCTACGTGCGCGAAGAAGACGCGCGCCGCGCCCTCGCCGCGGGCTTCCAGCGGCACGTGGGCAAGCCCGTGGATCCGCGCGAGCTCGTGGACCTCGTCGCGAACCTCGGCGGCCGCGTGCGCGAGACGTAGCGGGCGCTTCGACGGAGCCTCATCGCGCGACGATCGCCCCGCCGGTCTTCTCGCCTCCACTCAGCTCGGCGGCCCTTTTCACGAGACCCACGAGCTCGAGCCGTTCGGCGCGCTCACGCCCGTCGCCGATCGCGCCCTTCGCAATCTCGCTCACCTGGGCGAACGAAACCCCGCGCGCGTAGGGGCTCTTGCGAAGGATCTCGGCGAAGCCCGTGACCGCCGTCGCAAAACGGAAGCTCTCGGGCGCAGCGTCGAAGCTCTTCGAGATCGCCGTCGGCGCGATCGTGTACGCGCGCTCGACGGCCGCATCCGCTCCTGCCGTCGGTGCGAGCGGCGCCTTGTTGCGCACGCGCACTGTGAGCGGCGACAAATCCGGGTGGGAGAGAACCACGTCGTACATCGCGGTGACGGCGTGGCCGGCGCCGATTTCGCCTGCGTCGACCTTGTCGTTGCGGAAGTCCTTGTCGGCCACGTCGCGGTTCTCGTAGCCAATGAGCCGATAGCTCGTGACGGCCTTGGGGTTCCACTCGACCTGAATCTTGACGTCGCGCGCGATGACCTGGAGAAGCCCATCGAGCTGCTCGACGAAGACGCGCTTCGCCTGGGCCTGGCTGTCGATGTACGCGTAGTTGCCGTCGCCCTTGTCGGCGAGCTGCTCCATCGTCGCGTCCTTGTAGTTCCCCTGCCCGAAGCCGACGGTCGAGAGCGTGATCCCTTGATCGCGATACGTTTTGATCATCGCGCTGAGATCGCTCTCGCTGGTGTTGCCGACGTTCGCGTCGCCGTCGGAGAGGATCACGACGCGGTTCACGTGGCCTCTCACGAGGGTGCGGCTCGCGAGGTCGTACGCGAGCTTGATGCCGCTCGCCATGGCGGTGGAGCCGCTCGCGCTCAGGTCGTCGATGGCCGCGAGGATCTGGTCACGCTTGTCGACGCCCGTCGGCGGGAGCACTTCGCGCACGGCGCCTGCATAGGTGCAGAGTGCAACCGTGTCGCCGGGGCGGAGCGCCGAGGTGAGAAGGCGAAGGCTCTTCTTCGCGAGGCCGATCTTGTCGTCGGACATCATCGATCCGCTCACGTCGACGAGGTAGACGAGGTGTACGGGGCTGCGTGCTTCCGCGGCGATGCGCTTCCCTTGAAGAGCGACGCGCACGAGATGGTGGCCTGCGGCGTAGGGCGAAGGCGCCCCCGCGACGTGCACGGCGAAGGGGGCGTCGGTTGGCGGCGCGTAGTCGTAGCGGAAGTAGTTCAGATACTCCTCGGCGCGCACGCTCGCGAACGGCGGGAGCGACCCTTGGGTCAGCTTCACGCGCGAGATGGCGTACGACGCGGTGTCGACGTCGATTGCGAAGGTCGAGAGGCGATCCTTCGCCGGGTCGACGGCGGCGTTCACGCCGTAATCTTTGTACGATTCGAAATTGCCAATCATCGGCTCGGCCGGCGGCGTGGCCATCGCGACGGACACAGGCGCGGCGGGCAGCGGCGCGGGCGCCTCTGTTTTCTTCATCTCGCGCGGAGCCGCGGCCGCCGTGTCGACGACGGCCTCTTCGCGGAAGTCTTCCGCGCGAGCCACGGTCGGTACCGCGTCGGGGATGCCGTCGGTCACGCGCGCGCGCGCGCTCGCGTTGGCGCTGGCCGTCGGGCGCGTGCTCGCACACGCGGCGGCGAAGGCAAACGACGGAATCACGAGGCAGGCGAGGGCAATTCGCGCGGTGCGCATGGTGGTCTTCTTTCTTCGGTTCGGAAGGGGCGTCGCGATGGGGACGCCTCGAAGAACGCGGCACGGCGGCGGGCCTTACAGTCCGTCGAACGAAATTCGACGCGCACGCGGAGCGCGACGCCCGTGCGATATGCGAATTGCGATCGAACGGATCCCGCCGACCGGGATCCGGCGGATCACACGGCACGCGCCTTCTGTGAACTTCGAGCTTCACGGGGCGTTCGCGATCCACTTAAACGCCGGCAAAATGGCTGGATCTCCACTGTAGCTCAGCTCGGTACGACGCTTGCTGAAGGGCTAGGTACGGGGACGTGAGGGTCCCCAGACACCCGATTGCCCTCCAAAAAATGCATTCCTTACTTCGCCTATCGCTTCCTATGTCTGCGTCGACCGAGACGCCGCGCGCGGGTCTGCGCGTCGCGGCGGCTTTTTCGAAAGTCTCCTTTCTTACCTTCGCGTGTGCCTCGCTTTCCTTAATCGCGTGCTCGGGGGATTCGGCGGCGGACGAAGCATCTGCGTCCGCCGCCCCTCGCAGCCTCGTCACGACCGGCGCGTCGTCGACCGCTACGCCCTCCGCGACCGCCCCGCGCTACTGGTCCGTACAAACACGTGGCGCCTTGTGCCGCATTCTCCCGCGCCCCGATGGCGACGCGACGCTCGTCGCAGAGTGCGCGCGCACGAGCGACCTATCGCGCACCCTCGCCGAGTCGCAACTTTGCAAATACGCCGAATCGTCGTTCGACGTGAAGGCCGTCGAGAGCCTGCGCTGCGCCGACGCCGCGCGCATCGCGGCATTTCTTAATACCGACTTCAAATTCCAAATACGCGGCGGCGCGACCACGTACCCCGCGCTTCGCGATGCCGACGTCGCCCTCGCGTGCGCATCGAACGAAACGCTTCGCACCGGCGTTCTGCACGACGCATGTGCGTTCGAAGCAGGCCGCTGCGTCGACGGCGTCTGCCGCGCAGGGTCGCGCGGGCTGCGCGAGCTCGAGGTTCGCGCGATCGTCCCCGAGCTCAATCGCCTTTACGGCGCGTCGCGGTGATTGCCAACGCGACTGCCACGTAGCGCCCTCAGAGGAGGCCGCCGCCTTCGGCGATGAGCTCGCGCGTGAGGTTACGAACGCCCGCGCCCTTCGCCTTTACGACGAGGTCGTCCTCGATTCGAATGCCGCCCATGGGCGTGATCGTGTCGACCAGCGCCCAGTCGATCGACGCCGACTCGCCTCCACTTCGCAAGGCCGCCATCAGCGCGTCGATGAAGTAGACGCCCGGCTCGATCGTGAAGACCTGACGCTCTTCGATGATCGATGTGTTGCGGAGCCACGGGTTCTCGGTGCGCGGCTTGATGAGCGCGCAGCCGACGTCGTGGCACTGAAGGCCGAGCGAGTGGCCGAGGCCGTGGGGCAAGAACGCGCGGGTGATTCCCTTCGCAACCGCTTCTTCCCCTGAGATGCGGACGATGCCGACGCTGCGGAGAACCTCGCCGAGCTGCCTGTGGCATTCGTCGTGGAGAGCTTCGTAGCCCATGCCGACGGTGACGACGCCGCACAGGCGTCGCTGCATCGCTTCAACCCCCTCGATGAGGCCGGCGAAGGCCGACGCCGCAGCGCCGGTGCCCTTCACCCAAGTGCGCGTGATGTCGGAGCAGTAGCCGTTGTACGACGCGCCGGCGTCGAGCAAGAGCGACTCGGTCACGGCGTCGTTGGGCCTGCGGCCATAGCTCACGTGGTGCAAAATGGAGGCGTTTTCCCCCATCGCCACGATGTTTTTGTACGGCGTGTCGGGGTCGTCTTGCGCCGTCGCTTTGAGGTACGCGAGGTGCAATTCGAGCTCGGACACGCCGCCGGCGCGGAAGCCTGCGACGACCGCGTCGTGGCCGAGGGCAGCGATGCGATTGGCTTCGGCGAGGCAGAGGATTTCGTAGTCGGACTTGTGCACGCGAAGCGCGTCGAGCGCCTCGACGAGAGCCGGCGGGTTGATGAACGCGTCGTCGATGCCGAGCTTCACGGCGGTCTCGCGCGACTCGCCGACGAAGGCCAAGCGTGCGCGCGGCGGCAGGAGCGTCGACGGGACGGTGCCCTCTTCGAAGGTGGCGACGTCGAACGACTCGAGGACGAACGACGCTTCGAGCGGCGCCGAGCGCTCCCAGTAGCTCGTCACCTTGGGACGTAAAAGGCGCGGCAGCTTCCCGGGAACGATCACGACCGACGCGTCGGCTTCGTTGAGCGGAATCCAGTGCTGAAAGTGCGGCGTCGGCCGGAGCGGGAAGTACTGGTCGTCGAACTCGCTGCGCTTCTTCGGCGTGCCCGCGTGAATCACGACGCCGTCGGCGCCGGCCATCGCCAGAACGGCGGCGTAGCGCGCGGCGAGGGCCGTGACGTGGGCGCGGTACAGCGGGGCGAGGAGCGTCTTCGGGTCGGTATTCACGGCCTCGAAGCGTAGTCGACGGGGGGCGCCTCGACGATCGCGATGATCTGTGGCAAATCCGCGCGCCCCCGTGAACGCCGCCGACGCCCGCTTCCAAGAGCTCTTCGCCGCCCGCCCCGTCATCCTCGCCCCGATGGAAGACGTGTCGGACGCTGTCTTCCGTCGTCTCTGCCGAAAGTACGGCGCAGGCCTCTGCGTGACGGAGTTCGTCAACTGCGAGGGTCTCCTCCGCGGCTGCCGCAACGCAAAGCGCAAAGCGACGCTCACGCCGGACGATCAGCCGACGGCGATTCAGATTTACGGTTCGGATCCCGACCGCCTCGCCGAGGCCGCGCGCATCGCCGAAGAGGCGCAGCCGTCGTTCGTCGACATCAATTGCGGCTGCTGGGTGCCTAAGGTCGCGGGCCGTGGCGCCGGGGCGGGCTGGCTACGCAACCCGAGCGCGATGGTCGAAATGGCGAAGATGGTCGTCACGGCGCTCTCGCTGCCTGTGACCGTGAAGACGCGCATCGGCTACGGCCCGGAGTCGGACATGCCGATTGTCGATCTCGCGCGGCGCCTCGAGGACGTTGGCGTCCGCGCTCTCACGATTCACTGCCGCACGGCGGCGATGGGCCACTCGGGCGCGGCCGACTGGACGTGGGCGCAAAAGGCCCGCGAGGTCGTGTCGATCCCCGTCATCGTCAACGGCGACATCAAAACGGCGGACGACGCCGAGAACGCGATGAAGCTCACGGGGTGCGCCGGCGTCATGGTGGGCCGCCGCGCCATCGACCATCCGTGGGTCTTCCGCGAGTGCCGCGCCCGTCTGGATCGGGGCGAAACCATCGCCGACCCCACGCCGGCCGAACGCGTGGCGATGTGCCGGGAGCACCTGCTCGCCAACGTTGAAGTGAGAGGCGAGAAATACGGTGTCCAGGTTACGCGCCGGCACATCGGCGGGTACCTCCGCGGACTGCCTGGTGCGGCGATGCTCCGGCAGCAAATGAATCTCGAGCCCACGCTCGAGGGGTGCCTGGCCATCCTCGACGGCGTTCGCGCCGTCGCCGCCTAGTCGCCGTTTCGACGCCTCGCTCGACGCGACGGCTTCTTTTCCAAGGTGAGCGCGTTTTTGCGCACGAAGGCCCACGTGTGCGTGCCTCTGGCACGGGTGCGCGCTTGACGCCGCCCCCCCGACTGAGGCTGGTGACCTGGTGCACCGCGCTGGATCATTCACAGACCATGTTGATGCCTCTGGTCCGCAACCCCACCCCCGGGGGTCGCCACCCCAACCATGGGATCTGTCGTGGAAAGGGCAATGAGCCACTGCGTCGGAAGATTCGCAGTTCACAGGAACGGCCCTTGCGATGGGTCGGGGTTCGTCACTGATACCTGTGACCGAGAATTTTACTGGAGGTCCCCCGTGAACGTTGTCCGTACCGTCTCCCTTGCTCTCGTCGCCGCTGCCGCCACGCTCGTTGCGTGCGGAGGGAGCGACGCCAACAGCGGGGCGACGTTCGGCTCCGGCGCAGGCTCGACGGGCGGCGGCTCGACGGCGGGCGGGACCACCTCCGGCTCTGACACGGCTGGCACGGGTGGCACGTTCGGCGACGGCACGGCGACGGGCGGCGGCAGCAGCACAGGCGGCACCACGGGCTCGGGCGACACGAAGTGCGCGTCGGTCAACGTGAAGGCCGAGCTCGTCCCCGTGTACCTCGTTGTCATGTTCGACAAGTCGGGCAGCATGGACGACAACCAGAAGTGGACCTCGTGCAGCGCCGGGCTGAAGTCGTTCTTCGGCGACGCGAAGTCGACCGGGATGAGCGCTTCGCTCCAGTTCTTCCCACAACTCAAGAGCGGTGGCGGCCTCGACTGCTCGACGGCGAGCTACACGTCGACGAAGGTGCCGATGACCGCCCTTCCGAACACGTCGACGTTCCCCGCCGCCATCGATGCAACGGGCCCGTCGGGCAGCACGCCGACGCTCCCCGCGATCACCGGCGCCATCGCCTACGCGCAGACCGTTCGCACGACGCTGGCCGCGTCCAACTCGGGCAAGGTCGCCGTGGTGCTCGTTACCGACGGTGAGCCGAACGGCTGCAGCAGCAGCGTCGACAACGTGTCGGCTGCGGCGGCTGCGGCGAAGGCGAACATCCCGACGTACGTCATCGGCGTCGGCGACGTGAATGCGCTCGACCAGATCGCCGCGGCGGGCGGCACCACCAAGTCGTTCACGGTGTCGACGTCGAACCCGGCGCAGACGTCGGCCGAGTTCGGCGCGGCCCTCGCGACGATTCGCGGCGCGGCGCTCTCGTGCGAATACAAAGTCCCCGACGCGCCTGCGGGCAAGACGCTCGACCTCGGCACGGTCAACGTCGTCTACACGACGGGCGCCGGCACGGCCGACACGCTCGCCTACAGCAAAGACTGCGCGACGCCCGGCTGGCACTACGACAACCCCTCGGCGCCGACGAAGATTCAGCTCTGCACGGCGACCTGCAACACGGTGAAGGCCGACAACGCCGCGAAGGTCTCGATCGAGCTCGGTTGCGCGACCAAGGGTACGGACGGCCAGATCCCGCGCTGAACGCGCGCCTGTACGGAAGCGAGCACGCGTGGTCTTAATCGCGCGTGCTCGTTAGCTTCCTGACCTTTGGCGAGATCGCCTACGTCGTTGTGGTCTGCGTCATCATCGTTCTTCAGAAGCGCTCGCCCGCGTCGACCCTCGCGTGGATCTTGATGCTTGCGGCGCTGCCCCTCGTGGGGATGGTGCTGTTCTTCGTGTTCGGCCCGCGCCGCCTTCAGCGCCGTCGCCTGAAAAGGCAGCGCGGTCGTCTCAAGGTGCGCAGCGAGGAGCTTCGCGCAGAGGCGCGGGAGCGCGCGCGAACGCGCTCGCCGGAGAGCCGCGTCGACACGAGCTCGCGGCAGCTGATGCAGCTTGCGATGCGGGCCTCGGACATCCCGCCGGAGATGTGCTCGAACGTCGATATCTTGAAGGGCGGCGCCGAGTGCTTCGATGCGCTCGAGAAGGCGATCGCGAGCGCGAAGCACCACGTTCACCTCGACTACTACATCTTCGCGCCGGGGCGCGTGGGGGCGCGCATTCGCGACCTTCTCGTCGAGCGCGCGAAGGCCGGCGTGCACGTACGACTGCTCGTCGATGCCGTCGGATCCTACGCTCTGTCACGAAAGTTTCTGAAACCGCTCCGCGAGGTGCGCGCGGAGATCGCGTTTTTCAATCCGGCGAGCTTCGCGCGCTTCCGCCCGCGGATTAACTTCCGCAACCACCGCAAGATCGTCGTCGTCGATGGGCGCATAGGCTTCACGGGCGGCGTGAACGTGGCCGACGAATACCTCGAGGTTCAGGGTGGCGGCCCGCCGTGGCGCGACGTGCACGTGCGCCTCGAAGGCGGCGCCGTGCGGTGGCTTCAGCTCGTGTTCCTCGAAGACTGGTACTTCGCGACCGACAAGACGCCCCACGGTCGCGGCTACTTTCCTCTCGATTTGCCGGCTGCGCGTACGCCCGCCGACGAAGCGCGCGATCACGACGAGCACCGCGTGCAGATCGTCGCCTCGGGCCCCGACCTCGACGCCGAGGCGATTCAGAAGGTGTACTTTGCAGCTATCGCCGGCGCCGAGAAACGCGTGCTCGTGACCACGCCCTACTTCGTTCCCGACGAGCCGGTGCTCACCGCGCTCACGACGGCGGCGCAGCGCGGCCTCGACGTGCGCCTCCTGGTGCCCCGCAACAGCGATTCGCGCATCGTTACTGCGGCGGCGCGCTCGTACTTCGACGACCTGTTGCGCGCGGGCGTTCGCATCTTCGAATACGCGCCTGCGATGCTCCACGCGAAGACGCTGGTCATCGACGACACGCTCGCTTGCATCGGCAGCGCGAACATGGACAACCGGAGCTTTCGATTGAACTTCGAGATCTCCGCGCTTCTCTACGGGCCGGTCCACAATCGTGTTCTGGCGGAAATCTTCGAGCGCGATCTCGAAGGTGCCCACGAGGTGAAGGCTTCCGCCCGCGCTCGCCTCGGTTTGCCCGCGCGAGTCTTCGAGGCTGGCGCGCGCTTACTTTCACCCATGCTGTAGGCCAATCTCTCTCGTCGAAGACGCGGCCCGATCGCTTCTTACCCTTCGACGCCATCGCGGCGAATCGGGCGCAGCGCGTGCTAGAATCTCGATTCGTAGACGGATGGCTGACGACGTCGCTATGAGCGCCCCGGAGCGAAGGGGGAGGTACGTCCTTTACGACCGGATCGCAGCCGGTGGGATGGCAACGGTCCATCTTGGGC
>JANXMC010000052.1 GCA_025354825.1 Myxococcales bacterium
GGCGGCGGCGGAGAAGCGCGGGTCGCGGTGTCTGCGGGCGCTCCCACGGCGAAGGGCGGCCTGTCCGGCGAGCAGATTCGCCGCGTCGTGATGGCCCACACGGGCGCGCTGCGTGCCTGCTACGAGAGCGAAGCGCAGAAGAACCCGAGCCTGCGCGGCGGCGTGACCGTGGCGTGGCAGATCGAGCCCGGCGGAAACGTCTCGGGCGCGTCGGTCGCGAGCTCGACGTTGAGCAATCCGCGTGTTGAAGGGTGCGTCGTGCGCCAGGTAAAAACGTGGCACTTTCCCACGAGCGACGCCTCGACGCAGGTCGCCGCCTACCCGTTCAAGTTCGGTGTAGGCGGCTGACAAGCGATTACCCAAGAGCGATCAGGATTACGGATTATTGACCGTATCCGCCACCGGGAGGCGGGCCGTATCCACCCCCCGGAGGCGGGCCGTATCCGCCACCCTGGGGAGGGCCGCCGTATCCTCCGCCGCCTTGGGGAGGGCCGCCGTACCCGCCGCCCTGGACGGGCCGCGCTGCCGCCGCGACGCCGGTGCCGGTCATGCGTGTGAAGACGATCGCCTGGGCGATCATCGCCACGGGATAGCCGACGAACGCAGGGAGAATGCAGCACATCATCGATGCGACCTCGATGAGCACGAACACCAGCAACGTCAGGAAGACCTTTCCGCGTTCGGGCGCGGCAAGCGCCCACGACTGCTTGAGAGCGTCGATGGGGCCTGCGTTGGAGTCCGAGACGATGTACGCCGCATAGGAGAGACCGAGCCCCTGCAGCACAGCGAGGCCGATGCGCACGACGAGACCCACCATCGAGACGAGACCGCCGAGTATGGGGTTGTGGAGGGTGCCGATCGCAAGCTCGATACCCGACATCGCGATACCCGGTGCCTGCAGAAGGAGCAGGAGCGCGAGCATTGGCAAATAGCGACCGCCGCCCGTGAAAAGGAGACCCACTGAAGGCGTCCCACCCCGCGCGACGGCGAGGCCGATGCGAATGATACCCACCTGGAGAAACGGCCAAATCAGCGCGACGAGCCCGACGACGCCGACCAACGCCGGGATCATTTGCTTCGGCTCGACCCGTGTTCCCATCGCGGGCATCACGGCGAACATACCGGCCATCATCGGCCCTCCCATGAGGACGAAGCTGACGACCAACGCGAGAATGAGGACCAGCCAGTTCGCCTGGTAGAAAACCCACGCGGCGGAGAGCACTTCGCCAAGCTCCCAAGGTTGTCGGGTTGAAGCAGGATTGCCCGGCATGTCCGGAGGCGGCCCGCCCGGCGGCCCATTTTGAGGCGCCGCGTAAGGGTTGTAGTTCATGTGCCGAGGCTAGCAGCGAATGGGCACAACGGCGGTCGACGCGGCGATTCTCGGGAGGCGAAAGGTCGCCGCGAGGCCGAGCGCCGCCGGGGTAGCGATAAAGCGAATACGCGAGCGAGAGCGCTTTTCCGTAGCTCCAAGGGAGTGGCCCCGAGCCCGCTTCGCCCCGCGTATCGGGAGGCGGCGCCAACGGAGCTTGCGGCGGCGCGTAAGGATTGTAAGTCATGGGCGTACGCGAATCGCCACCCCCCCGCGCGCCCGCTGATTCGTATGTCCACGAAGGTAGACCCCCCGCATTCATCGCGCGTTCGCACGCGTTTCGCGCCGTCGCCCACGGGCGATCTCCACCTCGGCGGCGCCTACGTTGCTCTCGCATCGTGGGCCCTCGCATGGCGGGCGGGTATGGGGTCGGCGTTCGTCGTCCGCGTGGAAGATCTCGATACCCCCCGTGTGGTGCCCGATTCCGAAGCGCGCATTCTCGACGATCTCGCGTGGCTCGGCCTCGACGCCGACGAAGGGCCGCGCGAAGGCGGCCCGCACGCACCGTATTCGCAAGGCGCGCGAACATCGAGATACGAAACGGCCCTCGCCCACCTCGCAGCCCGTGGTGACACGTACCCGTGCGACTGCTCGCGGGCCGAAATTGCCCGCGTGGCGAGCGCGCCCCATGCCGGCGAGGAGCTGGTGTACCCAGGCACGTGCCGCGAGAAGGATCCGGCACGCGTCATGAAACGCCCGCCCGCGATGCGCCTACGTGTGCCTGAGGGCGAGGCCGTTGCGTTCCTCGATGGGGCCGCCGGCGAGACGGCGCAAAACATTGGAGAGGTCGTGGGCGACTTCGTCCTTCGGCGAGGCGACGGGATATTTGCCTATCAGCTCGCGGTGATCGTCGACGACGTCGAAATGCGCATTACCGACGTCGTCCGCGGCGACGATTTGCTCGCGTCGGCGCCTCGGCAGATTTTCCTCGCGCGCCTCTTGGGGGTAGAGGCGCCACGGTACGTGCACCTCCCGCTCGTCGTCGGGGCCGACGGCGCGCGCCTCGCAAAACGCACGGCGGGCGCGTCCGTGCGAGCGCTTCGAGAGGCCGGAATTACGTCGCGTGAGATAGTGGGCGTGCTCGGGTGCGCGCTGGGGCTCGTGCCGTCGGGAGAGCCTCGCAGCGCGCGCGAGGTAGCCGATGCGTCGGCCTCGCGGGAGATCGCGTGGCCCCGCGCGCCGTGGCGGATCCCGGAAGCGTGGGCGCTGTCGGCCGCCGACGCCTCGCGCTCACCGCGTCTCGATCGATAACCAAATACCCATCGCAATTCCAATGAGCGCCGCCACGATGAACACCGCGGTCCACTGCCGTCTCGCCCGCAGTGCGGCCTTCGCCACCGCGGCGCGGACGAACGACGGCGGGGCCGACGCCTCGCTCGATGAGAGCGGCGCGGGCGTCGACGGAATTGGCGCGGGCATCGTCGCGGCGTGGGCGTCGACCATTGTGCTCGTCGGTGTCGAGTCGGGACTCGCGATGGCGCTCGCGAGCTCCTCCGAATCGGCGTCGAACCGCCGTGGCGCAACGCTCGGCACGTTCTCGGGTTCGGCGCGCGCGTGCTGGAGCGCCGCCGAAAGAACGCGCGCCGACGCGTAGCGCGCCGCCGGATCCTTCGCGAGCGCGTTCATCACGACCGCTTCGACCGCAGGCGAAATATCGCGATCGGGCGCGCGCAGTCGCGGCGACTCGGGGTCGCTCGTCATTTGCGCTGTGAGCACGCCGAGGGGCGACGGGCCGGAGAACGGCACCGTCCCCGTGAGCAGCTCGTAGAGCATCACGCCGGCGGCGTAGATGTCGCACCGTTCGTCGACCTCGTCGCCCCGCGCCTGCTCGGGCGCCATGTATTCGGGCGTTCCAAAGATCATATTATGCTGTGTGAGCTGCGTCGTCATCGTGGCACCGGCGACGATCTTCGCCATTCCGAAGTCGACGACGATGGCGTGAAGCTCGTTCTCGAGGAGCACGTTGGCAGGCTTCAAATCGCGGTGCACGACGCCGGACGCATGGGCGATCGTCAGCGCGCGGCAGACCTCGACCAAGATCTCCACGGCCCGCGCCTCCGGGAGCGCCCCCTGCTTTTTGATATACGCATCGAGCGGCGGCCCGTTGATCTTCGCGAGGGCCATGTAGAGCAGCGTGACCCCCTCGCGCCGCGGATCGGGCGTCAGGCCAGACTCTAAAATGGGGCACAAGTTGGGCCCCTCTACGCGCGCCAAGATGGCCGCTTCGCGTGCGAACCGGCCGCGTATTTGCCTATCGCCCGCCAGTTGCGAATGCATCACCTTGAGCGCCACGGGGCGCCCGTCGGAAATGCGAACGGCGTCGTAAACAATCCCCGTGCCGCCTTCGCCGAGGACGCCGCGAATCTCGAATTTGTCCGCGAGGATCCGCCCGCCGCTGATGGGGGGAATCGACGACTGCGCGCGCGGGCGCGGGCGCGGTGCCAAGGAGGCCATGGGCGGCGCCCTTTAGGCGAGCTCGACGGCGGTGCTTTCGCCGTGTGCGAGAACGGCAAATGTCGCGCTTGGTGGCGCGGGCTCGAAGAGAAACGCGAAAAGGAGCGGCTCGGCACCGAACGCGTCGCGAAACGCCGTTTGAGGCGCGGGCGGCGTGGCGGTCGCGCTCGCGACGTCGGCAATCGGCATTGCCAAATAGGCCATGTCGAGAACGACGAGCTTCTCCTTACGCAGCTTCCCCTGAAGCCCTTTCACGATCGCCTGCAGGCGCCGATCGGACACGCCCATGTGCGGCTCGTGGACAATCACCCGCGGCCCGTTTCGCGTCTCGGTCGTCGCGCGCACGGTGACCTCTTGCATCGTCACGTAGCGACCGAGGGGCGAAAACCCGAGGCGCACATAGGTCTCTTCAACGGGCTCGTCGTCGTCGTCGTCGTCGTCGTCGTCGTCGCTCGCGCACGCGCCGTCGGCGATTTCGACGAGGCACGGCGAGGCAAAGCCGGCGAGCAGGTACAGCCAATCGCACGCGCCCACGGCGCTTGGGCGGAAGATCGCGCGCACCGGGAGCAGCTCTTCGAGCTCGCGGCCCAACGCGACGATCGCATCGGCGTCGACACCAAACGGGAACGGCGCCTCGGCGCGCCAGACGTAGCCCGGATAGGCGCGCGCGACGGCTTCGAGAGCGCGTTCGCGTTCGCGCTCTCGTTCACGGTTGATGCCGCACGTAGCTCCGCAGGCGCCCATCTCGAGACAGAGGTTACCTCAGTTATCTCGCGACCGGCTCGCCGCATGCCGCTCGAATTTTCGGCGAAACCCGCATCGGATCGAGGGGGGCCGTCGGCTCGTGGCTCTTCCACGCTTTGCAGGCGCCTGCCGCGGCCCCCGGCGCATCGAGGGCGACATACGCCTCGAGCAGTGCGCGATGGACGCGCCCGAGCTGCGGCCCAGTGAGCTCGCCCGAGCCTAAAATGCGGTTCCCCCGGGCAACCGCGTCGACATACCGACCGCCGCGCACATCGGCGAGGAGCAGAGGAATCTCACTTTCGGCGCGGCGCTGCGCATCGAGGTGCGCGCCGCCCCCTTCGCTCCGCTCGCGGTCGACGCCGCGCGCCGCCTCGACCCGACCCTCCTCGGTCAGCGTCAGATCGAGCAGCGGAACCAAGACCAGATCGCCGCGGTGGAGATTTCCACCTTGGAGCCCGTTGTAAATGTCCAACTGCCACGACTGATTGGCATCTTTGAGATACCGCCGCGCTATCGACGAGAGGAGATCGCCGTCGGCTGCGGTGTGCGTGAGCACATAGGGGAGGGCGATCTCCTGCCCCGGCGCGACGGCCACCCACGCGTTGGCTTGGTTGTACCGTGCAAGCACCTCGGCGCGCTTCGGATCGCCTAAAAAAGAGCTCGAAAGCTCGGCCCACGTCTCGCCGCCCACGGCGCGAAAATGGGAGGGCGCGGGGACGTCGAGGCGCATGCCGGGGCGAATCACGCTGCCGCCTTGGGCGTCGAGGGCATTGGCGCCGACGAGGATCGTTTCCATACGAGCGTCGCCGTACATGCGCTCGGCGATCCGCGCGAGAGACTCGCCGGGCTTCACGATATGCACGAATGCGTTGGCCTGCGTCGCGGTGAATGCGACGGCGAGGGAAACGGTCGTTGTGAGCAGTCCCAACGACAACGAACGTGCTCGCGCAGGCGTCATCGGTCGTTCTCCACCGCGTCGCTGGCCGCCGGGGTGGGGCCGTTGGCGAGGTTCATCGTCACGTCGAGCGTCACGGTCTCGCCCGACGCGACCGTCACTTCGCGATGCTCTTCGGCCGCTGCGGGGTGGCGCAGCGTGACGAAGTGCCGCCCCGGCGTGAGCGGAATCGCGCGGGCGAACGGCGTCGTGTCCACCGCCTGCCCATCGACGATCACTTCGGCCCACGGCGTGGCGAGAACGCGGAGGCCGCCGGCCATTTGGGGGCGAAGCTCGAGGGGCCGATCTCCTGTTCCCGCGGCGTCGCGCGGGCCGCGCCCGGTGACTTGCACGAGCGTGCCGCCGATCACGGCGAGGGCGAAAATCGCCACGAAGGGCAGGGCGGCGCGGCGTGCGCCGTGTTGCGATCCCCGCACGACGACCTGCGGCGCAGCCTCGGCGATCTCCTCTTCGGGCGGCACTGCGATGCCTGCTTCGCGAAGCGCCGTTCGAATGAGCGCGCCGCGTGCGATGGGTGCGCGGGCGAGCGTTGCGGCGAGGGCGTCGAGCTTCTCGGCGACAGCCAGCGCCGACGGCGGCCGGTCGTCGGGTAGCTTTTCCAAGAGACCCATCACGAGACGCTCAAGCCGCTTCGGCGCGCCGGGCACGTGGCGACCGAGGGGCACCGGTGGATCGCGACGAATGCGCGCGGCCGCCGCTCGCTTGTCGGCCTCGCCGCGCCCTTCGAACGGCCGCACACCGGCGAGCATTTGGTAGAGCACGACGCCAAGCGCGAACAGGTCGCTGCGCGCGTCGACCCGCTCGCCGAGGATCTGCTCCGGCGCCATGTATGCCGGCGTTCCGAAGGACGCTTCGGTCGTAATGCTATCGATGCTCGTGCGCCCCGTCGTCGTCATTTCGGCAATGCCGAAATCAATCAGCTTTACTTCTCCCCGGCGCGAAACGAGCACGTTTCCAGGCTTCACGTCCCGATGCACGATGCCGCGCGGGTGCGCGTGGGCGAGGCCGCGGGCGACCTCGGCCGCGATGGCAATGGCAACTTCGGGCGGGAGCTTGGGCTTCTTCGCGAGGAGCTCGCCGAGGCTCACGCCGTCGACCTGCTCCAATACCAAAAAGACGTGCGACTTCGTCCGTACGAAGTCGACGAGCAGCACGATGTTCGGGTGGCTCAGCGCGCCGAGCACCTTGGCTTCGTGATCGAACTGCGCTGCGAAAGGCGACTCGGGAAGGATCGACGCCTTGAGCGATTTGATCGCCACGGGCCGCCCGAGCGGCACGCTCCGCGCTTCGTAAACCGTGGAGAGCGCCCCTTCGCCCGATGCGGCGACCACCTCGTAACCGGCGAACCTTGGAAGGGGCGAGGGGAGTGACACCGCCGCGCGCGACGCCGGCGAGGTTGGATCAGGCACGGGCCGCGCTGCCCGGGCCCACGTCGCCTTCGTGCTTGAGGAGCGACACGCCCGTCATCGCCGCCGGCTGCGGAAGGCCCATGAGGGCGAGCATCGTCGGCGCCACGTCGCAGATGCGCCCGCCGGGGCGAATCTCGGCCTTCGCGTCGGCGTCGTTCACATAAATGAGCGGCACCGGATTGAGCGTATGGGCCGTGTGCGGATTGCCCGACACAGGATCTTTCATCAGCTCACAATTGCCGTGATCGGCCGTGACGAAGAGAGCGCCCTTCTGCTTTTTCACGGCGTCGGCGATGCGGCCGATCCCTTCGTCCACCGCTTCGACGGCGTGGATGGTAGGCGCTAGCATTCCCGAATGGCCGACCATGTCGGGATTGGCGAAATTGACCAGTACGAAGTCGTACTTGCCAGTCTCGATCGCTTTGACGACTTCGTCCGCGACGGCCCTTGCGCTCATCTCGGGCTTCTGATCGTAGGTGGCGACGTCTTTCGGCGAAGGGACCATCTTGCGGTCTTCGCCGACGAACGGCTCTTCGCGGCCGCCGTTGAAGAAGTAGGTGATGTGCGCGTACTTCTCGGTCTCGGCGCATCGAAACTGCGTCATCCCGTGATCGGCCAAAATCTCCGGGAAGATCTCGCGAAAGCTCTCTTTCGGAAATGCGACGGGGAGGCCGAACGTGCTGTCGTAGGTCGTCATGCACGCGTAGGTCGCAAACGGAGGCGCCGCGCGCTCGAAGCCGTCGAAGGAAGCAACCGCGAGGGCGCGCGTGAGCTCGCGGGCGCGGTCGGGGCGGAAGTTGGTATGGAGGGCCGTATCGACGTGACCGGCTGGGACGCCTGCGTACTTGCCAACGACGAACGGCTCGACGAACTCGTCGCTCTTCCCGGCGGCGAACGAGGCCGACACCCCGTCGTGGGCCGTGGGGAAACGCGCCCCTTTCGCTTCGACGATGGCGCGGTACGCCTTCTCGACGCGGTCCCACCGGTTGTCGCGATCCATGGCGAAGTAGCGCCCGCTGACGCTGCCGATCGTCCCGATACCCACGAGGCGGGCTTCGAGGTCGGCGATGTACTTGAGCGCCGTGCCGGGCTGCACGTCGCGGCCGTCTAAGAACGCGTGGACGACCACCGGAACGCCGCGCTTGTGGGCGACCTCGATGAGATTGAACAGGTGCGCGATCGAGCTGTGGACGCCGCCGTCCGAGAGCAGCCCGAGCAGATGCACGTGGCCGCCTTCGCGGCGGGCCGTGTCGAACGCATGGGCAATGACGGGGTTCTCGCGAATCGAGCCGTCGTAGATGGCATTGTCGATTCGTGAGATATCCATCATCGCGATACGGCCTGCGCCAAAGTTCAAATGGCCGACTTCGCTATTGCCCATTTGCCCGGGCGGGAGGCCAACGTCGGGGCCGCTCGTGCCGATGACGCCGTGGGGGTAGTGCGCATTGAGCGCATCGAGCGCCGGCGTGACGGCCATGCGAACGGCGTTGTCGGCCTTTTCGGCGCGCTCGCCGAAGCCGTCCAAAATCATCAGAACGACGGGGCGCGGGCGGGAGGCGGCGCGGTCGTGGGCGTCGTGCGGAGCTTCTGAAGGAGTGCGCGCATTCATCGCCGCCACCTTACCACTTTAGTGGTACGCAGCCCGCCCAGATGCCGTGGATCGAAGCGCTCCTCCGTGGGCAAAAAGTGTTCGCGAAGGCCAACGCCGACGGCTCGTTCGACGGCGACGGCGGCCGCGTCGAGATTCGCTACAAGGCCAACGACGGCAGGGCTTACAAGGCCGCTCTCGCGAACCTTGCGCCCGCGCCGGGTAGCAAAGTGTTGCCCGAAGAGACGTGCGGCCCGGCCGAGGCGGTCGCATCAAAAGTCGCCGCCACCGGCACGGCGGCCGGCGCAGCGGGCGCTTCAGGCGCGGGCGGCAAAGGCGTTTCGGCGGCTGCGGCTGCGACCGCCAAGAAGGTTGCGAAGGCCGCGGCGATGCCGAGCGCGCCCCTCGCGGCCACCGACTGGGTCGCGTACACCGACGGCGCGTGCTCGGGAAATCCCGGCCCCGCAGGCTCGGGCGTCGTCGTCATCGTCCCCGGCGGCGCCGTTCACGAGGGGTACGACTGGCTCGGCACCGGCACCAACAACATCGCCGAGCTCACGGCGATCCTGCGCGCCCTCGAGGCGATCCCCGCCGGCGCGCCCAGCATCGTCGTCCACACCGACAGTCAGTACGCCATCGGCGTGCTCACCAAAGGGTGGAAGGCGAAGGTCAACCAGGCGCTCATTCAGAGCATCAAAACCGCCATCGCCGCGCGCCCCCGCGTGCGCATGGTCTACGTCCCCGGCCACGCCGGCGTGCCGCTCAACGAACGCGCCGACGAGCTCGCCCGCGAGGCCATCCGCGTTCGCAAGAGTCTCGTGATCGCCATCGAGCCTGCGCCCACGTTGTTGTAAGGTCCGCCGCGGAGGCGCTCACGAATGCCGAGTATTTTCCGTCAGGGGCTGTTCGAAGGGCACGTGGCCATCGTCACGGGCGGTGGAAGCGGCATCGGTCTCGCGATCGCCCGAACCCTCGGGGAGCTCGGCGCAAAGGTCGCGATTTCTGGCCGAAAGCCCGAAAAGCTCGAGGCGGCGCGGGCCGATCTCGACAAGCGCGGCATCAACGTTTTTGCCTCCCCCTGCGACATTCGCGACATCGAGCAGATAGCGGTCTTCCTGGACGGCGTGAAAGCAAGTCTCGGCGAAGCGACCGTGTTGATTAACAATGCCGGCGGCCAATTTCCAACGCCCGCCGAAACGCTCGCCCCGAAGGGGTGGGAAGCGGTCGTGCGCAACAATCTCAACGGCACGTTCTTCATGACCCAGGCCACGGCCGTGAAGCACATGATTCCGAAGAAGCGCGGGCGCATCGTCAACATCATTGCCAATGTCGCGCGCGGCTTTCCCGGCATGGTCCACACCGGTGCGGCGCGCGCCGGCGTCGACAACATGACGAAGACGCTCGCCATCGAGTGGGCGCAATACAACATTCAGGTCAATGCCGTCGCCCCGGGGATCATCCGCTCGAGCGGTGTCGATCAGTACCCGCCGGAGCTCGTCGAGATGAGCCGCAAGCGCACGCCGATGAAGCGCCTCGGCACGCCGGAAGAAGTCGGCGAGCTCGTCGCCTATCTCGCGAGCGAGGCCGCGTCGTTCGTCACCGGCGAAACTTGGTATATCGACGGCGGCGCCCATCTGTGGGGCGATTCGTGGATCATCCCCGACGCCGAAAACGGCGAGGAGAATCCGGTCCCCGCCATCATCGCGGGGCTGAAGGGGCCGTGAACGAGCCGGCCGAGGAGAGGCCCGAGCTTCGAGAGGCGCTCTCGCCCGAGCCGGCTCTCTCGCTCGACCCGCTGGCGCCGCAGGAGCAGGCGCCGCAGCCGTGGCTCGCGCGCGTGCGCGAGACGTTGCACGACTACTTCCTCGGCGCCGACCCCGACTTCGCCATCGCGATGGTCCCCCACTGTTTTCTCGCGATGCTGCTGTTCACGCGGCATCCGACGAAAACGAACTTCATCTTCGACGAACAGGAAGCGCTCCTCGCCAATCCGTACGTGCGCTCGGCGAGCGACCCCGCCTCGAAGATTCGCTGGGTCGACGCGTTTTACCGTGATTTCTGGGGCCTCCCACCAGATCGCAGCATCGGCTCCTACCGCCCCATGCCGGATCTCGTGTGGCGCGGGCTGTGGAAGCTCGGTGTGAGGGACAACCCGTTTCTCGATCACTGGGTCAACGTCATCCTCCACGGTTTCAACGGCGCCCTCGTCACGCTGCTCGTGTTGCGACTCACACGTGATCGCCTCGCCGCGTGGATGGCGGGCGGCCTCTTCGTCACGGCCGCCGTTCTCACAGAAGCCGTCAGCGGCGTCGTTGGCATTGCGGACGTTCTCGGCGGCACGGGCGCCCTTCTGGCGCTCCTGTCGCTTACGTTGCGCGCGCCGTTCATGGTGCCGTCGCTCTTCGTCGCCACGCTCTTTGGTCTCTATTCCAAAGAGAGCGCGCTGTGCATCGTGCCATTGGTGCCTCTCGCGGCGCTCTTTCTTTCGCAGCTCTTTCACCCCGGAAAACCTCGCCGCTGGCTCCGCGCGGCCCTCGCCCTCGCGGCGACGGGGGCGGCCTTCGCGCTGTACGTCGAAGCACGCCGAAGGATGTTCGTCACGCGCGCCAATCCCGAGTACAGCGTCGAGCTGAATGCGACCAAAGGGCTCGGCACGCGCATCTTCACGACGCTTCTCCGTTGGTACGCGCAGCCGATTCTCCCCCACGACCCTCTCAACAACCCTCTCATCGAAGCGACGCCGCCCTACCGCGTCGCCGGGGCGCTTAGGGTCTATTTCCGGGGTCTCGTGCAGGTGGTTTTCCCTCGGCACCTATCAGGCGATTACTCGGCCCCCGAAGAGCCCATTCCTTCGCAGCTCGTTTTCCCGGAGAGCGTGCTCGGCGCGGCGTTCATGGTTCTGCCGCTGGCCCTCGCGCCGCTTCTTGGGATTGCCGCATGGGTTCGTGCCCGTCGGAATGCCAAGTACGCAACCTATGCCGAAAACTTCGGCGATATGCCGGGCGGCTACGTCGAGCTGCCGCCCATCGACCTTCGCCCCGTCGTCGCCTTTGCCCTCGTCTGGATCGTCGTCTCCTACTTTCCCGTTTCCAATATTCCCATTGCGCTTCCCACCGTGCGCGCCGAGCGCTTTTGGTACTTCCCCGCCATTGGGACCAGCATTCTCCTCTCCCTTGTTTTCATCGGCGGGTACCGTGCCCTGGCTGCCCGCGGCCGCGGCGCTTACGCGATCGTTGCCATTGCCGCATTTTTCCTCATGCAAGGCGTTTTCGCGCGCCGCCACGCCAACGACTACACCAACGATCTCGTCTTCTGGAACTCGACGCGCCACGCCGTTCCCAAGAGCTCGAAGGCCCATCTCAACTACTCCGTCATGCTTGGCGCCCGGGGCGATCTCGAAGGGCGCCTCAAGGCAAACGCCGTGGCTCTCGAGCTCACGCCCAAATGGCCCATGGCC
>JANXMC010000064.1 GCA_025354825.1 Myxococcales bacterium
TCGCCGCTGAAGCAGGCATGACAGAAGTGCGTCGGGTCGACGTCGCGGGTCTTGTCACCGGTCTCGGTGACGGCCGAGAGCATGCCGTCGAGCGAGAGGTAGCCGAGCGAGTCGGCGGTGACGTAGCGCGCGATCTCGTCGGTGGAGTGACTGGAGGCGATGAGCTCGCGGCGCGTCGGCGTATCGATGCCGTAGTAGCAAGGCCACTGGGTGGGCGGGCTCGAGATGCGGAGGTGCACCTCTTTCGCACCGGCGTCGCGGATCATTTTCACGATCTTGCGAGACGTGGTGCCGCGAACGATGGAATCGTCGATGACGACGACCCGCTTGCCGCGGAGGATCGACTCGACGGGATTGAGCTTTAGGCGAACGCCGAAGTGGCGAATCGACTGCTGCGGCTCGATGAACGTGCGGCCGACGTAGTGCGAGCGGATGAACCCCATTTCGAAGGGGATGCCGCGCTCCGACGCGTAGCCGATGGCCGAGGGGACGCCCGAGTCGGGCACGGGGATGACGACGTCGGCGTCGACGGGGTACTCGCGCGCGAGGGTGCGACCGGCAGCTTTGCGCACTTCGTAGACGCTGCGGCCGCCCATCTGCGAGTCGGGCCGTGCAAAGTACACGTATTCGAAAACGCACGCGCGGGGCTCGGCCCTTTCGAGGGGGCGGCTCGAGTGCATGCCGGCGCCGTCGATGACGATCATCTCGCCGGGCTCGACGTCGCGCACGTACTCGGCGCCGATGAGATCGAACGCCGTGGGCTCGCTCGCGATGACGTGGGCCTCTTTCGAGCCGGGGAGAATGCCGAGGCAGAGCGGGCGAATGCCCATCGGATCGCGCACGGCGATGAGGGTGTCTTCGGTGAGGAAGAGCAGCGAATAGGCGCCGCGCACGCGGGTGAGCGCTTCGCCGACGCGGTCTTCGATGGAGACCTGCGTGCTGCGCGCGACGAGGTGGACGAGGACTTCGGTGTCGGACGTCGACTGGAAGATCGACCCGCCCGCTTCGAGCTCGGCGCGGACCTCTTCGGCGTTCGTGAAGTTGCCGTTGTGGCAGACCGCGAGAGAGCCCTTCGAGTAGTCGACGGCGAAGGGCTGGGCGTTCTTCAGATGCGAGCCGCCGGCCGTGGAGTAGCGCACGTGGCCAATCGCCAGACGACCCGGAAGCTTGTCGAGATGGGCCTGGTCGAAGGCGTCTTGGACGAGGCCCATGGCGCGGTGGAGAAAGAGCTGCTGTCCGTCGCTCGTGACGATGCCGGCCGACTCTTGACCGCGATGCTGGAGCGCGTGGAGCCCGAGGTACGCGAGGTTCGCAGCCTCGGCGTGGCCGAAGATGCCGAAGACGCCGCACTCGTCGTGGAAGCGATCGTCGTCGCTTCGGTCTTCCAAACCTGCGCGCGGTGCGCTCTTCCCAAGGGTTTCAGGCAGAACAACCAGGCGACGCCGACCGGAGGACTGGGTCATCTTGGCCAGCTCTTTAACCGCGGACCTTCGCCTTGGCTAGCTTGCCGCAACGTTTATTCAGCTGTTGTCGCGCGTGGCGTGAAGCGCACACATGCCGCTCGAGCGTGGGGCGCGAGCGTCAGCCGCGATTGCGGAACGACGATTCGAGCGCGACCGAGCCTGCGCCCGTGAGCAGCCCGACGCCGACCGCGATGAGGTAGCCGCCGAGGGACGAGTGACTACCACAGGAGCCGCATGCCGCTGCCCGCGCCGAGGGGCACGCAGCGGCGAGCGCGGGGGCTAAAAAGGCGAGCGATGCGACGGCGCTGGCGAAGAGAGCGCGGACGCTCGCGTTGGTCGCGTTGGTGGACGTGGTCATGCGCGGTCCCTCGTTCAGGTGGTGCTGGTGAAGGATGCGCGCGCGCGGTGCTCTCGGCAAGGGCGCGCGGCGCGGGGCGCGCCTCATGGGTACGGCGACGCCGGCGCGGCCGCGGGCGGCGGTGTCGGGTAGCTCGCGGTGATGGCGATTTTGTAGCGCGTGTGGGCGTGGGGCGCGGTCGCGAGGGACTCGCCGACGGCGCTCGTGAGGGTGCGCTTCACGGCGGCGGCGCAGGCGGCGACGACCTTCGCCGAGGAAGCGTCGCGCGACGCGCGGCCTCGCGACGAGACGCCCGCGAGAGATGCGCCGAGGCTGCGCCCGTCGCGCGGCAGGGTGACCAACACCGGGTTGCGCTTCCGGCCGAAGCTGACGTCGGCGAGGAAGACGAGGGAGCCGCCGCCCGCCGACGTGGGGACGCAGCTCGCCGCTTCGGTGACGGCTTTCGCGAACGCCTGCTCGATGGGCGCGAGGTGGTCGCACTGCTCGGCCGGCGTTTTTTTGGGGCCCGCATCGTGGCATTCGAGAATGCGTGATTCGGAGAGCGTGATGGCGGCGGAAGGCGGACCGACGAGGGGGTTGCCCGGCGACACGAGGGTTTGGCTGCCAGGTGCGATGGGCGCGGCGCTCGCGGCGGCGGCTGCGGAGGCCGCGAGCTCGGCGGCGTCCTTCTCGGCGCGGGCGGCGATGGGGCGGCGCCACACATAGAGCGGCACGGCGACGAGCGCCAAGCCGATGACGAGCGCCGCGATCATCTGCAAGCGAGCGGGGCGCGCGTCGGGGTCGTCGGATCCGCCTGCTCGCAAGCGCGACGGCGCGACCGACTTCACGTCGGCCGGGGGGCTCGGAGCGTTCGAGACGCGAGGCGAGGATTCAGCCATCGGGCCCGGGCAACGTACACGGAGACGACCGCGGCGCAACCCGCGGTCGACCCATCAGGAGAGCATCACGGATCTACGAGCGCGCGCGCCGTGGTGCCCGGCTCGTAGCGCGCGATCGATGCGGCAAGCTCGAGCCCGTCGGGGAGCATTCCCTGCACCTGGCCGACGACCTGCTCGACGAGATTGCGCGCCTCTTGCGGGCCCGGCCCGACCATCGCGACGACGAAGCGCAGCGGCCCCGATCGCCCCGCGGTAACCGCGATGAGCGACAGAAGAAGCATGTCGGTGAGCTCGACGACGCGCGTGGCCGCACGACGGAGCGCGAGCATCTCGAGGATCGTCGGGCGATCCGAAACGAGCCTGTTGGGACCGCGAAGCTCGTAGCGAGCGATGCTCAGCGGCTGCTCGACCCAGTCGGCGAACTGCGCCTCTTCGTCGATGGCGTGAAGCAGCTGCTCGCGAAGGTACAGACCCGTCAGGCCGTCACGCTTCGCCAAGTACGCGCGAGCGCGTTTGTGGTGGGCGCTGTCGCTCGCGAAGGAGACCAGCTTGAAGCGGAGCTCGCCGAACTGGATCTCCCCGCCGTGCATCAAGTTGACGTGCTTTTTGCGCTCGTACGTGTGCTCGACGTACGTGCCGTTCGTCGAGCCCAAGTCTTCAATCGACCAGCTCGCGTTCGCCCATCGGAGCTGCGCGTGCTGGCCGCTCGCCGTCGCTTCGGGGACGACGATGTCGTTGTCTGCGCGACGCCCCATCGTCAGCACCGGCTTGTCGAGAACGACCATCTCGGCGACGAAATCGGGTGCGTTGCTTGCGAACGTCGCGAGCAGCGACTGCGCGCCGGGGACGAACGCCGCAGCCTTATCGCGACCCGGCGGCGGGCCTGGATCGAGCCGCTCGCGCGGGAGCTGAATGGGATTCGTGGTGAGGGTGACGGGGTTGAAGAATCGCAGGTGGCGCGCGGGCAAGCGCTGCTGCGGATCTTCGGAGAGGCAGCGGAAGATCTGTTTGATCTCGTCGACGGAGAGGCCCGCCGGCACGTCGAACATGATCTGCTGACGCATCGGCTTCGCGCGCGGCTTGAAGCCCGGCTCGGGGACGCGGCAGGTCCACATCTCGAGGAGCGTGAGGCCGAGCGCGTAGACGTCGTCTTCTTGCGAGGCGCCGCCGGAGCGAATGCGCTCGGGGGACATGTAGTTCGGCGTGCCGCCGTCGGGAGGGGCACCCGGCCTCCGAGCGCTCGCTTGCGCACGTTGCTTGGCGAAGCCGAAGTCGAGCACGATGGCCTTGCCGAGGCCGCCGTCGGGGGCCGACGTGACCATGACGTTGCCGGGCTTGAGATCGCCGTGGACGAGCCCCTGCGCGTGAAT
>JANXMC010000009.1 GCA_025354825.1 Myxococcales bacterium
GTCGCGGCTCACGACCTCGCGCCGGAAGGGCGCGTTGGCCTTGATGATCTCGCGCATCTCTTTTTCGATCTTCGCGAGATCGTCTTCCGTGAACGTGCCGGCCCCGGCCTTCTGGAAGTCGTAATAAAAGCCGTCTTCGACCGCCGGGCCGAAGGTGACCTTCGTGCCGGGGAAGAGGCGCTGAACCGCGTCGGCCATCACGTGCGCCGTGGAGTGGCGAATCACTTCGAGACCCAGGGGCTCGCTCGCGCGAATCGGCGTCATCTCCGCGTTCGCATCGACCGGCGTGTGCAGGTCGAACGTCTCGCCGCCAATGCGCACGGCAACGATGTCGTTCTCCAGCGTGCCTTTGGCCTTGAGGATCTCGCGGGGGGTTTGTTTCGGCTCGGTCGCGTTGGGCTCGATGGTCTCGGTCATGGGGGTCTCTCGAAGAGAGGGTACGCGCTTAGCACTTTTCGCGCGGCCACGGTGCGAAATGCGGCTGAAAAGCGCCCAAAAACTGCCCCGCAGGCCTCACTCGCCCGACGCGAGGGCGCGGTGTACGACGTCGCTCAAGTCTTTGAACTGGTAGGGCTTCTGCAAAAATCCCGCGAGCCCGAGCCCTTCGAAACCTTCGATCGCATCCTGCTCGCTATAGCCACTACAGAGAACGACAGGCATCTTCGCGCCGAGCTCCCGAATGGCGCGGAACGCCTCTTTTCCGCTCATTTTCGGCATGGTGAGGTCCATGACGATGATGGAGATGTCGTCCCCCCGCGCGCGCACGCGCTCGACGGCTTCGACCCCGTTGCCCGCCTCGATGACCTCGAGGCCGAGCTCCATCAGCATGAGCCCCATGGTTCGGCGGATCTCGGATTCGTCGTCGACGACCAGGGCGAGCCCTCGCGACGAAGGGTTCGACGAGGGGGTCGATTTGGCTTCGGGCGGGGGCGCTTCAGTGCTCGCTCGTGGCTCGAAGAGCAGGCGGAACGTCGTTCCGAATCCGACCTCGGAGGTGACTTCGACCCCCGCGTTGTGGCCGCGCAAGATGCCGAGGAGCGCGGAGAGGCCGAGGCCCCGCCCGCGCCTTTTCGTGGTGAAGAACGGGTCGAAGATCTTGTCGATGATCTCCGTCGGCATGCCGCTCCCCGTGTCGGTCACTTCGAGCATCACGAAGCGCCCGCGCTGATCGCGTTGAGGGCCAAACGCGCGCGCGACCTCGGCACCGTCGAAGTCGCGCGCCTCCGTCGTCACGGTCACGGTCCCGTCGTAAATGCCGATCGCTTCGGCGGCATTCGTGACGAGAATCACCACGAGCTGCTGAAGCTGCGCGATGTCCGCTTCGATGAGCGGGAGGTCGCCTGCGAGCTTCGCCTCGAACGTAACGTTCTTGGGAACGCCCGCGGCGAGGAGCTTCGTCATGTCGGTGACGACGTTGGAGAGCGACGCAGGCGTGATGACGAAGTGCCCTTTGCCCGAATAGGCGAGCATCTGCTTGGCGAGATCGGCCGCACGTAGAACGGCGGCTTCGAGGCTCTTCAAATAGGTCAGCGCGGGCGAGTTTTTTCCCGCGTGAATCTCCGCGAGGTTCACGTTCCCGAGCATCGCCGTAAATAGGTTGTTGAAGTCGTGGGCAATGCCGCCCGCGAGAACGCCCAGGCTGTCGAGCTTTTGGGTTTGGCGAAGGGCCTCTTGGGTACGCCGGCGCTCGCTCACGTCTGCCAACACCCCAAAGTGGCGCACGACCAGGCCGGTATCGTCCGTGAGCGACGCGCCGCGCTCGACGAGCGTGCGGATTGAGCCGTCGGCGTGGCGCACCCGGTATTCGAGGTTGGTCGCCACGGCCCGCGCGGGCATGCCGGATGCGCCATCGCGCGCGGTGCGGTGAGCCGCGCGAATACGCTCACGGTCTTCGGGGTGTATGCGCTCGGCGAACCCTTCGAGGCCCACCTCTTGAAGCTCGGTGGAGGTGGCGCCGCAAAGCGCTTCGAGCGCACCTGCCCAGACCGTTTTTCCCGTCACGACGTCGACGTCGTAGATGACGTGGCCCGTCTGCTCGGAGACGAGGCGGAAGCGCTCTTCACTCTCGCGCAGGGCCGCGTCGCGCCGGTGCCCCTCGATCGCGAGCGTTGCGAGGCCGCTCATTTCGCGCAAAAGCGCGAGCTCGGCGACGTGAAAAGGGCCTGCGAGATCGTGGTAAATCGCAAAGGTGCCGAGCACGTTGCGACGTCCGTCGAAGATAGGAATCGACGCGCACGCATGGAGGCGATGCGTGAGCGCGAGCTCGCGGTAGCCCGCCCACAACGGGCTGTTCGCGATGTCTTCGACGACGACGTCTTCGGCGAGAAACGCCGCGGTGCCGCAAGAGCCTTGGGCCGGGCCGAACGGCGCGCCGTCGATGGCCTGGCTGTAGGCCTCGGGCAGCCGCGGTGCCGCGCCGTGACGCAGGACTTTCGCGCGCGCATCCACGAGGTGAACCGAGGAGCGTGCCGCCGGCGAACGCTCTTCGATCGCCTCACAAAGCGCCGTGAGCGTCTCTCGGAGCGGCGCCCCGCGCGCGAGCAGCTCGAGGACACGGCGCTGCCCATCGAGCAGGGCTGCGTCCCGGCCGAGATCCTTCGGCCTCGTCGCCGCGGAAGGGTTATGGGTTTCCATCGCCATCGACGTCCGCGGACGCTAGCTCGCTCCCCCGCCGGGGAGAAGGCACAGCCTTACCTCAACCGTTCATGAATGGGCCGGCTGCGGAGCGCCCTGAGCAAATTTGACTATCCGGCGAAATCCGACCTGCTGCACCGAAACCGGTTGGGCCGAGCCGCGTAACCACGGTGAACGACGCGCGCGAGCGATTTATGACGCGCCGCGTGCCGCGTGCCACGTCACCAACGAGGTCTGCTCATGATGAAAGCTCTGTGCGCTGCGGCGCTCACGGGATGCGTTGCGCTATTTGGATGTTCGAGCTCGGACGATATGACCACGACGGCCGGCGCCGACGCGGGCACGACGGCGACGGCGACGAATCCCCAGCCCGTTCAGGCGGGGACGGCGCAACTCCCCGCGACGGGGAAATATGCCGATATCGACGCGTGGCTCGCCAAGGGGGATTACAAATCGTGGCACTGCGAGGCCGCGCCCCATGACGCACGATCACCTTCGCCCCACGGCAAAAACCGAATTTGCTCCAACGATGCGTCGTCGACCCACGGCACGGGCGAATACCCAGTAGGCGCCGCCAACGTTAAAGAGCTTTACGACGAAGCGGGCACTTCGATCATCGGATATGCGATCGAGACACACGTATCGGCCGGTGCGACGGGCGCGAGCTGGTACTGGTACGAGCGCAATCCCGCGGTGAAAGCCCCGGCGAAGGACGGCTCGGAAGGGCTCGTGGCCAATGGCCTCGGCGTAAATGCCAAAACGCCCGAAGTCGACGTTTGCGTCGGGTGCCACGGCGGCGCGGGGAGCGACGCTGCACATTTCGGCCACGACTTGGTCTATTCGCAGATTAAGTGACCACGCGGGTGCGTCGAGGGTGTGTGAAGAAATGTCGCAGCACGATCTCGAAGTTCACTTCTCTTCGGCGCCCCGCTAAAGCGCTCTCCATGACCCGTCGTTACGCGATTCTCGCGGCCGCACTCTGCGCCGTGCTCACCATCTTGCTGCCGAAGACGGCGCTCGCCTATCCGTGGATGATTCGCCACGAATATACGAGCTGCTCGACGTGCCACTCGGATCCGTCCGGCGGCGGCTTTTTAACGGAGTACGGCCGAGCGCAGAGCGCGATTCTTCTCAGCTCACGGTACGGAGCGTCGGAAGAAGAAGAGCCGGGGAAGTTCAAAGACTTCCTCTTTGGCGTCGTCCCAACGCCCGAAAACGTGCTTTTCGGCGGTTGGATTCGAAATGGTTATCTGTGGACGTTTTCGGGCGGAGACCTCGTCGACAATCGCCTTTTGAAAATGCGGGCCGACCTCGGTACGCAAATCAAGGTTTCGAAATTTCGCGCGAGCGGCACTGTCGGCTTCGCCGCGGCGGACGCAGCGAGCCAGAGCCAGCAGGCCTGGGTGACGCACAACGCGGGCGGGGCGAACCTCGTCTCCCGCGAGCACTGGGTCGGTGTCGATCTCGACGACGACGCAATTCTCCTCCGCGCCGGGCGCATGAATCTGCCGTTCGGCATCCGCAACATCGAGCATACGATGTGGGTTCGCACCTCGTCGCGAACCGACACGAATCAGAATCAGCAACACGGCGTATCGCTCGCGTATACGGGTGAAAAGCTCCGTGGCGAGCTCATGGCGATCCTTGGCAATTACCAAATAGCGCCCGATGCCTACCGCGAACGTGGCTATTCAGGGCTCCTCGAGCTCTCCCTCGCCCCTCGGTATTCGCTTGGCGTCAGCAGCCTCCTCACCCACGCTGCGGCGGATCTCGGCTCACGCGTCGCAACGACACGGCAAGCCCACGGCCTTTTTGCGCGGCTCTCGCCGGTGCGCCCCCTGGTGATTCTCGCCGAGGCCAACGCCCTCGTGAATTCGGCGGAGGGGGTGGGGACGTCGGGCGGCTTCGCGGGAATGGTGCAGGCGGATTACGAAATCGTAGGCGGCGTGCATCTCGCGGCAACGGGCGAGACGCTCAAAGTGGGCAGCGCGGGCGCCGGAATCGGAGGTTGGCTGACGGCGTGGTGGTTCATCGCCCCGCACTTCGATGCGCGTGTCGATCTCATCGAGCGCAAGCTCGCCGATTCGCCCGGCGCGACATCGATCCTCCTTCAGCTCCACGCGTACCTCTGAGAGGAGTGAAGAACATGAGCTCCACGTCATCGGTTCGTTCGAGTCGCCGCTCCTCGCTTCTCGTTGGGCTCGCCATTGTCGGTGCGAGCGCGGTCGCCACGCCCCGCGCCGCGCTGGCTTCGCCGACCTTCCCCCCCGTCGTTCAAGAGACCTTTTCCCTCTCGCGCGAGCCTGCGTGCACGCTCTGCCACAACTCGCTTCAAGGCGGGATCGGCACGGCGGTCACGCCCGTCGGCGTCTACCTCCGCTCGCGCGGGGCGAGCGCGGGGGACACCAACTCGCTCAAGGGCGCGCTCGCGGCGATGCTCGCCGAAAAGCACGACGCCGACGGGGACGGCGTGACCGACGTCGACGAGCTCAAGGCCGGCACCGATCCCAACGGCTCGGCGGTCGGGTACGGGGAGCCCGCGGTGTACGGCTGCGGCGCGCGCGTCGCGTCGGGCAACGGCACGAGCGGCGCGTTCGCGGCAATCGTCGCGTTCGCCGGCGCGCTTGTGTTCCGTCGTCGCAGGTCGGGCGCGAAGGCATAGCGCTAGGCATACGGGGGGCCGACACCTGCGGCTGCGGTCCCTTGCCCCCGCGTCTTTTGAAATGTGACATCTGCGCGAAACCATCGGCGGGCATGGCGCAGGCGAAAACAAGGTAAACGGCGACGGCTGGTGGATCACCGAGCCAGCCCGCCCGCGCGGTCGGCACGCCGTCTGCTCATGCTCCACGCATGCGCGATTCGAAGCTCCGAACGGCGGTTCTTGTGCGTGGTCTCGGCGTCTGCGCCCTGACCCTCGGCGTGGCCTTCGGGTGTAGCTCGGAGGAGAGCACGTCGCTCCGTTCGCGGAACCCGGGGGCAGGCGGCGGCACCGGCGGCGCGAGCACGGGAGGCACAGAAGGCCCGTCCGCGGACGATCCGCCCCCGCCCTTCGTGCCACTGGCCGCCGAGGTCTACGTGTCGAAGGTGAAGAACCTTCTCACCGGGCTGCCGCCGACGAGCGAAGAGATACGCGCCGTGAACGGCGACCCGACCAAGCTCGCAGGGCTCGTCGATCAGTGGATGGCGACGCCGAACTTCGAAGAGAAGATGGCGACGTTCTTCCAGCTGTCGTTTCAAATGTCGCCCGTCACCGCCGCGAGCCTTCAAGAGCTCGGCGTGCCGCGCCCGCCGAAGGCCGACTACACGGCGCTCTACGCCAACATCGCCGAGATGGTCCCGCGCACGGCCATCGACGCGATGAAGTCGGGGCGGCCGTTCAACGAGCTCATCTCGACGCGGTCGTTCATGATGACGACGGCGCTCGCGTCGTTCATGGCCTACGTCGATCGCGACCAGGGCGCGCTCGGCAAAGAGGCTCACACGATTTACAACACGCCGACCGCCACGCTCCCCGCGGGCGGCCTCGCCGCGGCGGATGCGGTCGCCGGCAAAACCTGGTTCGTCGATCAGCCGTTCGCGAATGCAAAGTGCACCGACCCGTCGACGACGCAGTTTCACGCGAGCGACATGTTGGCCCTCATGAATGGCCAGCTGCGGTGCGGTGACACCACGATTGCCGTGACGCCGATGCTCACCGCCGCCGACTACACCGATTGGCATTTGGTCGAGATGACAGATGCGGCGACGGCCGATACGGCCGCGCTCTTTTACGATGTGCCGACGCTTCGGACGGCGACCAAGCTCCCCCTCGCGATGAAGCGCGCGGGGTTCTTCACGATGCCGGGCTTTTTACAAACCTGGGCTACCAACAAGGACAACCTCTACCGCCTCACGACGAACCAGACGCTCATCGTCGCGCTGGGCGTCAGCATCGACGGGACGGACAGCACGGTTCCGCTCACCGGCCTCGGTGCGGCCGCGACCCACGTGCAGGCGCCGTGCGTTGGCTGTCACCAAATCATCGAGCCGATGAAGAACTACTTCCGTCAGTCGATGAGCATCACCTACAGGCCGCAGCTCGATAAGACGGCGTCGACCGAAGCTGCGTCGTTTTCCCTCGGCGGCGTTTCGAAATCCGGCGGCACGATTGCCGACTTCGCGACAACCCTCGCGAGCCACCCCGCCGTCGGCTCCGGCTGGCTGCAGAAGCTTTTGTACTGGTCCGATTCGGTGGGCGCCGACCCGACCGACCCTGAATTTCAGCGCCTCGCCGCGGGGTTTGCCGCGAGCGGCTACAAGTGGAAGCAGCTCGTTCACGACGTGATGACGTCGCCCCTCGTCACCGGTGCGGCGGCGACGGCGACGTTCGACAAGCGCGAGTTCGTGGTGAGCCTCGCGCGAAGGCAGCACTACGGATATGCCCTTTCGAAGCGCCTCGGAATCGCCGATCCGTTTTTGGGAATGGGCAATCTGCCGTCGAACATTCCGGCCGACGAGTTCGCCCGCGCGGCGGTCGAGCCGGCGCTCAACGCCACGCCGGGGATGTTCTATCGGGCGTCCGTCGAAGCGGTCTGCGAGAGGCTCGCCGCCATCGTCGTCGACGGCCCCGCGCCTTCGAAATACGCCAGCGCGAACTCGGACGCCGCCAACGTCGACATGGTGACGAACGTCATAGGCCTCCCGGATGCCGACTCGCGGCAGTCGATTCTCATGGACGCGCTGAAGGCTCACTACGCCGCGGCGATCGCGGCGAAAGCAAAGCCCGTCGATGCCCTTCGGTCGACCTTCACCGTCGCCTGCTCGTCTCCCGTGACCGCGGCCATCGGCCTCTGAACGCGCGAAAGATCAAAGGACGAATACGATGAACAGCTCGCGCCGCAGTCTCCTTCTCAGCTCGCTCTTCGGCAGTGGCATGATTGGCCTCCGGGCCCTCGCCACGGGCCTCCCCGCCGCGTGGCTCATGAACGGCGGCCGCGCCTTCGCGCAGACGCCACCGCCCGACCCGAATGCCCAATTTCTAATCTTCAGCACCTCGGGCTCGGGCGATCCGCTCAATGCCAATGTGCCGGGGGCGTACGATATCCCCAATTTGTACAACTGCCCGAATGCCCTCATGGCGCCCACGGCGATGAACCTGGGCGCCGTCGCAACGAAAGCCGCGGCGCCGTGGGCAACGCTGAGCGACGCCGTGCGCGGGAAAATGGCCGTCATACACAATGCGACGACCACCAACGGCCACGGCAACGAATACAAAGTCACAACGCTCATGGGGCAGGCGAAGCTCTCCACCGGCAACGGCGTCGAGACGATTCAGTCTCTCGTCGCA
>JANXMC010000110.1 GCA_025354825.1 Myxococcales bacterium
CAGCGCGCGCATTGGAAGATCCGCGCATCCCCGATCCCCATCGCCGCGCTCTCGTCCCGCACGTTTCTGGACGCGGGCCACCGAGATGAGCGATACGCAGATCGCGCTGCGCATCGCCTCGTCCGCGATGTCCGCCGAAGGCTCGGGATTGCTACTCCCGGGCCTTCACCTATTTTTGCGAGCCGAGAGAGCTACCCGGCGAGAGCGATCGGATTCAAGAAACCGACGAGACCGCCGGTGAAGAGATT
The DNA here is from genome assembly GCA_025354825.1 of Myxococcales bacterium. GTDB lineage: Bacteria > Myxococcota_A > Polyangia > Polyangiales > Polyangiaceae > JANXMC01. Next base: position 249 of record JANXMC010000110.1, read on the forward strand.
TGGGGGAGCGGCGCGGCTTTCACCAGAATCACGCGGGTCTTGGGGGTCGCCAACAGCCAACAGCTCTCCAACGATCACACCCCCCACGCGCACTTCATGGCCACCGCCCAAGGCCACCCCGATCTCGGCACGCGGAGCGCGGAAAATCAGGGGGATTGGAACGGCATCCCGGTGCTCGACAATGGTGGCGCGCTCGCCAATGGGAAGAAGCAAATCGATCTCATGATGAAGATGATGATCGACGAGGGCCCCGGGGGTGGGCACCACGACAACATGCTCAATGCGAAGATGAAGCGCGTCGGCATCGGGCTCGTGTACGTCGGGGGGAAGCTCTACCTGACGAACGACTTCTCGAACTGACGCTGAGCACCGAGAACCGAGAACCGAGGACGCGGATGGGTGCGAGGGCGCTCGACGACCGCGGCGTTTCCGCCGGTCACCCTGCGCTCGAGGCGGCGAAACAAGGCAGTGTTTACCCCGGCAACTTGACGAGCACCCTAACGACCGAGGCTCACAACCTTGGCGGCCAAGCTGCCAGCAGTCCTTTCACCTCCTGGTCTCATCGTCTGGATATCGCAGAGTTTTACGCAGACCGGAACGGTCCCGGCGGCATAGTATTGCGTGTACCCACCGGAGCTCCTCCACCCGGCGCTACGTGGGCTTGGGAGTGGTCCGAGGACATTTGGGGCGAATCGGAAATTCTGTTGCGCGGCATTAGGCATGGCGCGGAGGTCATGAAGCGATGATGAACTACGCAAGGGCAGCCGATCTAGTTCGGCAAGACGATTCGCCCATATTGAAGAAGTGCAGCGCAGAGCTCGAAGCGGGTACGGTGTCAGCGATCGGAATAGAGCCCGGCCGAATGACGGCTAAGGAGGCCCTAAGGCGCCGCGCGAAAATAAGTCCTGCGTATATGTCTAATACGCATCAATGGAGTAGTTCCAGTCGCCGTGAAACTTATGCGGCTTGATTCGCAACGCATCGACGACTTCGTCAGGGACTTTGATTCCTGCCTCGTACTGGTTCGTGTCGAGTGCCGCGCGCACTCGCAGACCGGTGCGGGTTGTCGTGTTTCCTATCAGACTGACAATCGCCTCTACGGTCTCGAGTGGACGGCCGCGCCAGTTCTGGGTGATGTGGCAGAAGAGGCGATGCTCGATCTTGTTCCACTTGCTCGTTCCGGGTGGGTAGTGGCACACCGTGAGCCTCAGGCCCGTCGAGTTCGCAAGCGCCTGCAGTTCGCGCTTCCAGAGGCGAGTGCGCGGAGCGTTGCTCCCGCCACCATCGGCAGTGATGAGCAGCTCGGTCGCTTCGGGATAGGCGCGGCGACCCATGTTTCTCCACCATCGCTTGATCGACTCCACCGCGAATTCAGCGGTGTCGTGGTCGACGCCGACGTTGACCCAGGCCTCGTCGCGCCCAACGTCGTAGACGCCGTAGGGGATCGCTTTGCCCAGTTCCTTGTCGATGAAGTCGTGCACGCGCACGGGCGTCGGATCCCCAGCCGGCTGCCATTCGCGCCCGCCATTTTTGAAGTCGCCGACCAGCTCCTTCTTCTTGGTGTCGACCGAGATGACCGGCTGGCTCTTGCGTTGAAACTTCGAGACCTGCGCGTTCAGATACTCGAATTGCGCGTTGCGGTCGGGGTGCTGCTTGCCCTCGAGGGTCTTGCGTGTCGACTGGAGGCTGTACCCGGCCTCAGCGAGGAGCTCGCGCACTTTCGTCGCGCTCACCGCATGCCCCATCTCCTTCAATTCCTCTGCGAGTCGACGCGTGCTCTTGCACGTCCATCGCAACGAAGACTCCCGATCGCCTCGCGTCGTCGGTTCCACGAGCGAGTCGAGGTCACCGACCAGCGTGGGATCCTTCGAGGCGTGGGTCTTGCGCCCAGCGCCGGGCCGTCGCACGCGCTGCGCGCGCGGCGCCTCCGAAGGAGGGCTTCGACGAAGCTCCTCGATCTCGCGAAGCCCGTTGCGAATTCGAGTGCGGTCGCACCCTGTGGCATCGGCGACAGTCGCAATGCCACCGCGACCGAGAGCCTCTGCTTCGGTCGCGGCCCACAAACGCATCAGGCGCTCGTCCATGACTGGCCCGAGAGCGAGAAACTTCCGACGAATCGATTCCACGTTGCCCATCGAAGCGTGAAACGGCGCGGGCCATCTGAAATTCATTCGTCGGCGCGATTATTTCCGCGCGGCGCCT
>JANXMC010000021.1 GCA_025354825.1 Myxococcales bacterium
GTGGGTTCTCACGCGCCCGCGCCCCGAGCCTCCGCCCCCGCCCGCCGCGATGTCGGCCGCCCCCGAGGCGACGGACGAAGGCGTCGTTCAAGAGGCGAAGAAGCTGTGCGAGGCCGGCGAGGTCGACGCATGCTTCGAGAAGATCAAAACCGAGCTTCCCGAGGGGTCGCCGCTTCGTGAATCGCCCGACGTAAAAGCGATCGCGACCGCCTGGGCGGACAAGATGTTCGAGCGCGCGCTCAGCGAGCCCGAGCTCGCGCGTCGGCGTAACCTGCTGGATAGCATCGCGAAGGCGACGCTCGTCGAGCCAGAGCGGCGCAAATCGGCGGCCGATAAGGTGCAGGCTCTCGAAGAGTTCGAAAAGTCGATGCAGCCCGGCGAGCTGCCGCAAGCCCCGTCGACGACGCGCGACGCAGGCTCGGGCCCGTCCTCCAGCGTCGCCGATGCCGGCGCCGACGGCGGCACACGAAGGGCAAGCCCGGTCGCAAGTGGGCAGTCGTCGCGCGACGCCGGTGCGCCCAAGCCGGTCGCCTCGCAGGCGTCCGACATGGATCGCGTCCGCCAACTCATGTTGCAAGGGCCTGCCGGCTACGACGCCGCCCGCGCGATCCTCGAGAAGAAGGTCGCCGCGAACCGCGCGAGCGTCGACGAAATCACGGCGCTCAAGGCGGTCTGCAAAGGCCAGGGCGACAAGGCGTGCGTCGAGCGCACCAAACTTCTGCTCAATCCGTAGGGCGCCCCACCAGGCTGCTGCGACGCCCGGTGAAGCGCTAAGCGGCGCTTGAACGAGAAATTAGGGCGGATTCGCGTGATCTCGCGAGTTCGGTAGGTGTTCACATCGGCGTACGTAGGTGGGCGGGCGAGCCCTATTTCACCGAGTGCGTGCCGTTCTTCCATGTTTTTGAAACCTGCTGTTACGCTCACCAGAAGACAGCAACGTATCCTTTGGAGTTTTCTCAAACTCGGAGCGGCGCGGAATGCAACAGACAGCGCGAGTCTCGAACCCCGGCAAACCGGCAGACCCGATGCTCGGGCGGGTGATTGCGGGGCGATACCGGCTCGAAGCGCGAGCCGGTGAAGGTGGAATGGGCGTCGTCTACAGGGCGCGCCACGTGCTCATCGATCGCGTCGTCGCGCTCAAGCTGATTCGCCCCGATCTGCGCGGCGAAACCCATCTTCGTGCGTGGATGCTGCGCGAAGCGCGCGCCGCCAATCGCGTTGATCACGCCCACATCATCGATATTCACGACATCGGTGAAACCGAGGAGGGCGAGCTCTATCTCGTCATGGAATACCTCGTGGGGACGTCGCTCTCGAGCGAGCTCGCCCGCGGCCCGATGCAGCTCTCGCGCAGCGTCGATATCCTCGAGCAGATGTGCGCCGCTCTCGCGCGCGCCCACGACCTCGGCGTCATTCACCGCGACTTGAAGAGCGACAACATTCTTCTCACCGGTCGCGGCGGCCGAAAAGACTTCGTGAAAATTTTGGACTTCGGCCTCGCGCACCTCGCGATGGATCCGCGGCTCGCGCCCAAGGGCGCGGTGTTCGGAACGCCCGAGTACATGTCGCCCGAGCAGGCGCGCGGCGAAGAAGCCGGGCCGCAGAGCGATCTCTACGCCCTCGGCGTTCTGTTCTTCGAAATGCTCACGGGGCAGCTGCCGTTCCGCTCCGACGACCGCGAGACGCTCCTCGAGCTTCAGCGAACCGCCCAAGCACCCAAGCCGCGTTCGATCAAGCCCGACGTCTTGCCCGCGGCCGAGACGATTGTCATCAAGCTGCTCGAGAAGGAGCGCCGTAAGCGCTTCCAGGACGCGCACCATCTCCACGAAGAGCTCAAGGCCCTTCAGCGATCGCTGCCGAACACGCCGTGGGAGCTCGCGGGCACGGGCGAGAACGCGCCGCCGCCGCCGCCGCCGCCGCCGCAATCGCCGGGCGTCATCGAGTGGGCGAGCCGCGCCGCGCTGTTCTCGCGCATGGCGAGCCGTGCGTATCCGGCGGGCAATGCGCCTCCCGAAGTGCAGGCCGCGGTTGCGCAGTCGTGGGACTTGGCCTCCCGCGCGAACAAGCTCGAAGGCGAAGTCGCAAGCCACACGCGCAAGCTCGAGGCGCTCGAGCGTCGTGGCCGCGCGCTACGCGCCGAGATCGGTCGTAAGGTCGAAGAGCTCGCGCACGAAGAGTCGCGCGTGCTGCGCGATGCCGCGGCCGAGCAGGACGAAGCGCGCCGCTTGAAAGAGCAGCTCGCGGTCGCCGAGAAGCAGGCGGCGGCGACGAAGACCCAGGCCGATCAGGCGACCTACCAAGGGCTCGCACCGGCGGCGATTCGCCAGATTTTCGAGCGCGCGGGCGCGACGGGGGCGCTCGTCGAGGCGAAGCGCGAGCAGCTCACGGAGCACGAGCAAAAGGCGTCGGTGAAAGACGCGCAAGGTCGCGATCTGCGTCGGCAGATCGAAGAGCTCCGCGCGCAGCTCGCTCGCTACGCCGAGGCCCTCGAGGAGGATCTCTCGGCCGGCCGCGAGAAGGTCGCGGCGCGCACGCGGGAAGGGCTCGCGTTCGAGAAGTCGTTCAGCGAAGTCTCGGCGTTGCTTCTGAATCACCTCAAAGCGAAGCCCGAAGTCCGCGATCTCCTCCAAGAGCTCCTCGCGAACATGCACGGCCAGCCGCAGTATCCGCAGAAGCCTGCGGGGCCCGAGAGCCGGGGACCCCAGTAACCTCGATGCGCGAGGCTCGCCGTATCAGGCGAGCTTCGCGTTTAGAAACGACTTGAGCTTGATGAGCGTCTTCACGTCGCGCGTGAAGCTCGGCGCTTCGTAGCTGAGCGCCCACGCGGCCACCTCGCGCACGAAGGCACGGCGTGCGTCGGCATCGTCAAGAATCACGTCGATGGTGCGACCGCGCGCGCTCCCTTTGCGGAGGCCGTGGACGTACGCGTCGAGGCGCGCGGCGTCGGCTTCGAGGAACGCCCGCACGTCGGCGGCTTCCTTCGCGAGGCGTGCGACGGTCGGGTGAATCGACGCGGGGTCTTCGCCGGCGACCGCGAAGGCCGCCGAGATACGAACAACGAACGCGTCGTCCATGAAGCCGAGATCGTCGATGCCGTCGGGGATGAGGTCGAGCGATTTGAAAATGTAGTTGAGCGACGCCACCACGAAGATGAGCGACGCGTCTTTGGCGTCGGCATCGCTCGCGTCGACGACCTTGCCGAGATCGGCCGCGTCGTCGCCGAGCGACTTGAGGTAGCCTGCGAAGAGGTCGAGGTAGCGCAGATCCGTGGGCTCGCTCATCGTCGACTCCTGCGGGTGTCTTAGAGGTTTTTCGCGAACACGTAGCCGAGGGCGAAGCCTGCGAGGAGCGCCATGCCCACGAGGACGAACACCACGTAGAGCGTGATGCCTCGCCGCACCGAAGGGATACGCGGCGCGCCGTGGCCAACCGGTGACAGCATTGGCAAATCGTGGGACGGCAGCGTCCCGCCGCCCAGCATGCCGTCGCCCGCCACGACGACGACGTTGGGCCCCGGCCTGCTGCTCTGAAACTGCGGCGTCCCCCGCGCTTCGGCGGGGCTCGCCAGCGTGCCGCCCGGCGTCTTCATCGGAGGGCCTGCGTTGGCAGGCGACGCGAGCGACGGCGGCGCGGCGGCGGTGATCGCGGCTTCGGAGGCGATCGCGGCCGGCGACGGGTGAATCACCGACGGGGCATAAAGGCTCGGTACGTCGGGCAGATCGTGCAGCGGCGTCGGGATCGCGAGGCGGCTGACTTCGTTGTCGTCGCCCGAAAGCGCGGCGGCGAGCGCGCGCGCCATCTCGAGCGCCGATTGAAAGCGGTGCTCGCGCTCTTTCGAGAGCGCCTTGTTCACGACCGCGGCGAACGGCGCGAGCGTCGGGTCGACGCGCTCGAGCGGCGTCGGCGTGGCCGTGAGAATCGCCGATAAGCGCGCGTATTCGGTCGGCGCCGCGAAGGCGACGCGCCCCGTGAGCATCTCGTAGAACATCACGCCGCAGCTCCAGAGATCGGCGCGCGCGTCGACGTCCTTCGCGTTGCGCACCTGCTCGGGGCTCATGTACGCGGGCGTGCCGAGGAGCATTCCCGTCTTCGTCTTCGACCCCATGCCACCGGCGGCGTCCATGACCTTGGCGATGCCGAAGTCCAAGACCTTGACCGCGAACTGCCCGCTGCCGTCGCGTGCAAGATACACGTTGTCTGGTTTGAGGTCGCGATGGATGACTCCCTGGGCGTGGGCCGTCGCCAAACCTGCTAAAATCCCCTGCAAAATCGGCACGGCCTGGGCCGGCGGAACGCGGCCGCCGTTGGCCGTGTACGCGCCGAGGGGCACCCCGTCGAGCAGCTCCATCACGATGTACGGGCTGCCGTCTTCGGCTTCGGCCGCCTCGTACACGCGAAGGATGTTCGGATGAATCAGCCGCTGGCAGAAGCGCCCCTCGTCGAGGAAGCGTGAAAGCACCGGCAGGTTCCCGAGAAACTCGGGATGGAGAATCTTGATGGCGCACGTGCGCCCGGGGAGGAGCTGCGAGATGCGATCGGCACCCGGCATGGTGTTCGGGGGGACTTCGATGTCGGCCGCGTAGACGGCGCCCATGCCGCCCTCGCCGATCTTTCGAACGAGGCGAAAGCGGCGCGACAGCACCGCGCCGCTCAGGTTTCCCCCGACGCCCGTCATGCGCGAATCGTCGCTCCGAAGCGCGCACCGACTTCCTGCTTCACGCGCTCGTTCTGCGCGTCGACCTCGGCGTCCGTCAGTGTGCGGTCGAGGGCGCGGTACACGATGCGGAACGCGAGATTCGCGTGGCTCGCGGGGACGGGGTCGCCCACGAAGCGGTCGAAGATCTCGACGCGCTCGGCGAGGGCACCGGCCGCTGTGCGCACGGCGCTCGCTACGTCGCCCACGGCGACGTCGTCGTGGACCACGAAGGCGATGTCGCGCGTGCTCGGCGGAAAGCGCGGGATGGGCACGTATTGCGTTGCGGCGACACCGAGCTTCGCGAGCAGCTCGAGCTCGATTTCGAGGACGACGACCGGGCCGCCTACGTCGAGCGCGTCGACGACGTCGGGGTGGAGCATGCCGAACGTCCCGATGGGCGTGCCGGCGATCTCGAGAACGCCTGCGCCGCGCGGATGCAGGTGGGCGGGGCGCGCGCTCCCGGCGAGGGCGCGAACATCGGGCGTGCGGCGGGCGAAGCGCTCGACGAAGGCGATGGCCGCGCCCTTGGCGTCCCACACGTCGATCGGCTGCGCCTTCGTGAGGTACGCGGCGCGATCACCGGCGAGGACCGCGGCGAAGACGACGGGCTCGTTGGGCAAGCCAGAAGGCTCGCTGCCGCCGAGGAAGATGCGGCCCACGGTGAAGACGCGCACATCTCGCTCGCCATGGCGACGGGCTCGCCCGACGACGTCGAGGAGGCCCGGGAGCAGGCTCGTGCGCATCACGCTCTGCGTCTCGGTGAGCGGGTTACGCAGCACCACGGCGGGCGGCGGCGCGCCGATCGCGGCGAGCACCTTGGGCGCGAGGAAGCTGAGGGTCACGGCCTCGGAAAGGCCCACGGCGACGGCCGCGGCGCGTGCTTTCTGCGCGCTCTCTTCTTTGTCGCCCACCTCGCGGCTCGCGCGAATCGGCGGCAGTTTGGCGGGGATCGCGTCGTAGCCGTGGACGCGACCGATTTCCTCGATGAGGTCGACCTCGCGCGCGACGTCGGGCCGGTGCGTGGGCACGAGGCACTCGGCGCTGGAGGTTGCCGCCGCGCTCTTCTCGTGGATCCTCACCTCGAAGCCCAACCTGCGCAGCGTGCCGAGGGACTCTTCGAAGTGAAGGTCGATGCCGAGGAGCGCGTTCATGCGCGCCGCGCGCAACGTCACCGCGGTCCGTTCGAGAGCTCGCCCCACGGTGACCACGATGCCGGGGATGGCGATGCCGTCGGCGAGGCGCGCGGTGAGCGCCACCGCGTGGGCGAGCGCGTCTGCCGTGTCGCCGTGGTCGACACCGCGTTCGAATCTGTGGCTCGACTCTGTGTGCAGGCCGTGACGACGCGCGGAGCGGCGCACGGTCCGCGAATCGAAGAACGCGCACTCGAGGAGCACACGCTTGGTGCTCGCGGTGATCTCGCTGTCGCCGCCGCCCATGACGCCGGCGAGTGCGAGCGGGCCGTTGCCGTCGCAAATCACGAGGTCGTCGACATCGAGCGTCCGATCGACGCCGTCGAGGGTCTTGAGCTTCTCGCCAGCCTTTGCGCGGCGGACGACGATCTGTGCACCCTGCAAGCGATCGAGATCGAACGCGTGCATCGGGTGGCCGTACTCGAGCATCACGAGGTTGGTCACGTCGACGAGGTTCGAGATCGACCGCACGCCCAGCGATGCGAGCCGGTAGCGAAGCGCGAGGGGCGACGGGCCGTTCGTCACGTCGGTGAGAACCGCCGCCGCGTAGTGCGGGCACCGCTCGCCGTCTTCGATGGTGACCTTGATGAAGTCCGCGGCCTTGCTTCCGTTGGTCGCGAATCTCACTGGCGCTTCGGGCGCGGGCGGCTGCCACGGAATGCCGTAAAGCGCCGCGGCTTCGCGCGCGAGACCAAGGTGGCCGAGGCAGTCGGCGCGGTTCGGCGTGAGACCGATTTCGAAGATGACGTCTTTCGCGGTCGGCACCGCGTCGATGAAGCGCGTCCCCGGTTTCGCGAAGCCCGGCGGCAGAACGAGGATCCCCTCGCCTTCTTCCGTGAGCCCGAGCTCGGACTCGCTGCAGAGCATCCCTTCGCTCATCACGCCGGCGATGGCGCGTCGCTCGATGGTCATCCCCTTTGCGGGGAGCGTCGTGCCGAGGGGCGCCAAGACCACCATGCCGCCCGGATCGGGGACGTTCGGCGCGCCGCAGATGACTTCGAGTGTGCCCGCCGCGCCGCGATCGACCGTGACGAGACGCAGGCCGCTCTTGCTCGGATGGGGCCGCATCGAGACGACCGTCACGATCTCGCACGGGTCGATACCCGCTCCGTAAAAGTGCACGCCTTCGACCTCGAGCCCCGCCGACGTGATGCGCGCGGCGAAGGCCGAAGGGTCGTCGGGGATCTGCGGAACGAAGCTACGGAGCCACTGGTACGACGCTTTCATCTCGATTTCCTAAGTGCTCTCACGCTTCACGTTTTCAGACTCAAGACTCAGAACTGACTCAAGAACCGCGGGTCGTTCTCGAAGAACAGGCGGATGTCGGGAACGCCGTAGCGGAGCATCGCGATGCGCTCGATCCCCATGCCGAGGGCGAAGCCGGTGAACTTCTCGGGGTCGATGCCGCAGGCCTCAAAGACGACGGGGTGAATCATCCCGCAGCCCAGAATCTCAATCCAACCCGTGTGCTTGCACAAGTTGCAGCCTACACGCGTTCCGTCGGGCTGCTTGCAGAAGACGCAGCCGATGTCGACCTCGGCGCCCGGCTCGACGAAGGGGAAGTAGCTCGGTCGCAGCCGCACCGGCGTGCCCGGGCCGTAAAGGCGCTCCGCGAACTCGGCGAGGACGCCTTTGAGGTGCGCCATCGAGACGTTCTCGTCGACCAAGAAGGCCTCGAGCTGGTGGAACATCGGCGAATGCGTGACGTCGTCGTCCCGGCGGTAAACGGCGCCCGGCGCGATGAACGCCATGGGCGGCGTGCGGCTCGACATCGCGCGCGCTTGGATGTTGCTCGTGTGCGTGCGGAGCAGGTGATTGCTCGTCGTCCAGAAGCTGTCCTGCATGTCGACGGCAGGGTGATCGGGCGGGAAGCCGAGCTTGGTGAAGTTGTTCTCTTCGAGCTCGACCTCGGGGCCGTCGTGCACGGCGAAGCCCATCCCGCGGAAGATCGAGATCACCTCTTCACGGACGATGGAGAGCGGGTGGCGGTGACCGAGCTGCGCGGGCACGCGACCGGGAAGCGTGAGGTCGAAGGGGCGAGCCTCGAGCTCGGCTTTGCGCTTCGCCTGGAAGAGCGCTTTGAGCGCCTCTTCGAAGGCGGCCTCGACCTCGCGACGGAGGGCGTTGACCGACTCGCCGATGGCTTTGCGCGCGTCGGCGGGGACCTTGCCCATTTGGCTGAGAATCGAGGTGAGCTCGCCCTTTTTCCCGAGGATTTTCGCGTTTTCATCGCGAAGAAGCTGCTCGGTCGTGGCGGCGGCGAAGCGATCCGGGAAGCGCGTGCGCATCGCGGCGAGCGCTTGCTCGATCCCCGCGTGGATTTCGGTCGAAGTGGGCGAAGGTCCTTGGGCAGACATGGCCTCCGCTAGTTATCACGACGCGCCGAATCCCGGGAGCGGCGCGTCGAAAAGCGGGGGCGCGCCGACGCGCCAAATGCAGCGAGGCACCGAACCTTGCGGCGCGGTGCCTCGATGCGCGTGCTCACCGCCGAAGCGGTGGCTCGCAGTGCGATTACGAAAGCCTCAGGCCTTCGCGCCGGCCATCTTGACGATCTCGGCGAACGTGCCGGCATCGGCGATGGCGAGGTCGCTGAGGACCTTGCGATCGAGACCGATCGACGCGTTCTTGAGGCCGTGCATGAGGCGGGAGTAGCTGGTGCCGTTGATCCGCGCCGCGGCGTTGATGCGGGCGATCCAAAGGCGGCGGAAGTCACGCTTCTTCCGCTTGCGGTGGGCGTACGCATACACCCACGACTTCATCACGACCTCTTTCGCGTATGCGTAGAGGCGGCTTCGTGCGCTGTGAAAGCCGGAGGCGGCCTTCAGGATACGATTACGACGGCGGCGGGCCTTAAACCCACGTTTTGCGCGCGGCATTGCGAATGTACTCCTAGATCAGCCGTAAGGGATGAGGCGCTTGATGTGCTTCTGCATGGTCTTGTGGACCATGTCGTTGCCACGGAGGCGACGAAGGCGCTTGCGCCCCTTCTCCTGCATACCGTGGTTGCCTCCCCCTTTGGAGCGCCGAACCCGGCCGGTGCCGGTGATCTTGAACCGCTTCGCCGCGGCTTTCCTGGTCTTCATCTTCGGCATGACGTGCCTTCCTTGCTGCTCGCTCCGGGCAGGCCGTCTTCGCTACGAACCGCTTCGAACGCGGGACGTAGATAAGGCGGTTTTGGGCCGGCCAGATGCGGGGACGGCGTTATGATCGACCCTTCGCCGTTTGTCAATCACGGCACGGCGAGCGCTGCGAAACCGCCCGTCCGTCAGCCCGCGAGAGCCACGAAGGCGTCGGCGAGAGCTTTCATCGCGGCGGTGGCGCGGGCCTCGGCGACGGCAAGGGGCTCTCCCTGGCCGATTTCCTCGCGGAGGTCGACGTAGAACTTCACCTTGGGCTCGGTGCCGCTCGGGCGGGCGATGATGCGTGAGCCGCCGGCGAGCTCGAAAATGAGCATGTTCGTGCGGGGGAGCGTGAGCGGCGACTGGGCCCTGTCCTTCAAGGACGTGCGGACCCGGGCGTCGTAGTCGGCGATGGCGACGACCTCGTGGACGCCGATTTTGGCCGGGGCTGCGCTCCGGAGGCGATCCATGAGCGCGCGCAATTCTGCGGCGCCCGACGCGCCCTTTTTCGTGACGGTGACCTGGGAGCTCACGAAGAGGCCGTGGGCGCGGTAGATCGCTTCGAGCTCGTCGTTGAGCGTTTTGCCGCGGGCCTTCGCGACGACGGCCATCTCCGCCATCGTCACCGCGGCGCTGATGCCGTCTTTGTCGCGCACCACGTCGCCCACGGTGTATCCGAGCGCTTCCTCGTAGCCGAAGACGAACGTGTACCCCTCGCGTTCGAGATCCATCGCGCGGTTGGCGATCCACTTGAAGCCGGTGAGCGTCTCCTCGTAGCGAACGCCGAGGGCCCTCGCGATCACGCCCAACATGGGCGACGACACGATGGAGGCGAGGACCAGACGTTTCGTCGTGGACGAGGGCGACGTGGTCCGCGACGGCTCGGTGAGCAGGTAGTGCCCGAGGAGAATGCCCACCTGATTACCTGTAAACTGCACGTACCCCGTGGGGCTGTCCTTCGACGGAATTGCCGCGGCGAGGCGGTCGGCGTCGGGGTCGTTGGCCAACACCAACTCGGCGCCGAGCTTCCGCGCGAGGGCAAACGACAGGTCCATCGCGCCCTTCTCTTCCGGGTTGGGAAAGGCCACGGTGGGGAACGCGCCGTCGGGCTTCTGCTGCTCGGGAACGCTCGTGACGTTCGTGAAGCCGGCTTCGGCCAGGGCAAGGCGCGCGAGCACGTCGCCGACGCCGTGCATGGGCGTGTAGACGATGGGCATCGTGCGGTCGCCGCCGGAGCTCACTTCGAGGGCGCGCACGGCGTCGAGGTAGGCGCGCATCACGGACGGATCGACGTCCTTCACGAGGCCGCTCGCGCGCGCGTCGCCGATGGGCGTGCGAGGAACGCTCCGCGCGTCGGGTGCGCCTTCGATCGCCTTGGCGATGCCCACGTCGGTCGGCGGAATGATCTGCGCGCCGTTCCCCCAATACACCTTGTAGCCGTTGTATTCGGGCGGGTTGTGGCTCGCCGTGACCATGACGGCGGCGGCGGCGTGGAGGTGCTTCGAGGCGAATGCGGTGGCGGGCGTGGGCGCGTAGTCGGCGAAGACGTGGGAGGGAATTCCGAACGCCGCGAGGACGCAGGCCGTGTCTTCGGCGAGCTCGCGACTGAGGTTCCGCCCGTCGAAGCCGATGACGACGCCGCGTGCTTTCGCGGCAGTCGCGGTTTGCGCGTTCGCCAGGAGATACGTCGCGAGGCCCCACGTGGTGCGCAGAACAACCGCGCGGTTCATGCGATTGGGTCCGGCGCCGAGAATGCCACGAAGGCCCGCCGTGCCGAACTCGAGGGTCGCGGCGAAGCGGTCGGCGAGGTCGGTGGCGCCGACGTCCGGCGTCGCGATGAGCGCGAGGAGCTCGTCGCGTGTCGTCGTGTCGGGGTCGGCGGCGGCCCACGCACGCGCGCGGCTCAGGAGGCTTGCGAGGGCTTGCGAATCGTTGGTGTCGGCCTGGGTATTCACGCCGCGGAAGCTACCGCGAATTGCGACTTATCGCGCGGGCCTCGCGTATGGGATATTCAGCCGTAAGCTCATGCTCCGGTACACACTGCGACGGCTGCTCTGGGCGATCCCGACGCTCTTCGGCGCGAGCATCATCGTCTTCCTCCTGACGACCTTGCTGCCCGAGCCGCCGACGCTCGCCTCCATCGCGGCCGTGGCCGTCACGTCGGGCGACTTCACCGAGTACGACCGCCTCGAGGACGAGCGCAGCACACGATTTCTCGAGATTCCGCGCTTCTTGAATCCGCGCCCCGTCGATGTCCGCACGCTCGCCGAGACGAGCGTCGCAACGATCGTGCGCGGAGGCGCAGACGCGCCCGTGGCGGCGCACACCCTCGGCCGGATCGGCGGCGCAGCGCTGCCCTACGTTCTTCCAGAGCTCGACGGTTTGCCCGCCGACGTGCGCGGTCGCGTGGCCGTCGCGCTCGCGCCCGTGGCCGCGCGCATGAAGCTCGGCAACCCGGACGACCTCGCGAAGCCGGACCGCGCGGTGACCTTTTGGACGCACTTTTGGGAAGACCGCGCCCTCGACTTCACCGAGCCTTCGGTGCGGCGCGCGGTGCGGCGCCTCGTGCACTTCGGCAGCGATCTTCGCGAGGACGACATTCTCCTCGCCGACACGTTTGCCCTCGAGCCCGTGATCGACGCGATGGCGACCACCACCGACCGCGTGGCCATCGAGAGGCTCACGCGCGTCGCGGCGCACGTCACCGGGCGAGGCCTCGTGGCGACGCTGGACGCGACCGAATCGGCGCGGCGCCGCGTCGTCGCCGAGTGGCACGAGTGGTGGTACGTGCACGCGATGGACTACATCGCGCTCGACGGCGCCGAGCGCGTCGCGGCGACGATTGGCGACACGCGGTACGGCAAATGGGCCGCACGGGTGGGCAGCGGCCAGCTGGGCGTGAGCGCGCGGGACGGCGAGCCCATCGCCCCGAAGCTCGCCTCTCGGATGGGCGTGACGATGCTCGTGACCGTGGCGTCGATGCTCGCGAGCTTCGCCGTGGCCGTTCCGATAGGCGTCTTCTCGGCGTGGCGGCGCGGGCACGCCATCGACACCGCCATTGCCGTGGTCCTCTTCGCGCTCTACTCGATGCCGACGTTCTGGTCGGCGATGCTGCTCGCTCGTATTTTCACGGGTGCCGACGCGCTCGTCGCGGCGCGCGTCGGCGCGAGCGACTTGCGGATGGTCCTCGCGATCATGACCCTGACGCTCGCCTCTCTCGCGACGCTGTCTCGTCAGCAGCGCTCGGCGATGCTCGAGGTCGTGCGGCAAGATTACGTCCGAACGGCGCGCGCGAAAGGGGTCCCCGCGATCCGCGTGATGGTCGTGCATGCGCTTCGGAACGCGCTCGTTCCTACGGTGACGCTCGCGAGCCTGCAGCTCCCCGCGCTCTTCGGCGGCGCGTTCGTCGTCGAAGAGGTTTTCGGCCTTCAGGGGCTTGGCTACGAGACGCTGCGCGCCGTCGAAGCGCACGACGCGCCGTGGCTCATGGCGACGATTCTTCTGACCGCCGGCGGCACCACGCTAGCCCTCGTTCTCTCCGACATCCTCCACGCGCTTCTCGACCCACGCGTTCGCGAGACCTACGTCCGGCGGCAGGGAGCGGCGGCGTGAGGCCGAGCGCGTACGACCTCAAGCCGGTCAAGAGCCCTCCTTCGTCGGACTTGCCGGGCGGCGGCGCGAACGAGCCGCCGGAGTCGCTCAACGTTCGCTCGCGCCCGGCGGCGCTCCTCGTGGCGCAGGCGCAGTTCGCCCAGAGCCGCCTCGCACGCGCGTCGGCCGTCACGCTGGCGTTCATGCTCCTCGTCGCAATCTTCGCCGACGTGCTCGCCGCCGACTTGCCCATTCTTTGCAGAGTGCACGGGTCCCTCTACGTGATGGCCAACGTCACGCACCCGGCCGCCCTCGAAGGGTCGGACTGCCACGCGCTCGCGGCGTCGAAGGACCGCGCGCCGGGCGACTTTGCCCTCTGCCCGGTCGTTCGCTTCGGCCCCAACACGGCCGCGGCCGGCGGCGAGACCCTCGTGGCGCCGTCCTTCGCGGCGGGGCATCCGTTCGGCACCGACGCAAAGGGGCGCGACGTCTTCGCGCGCATCGTCCACGGCACGCGCACGTCGCTCACGTTCGGCCTTCTTACGGCTCTCGCATTCGTGACCGTTGGCGCGATTTTAGGAGCATTCGCGGGCTTTTTCGGCGGGCTCCTGGACGCCGTCGTCACGCGCCTCGTCGAGACGCTGGCCTCGCTTCCAACGCTTATTCTCGTGCTCGTCGTGCAAGCGCTCACGGCGAAGCCGTCGGCCCTGACGATGCTTCTCACCATCGCCGCCACGCGCTGGACCGAGGTCACGCGGATCATTCGCGCCGAGGTCATCTTCGCGTCGGCGCAAGACTACGTCGTCGCGGCGCGGGCCCTCGGCGCGTCGCCCACACGCATTTTGTGGAAGCACATTTTGCCGAACGTCCTCGTCCCTGCCCTCGCGGCGGCACCGTTCGGCGTGGCCGCGGTGCTGCTCATCGAAGCGGCGATGGATTTCCTTAGCCTCGGCATCGCGCCGACGACGCCGTCGTGGGGCGAGATCCTCGGCGAAGCACGGTTTCGACCCGGCGCGTGGTGGCTTTTGGTCTTCCCGGGAGTGTCGCTCTTCGCGAGCCTCGTCGCGCTCAATCTCGTGGGCGAAGCGCTTCGCGATGCGCTCGATCCGCGGCTTCGCGACGAAGAAGCGGGATTTGGCCGGCAGCTCGGCGGCTGAGGGGGCGCGGGCACGCGCCTCGATGCGCTAGGCTGGGCCGAGCTTTTTTGGGAGCGCCGGGATCGGGGCTGGGCTATTCGCCCCTCGAACTAGACGCCGGCGGACGTGAACGCTCGGGATTGCAAAGGATCGTAGCGATGTCGATGTTGGGCGGCATGCGGGGAAGAGGCGGCGCGGGCTCGGGTTTCGGTGGCGGCTTTGGCGGAGGTGGCGGCGGTAAAGCGCCGCCGGCCGCGGCGAGCAGCGTCCCCACGGTGAGCGAGCGCGACTTCGAGGCGCAGGTTCTCCGAAGCGAGATCCCTGTGCTCGTCGAGCTCATGACCGAGCGGAGCGAACCGTGCCGCGCGGTCGAGCCAGAGGTCGAGGCGTTCGCGCGCGAGATTGAGGGGAAGGTCAAGGTCGTCAAGGTCGACATCGACAAGTCCCAGGTCATCGCGAAGCAGCTCCGTATTCAGTCGGTGCCGACCTTCATGCTCTTCGCCCAGGGGCGTGTCGCCGACGCCGTCGCCGGGCCGCTGCGCGTGAAGCAGCTTCGGGAGATGGTCGAGCCGTTTTTGCCGCGCTCCGAAGGCGCACTCAAGGCCCTCGAGCTCGCGGAGCTGATCAAGGCCGGAGCCGTCGTGCCGATCGACACGCGAGAGGCCGCGGCGTTCAACCGCGCGCACCTGCCGGGCGCGAAGAACATGCCCATCGACGACATCGAAAACCGCCTCGCCGAGCTCCACATGCTCGCGGGGCAGCCGGTTCTCTACTGCCGCAGCGGCGACAAAACGAAAGACCTCGCCGCGCGCCTCGCCGAGCAAGAGATGCCCGTCGCGTTCCTCGAAGGTGGGCTCTTGGCGTGGGAATCCGAAGGGCTGCCGATCGAGCGCCCGTGAACGAGAGCGCGGGCGAGTCGGCCTAAAAGGTCCCGGAGAAGACGAACGGCGTCGTCGCCGCCGGGGCCACTCCCGTGGACGGCGGCGTCGGGCCAACGGGCGACGTCATAGGCTCGGGGGTGTCGGCGCGGCGGTGGAAAACGAAGGGGACGACGAGGCCCATCGCCGTCCCCACGAGGGCGCCGACGAGCACGTCGCTGAACCAGTGCTTGTCGGCGGCAATGCGCAAATAGCCCGTCGTGACCGCGACGAGGCCTCCGCCGGCCCATACGTAGGGCGCGCCGCGGTAGCCGCGGAGAGATGCGACCGCGCCGCCTGCCGCGGCAAGGGCGAAGGTCGTGGTGGTGTGGCCCGAGAAGAACGACAGGTTGTTGTCGGAGGGGCTTCGCGTGCCGTTCTTTTTGTCGTCCGCGAGCGCGTAGACGAACGGCCGCTCGCGGGCGATGACGAGCTTCGTCGTCTGGTTCAACACGGCCGCGAGAAGCGTCGCCTGAAAGACGATGAGCACGTTGGTGCCGACCTCGTTCGTCCGCCTGTCGGCGCCGGCAACTGCGACCTGCATCCCCACGCCGAAAACGGGTGCGACGACGAACAAACTGAGGTCGCTCGCGAGGCGCGCGGGGGCCGGATCTTCCCACCGAAGGGCGTTGCGCACGGTGACGTCGATGCCGTTCGTGTTCCGCCAACGCCCCTGCACGGGGACGAGCCTGGCCTTTAAAAGCTCCGAGGCAATGAGCGTAAACGCGGAGACGCCGACCACCGCGATGTCGACATCGACACTGCTCCGCAGACGAATCGGCGCGGTCACCGGGCCGTCGGCGCGCGCCTCTTTGGGCGCGAGACTGGGCGCGAGCGCAACCCCTGCTACGATGGCCGCCGCAGCCAGCCGCGGCGCCCGCCGGCCGTGCGGTCTGGATGCAACCAAAGCTGCAGACAAGCTCACGACGCTCGGGCCTACCATTCGCGAATCGCCACGCTCTTGCCTGAGAGATTGCCCGCTCGGCGGTTTCTCGTAAACGTTCGACGTACGACTTGACGGGCCCCCCGTGGAAAAGGACAACCTTTGAAGATCTTGTCCGCAGACCGCCGCTCCCAAACGATGGCCACCGCCCAGTCCGCTGGGACGGCAGACGTGCGCTCCGAAGCGCGCCTGGAGCATTTCCGCGCGCTTCTTCAGGCGTACATGCTGAAGAAAGGGCTCCGGTCTACGGACCAGCGCCGCCTCATCGTCGAGACGTTCTTCCGCTCGCAAAACCACGTAAGCATCGAAGAGCTCCTCACGCAGGTGCGCGCCCAAGACGCCAAGGTCGGTTACGCCACGGTCTACCGCACGCTCAAGCTCCTGACCGAATGCGGCGTCGCCTACGAACGCCGCTTTGGCGACGGCCTGACCCGCTACGAGCTGGCCGACGAAGAGGCGCACCACCACGACCACCTCATCTGCGTCGAATGCAGCTCGATCACGGAGTTCGAAGAGCCGCGCATCGAGGAGCTGCAGGAAGAGATCGCGACGCGCTACGGCTTCAAGCTCCGCAGCCACAAGCACGAGATGTACGGCACCTGCCCCGACTGCCAAGCCAAAGCGCAGAAGAGCACCGCCCGTAACTGACGCATCACGCGAAGCCCCACAGAAGAAATCTAACGGGGAGGCGGGTAGGCAAGGAGGGGGTGGAGGCAGGACAGGCAATGAGCCGTCGCGCACAGGAGTGGTAAATTTCTCGCGTTCGATCCCCGCGAGCACGCGAATCGATCGCGAGCCCACGGCGAACCAAAACCGCTCCCCACCCTCCTTGCCTCCCCGCCTCCCCGTCGGATTGCGGTTGGGAAGTCATCGGGTCATTTGGCGTAGTCGACGGCGCGGGTTTCGCGAACGACGGTGACTCGGATTTGACCGGGGTAGGTGAGCTCTTCTTCGATGCGTTTCGAGATTTCGCGCGCGAGGAGCGCGGCTTCGGCGTCGGTCACTTCGCTCGGTTCCACCAGCACGCGGATCTCGCGGCCGGCTTGGATGGCGAAGCTCCGTTCGACGCCGGCGAAGCGGTTCGAGATCGCTTCGAGGTCGTGGAGGCGCTTGACGTAGCTCTCGAGCATTTCGCGCCGTGCGCCAGGGCGAGCGCCGGAGAGCGCATCGCTGGCGGTGACGAGGTGGCCGATGATGCTGATGGCGGGCTCGTCGTCGTGGTGGCAGGCGACGCCGTTGGCGACGATGGGGTCTTCGCCGTACTTGCGTGCGTACTGCCCGCCGATCATTGCGTGGCCGCCCTCTTGTTCGTGGCTGACGGCTTTACCAATGTCGTGCAGCAGCCCGGCGCGGCGCGCGAGCTTCTCGTTTTGGCCAAGCTCGGACGCCATGAGGCCGCACAAGAAGCCACACTCCACCGAGTGCTTCAGCACGTTTTGCGCGTACGAATAGCGGTACTTCAAGCGCCCGAGGAGCTTCATCATCTCAGGATGAACCCGCGTGACGCCGAGCTCCATGCACGCGTGCTCGGCCGCGTCGCCCGCGAGGCGGTCGACCTCTTCCTGCGCCTTGAGGACGATCTCCTCGATACGCGACGGATGAATCCGCCCGTCGGCGATGAGACGCTCGAGCGTGATGCGGGCCACCTCGCGGCGCATCGGATCGAAGCCGCTGATGACGATCGTCTCGGGCGTGTCGTCGACGATGAAGTCGACGCCGCACGCCTCTTGGAGCGCGCGGATGTTGCGCCCTTCGCGGCCGATGATGCGCCCTTTGAGATCGTCGTTGGGCAGGTGAATCGACGTGACCGCGCGCTCTTGCACGTGGTCGCCGGCGTAGCGCTGCACGGCGAGGCCGATGATGCGCTTCGCGCGCTTCTCGGCTTCGTCGCGCGCCGTGTCTTCGATGACCTTCGCCTCGCGAGCGCCCGCGCGGCGCGCGTCCTCGTAGAGGTCCTCCATCAGCGTGCGGCGCGCCTCTTCGCCGCTCATTCCGGCGAGGGCCTCGAGGCGCGCGCGCTTGTCGCTTACGAGCTTCACGGCTTCGGTTTTGAGGTCGGATGCGAGCGATTCGTCGGCGCGGAGCGTCGCCTCGCGCTTGGTGACCTCGCGCTCGCGGTCGGCCAGTGAGTCTTCTTTCAGGTGCACGAGGTGCTCGCGCTTCGACGCGCGATCTTCCCGCGCGAACGCCGCTTTTTCGAGCTCCGCGGCTCGTTGGGTCGCGTCGACCTTCGCGGCTTCGGTCGCGCGGAGGATCGTCTCTTTGGCTTCGAGGGCCGCCTCTTTCTTCGCAGCGTCGACCGAGCGCTTCGCTTCGTCGGCGTCGCGTCGCGCGTCTTCCGCCTACCGGCGCGCGTCATCTGCCGCGCGTCGCGCCTCTTCGGCTTCGCGGCGCGCCATCGCTTCGGCCGTACGCACGGCGTCGGCGTCGGCCTTCAGCTGCGCGTTCTGCAACTCCGCGTCACGCTTCGCCTCGGCCGCGCGCGCGGCGTCGGCCTCGCTCGTGCGCGACGCGAGCACCCGCACGGCGCCGCCACCGAGCACGAAGCCGATGAACGCGATGATGACGGAGGTGTACTCGGACATCGTGGCGCCTCAGACGCTGCCGGCCGCGTCGGCGCGAAACGCCCGCGTGTCGGTCACCACCCATGTCACCGCGATGTCCCCTTCGGTAACCGGGACCTCGGCGATGAGCTGGTAGTCGAACGCGACGCCGATGGCCGTGGCGGGCGGGACGAAACGCGGCAGCGTGCGGTCGTAGTAGCCCGCACCGTAGCCGATGCGATGGCCTGCGGGGTCGATGGCGAGGGCGGGCACGAGGACCACATCGAGGTCGCCGTCGTTCGCTTCGGGCGACTCGGACCCGGGCTCGCAGAAGCCTTTGCCGCGCTCTTCCATCAACGCCGGATCGGCCACGAAGCGGAAGGTCATCACGCCCGAATCGGCGTCGATGGCGGGGTACGCGACGCGCGCCCCACGTGCGCGAAGCGCGGCATCGAACGCGCGGAGGTCGACCTCATGGCGGTCTTCGATGGGCCAGAACAGCGCGACCGTACGTGCAGTCTGCACCGACTCGAGCGCCTCGAGCTTTGCGATGATCAACCGTGATCGCTCGCCGCACGAGGAGAGTGGGGTCGCGTTTCGGACGCTACGCATCCGCTTGCGAAGCTCGGCCTTCACCTTGCGTCGGATGTAGTCGTCGTCTGTCCCGGCTTGGGTCATTGGATGGAGCAACGGCGGCGATCGCGTGACGCCTTACGAACGAAGCTAACGGCGACTTTAGTACGGCTGTCGCGATTCGCCCACTGCTACGAGGGCGCGACGCGTGAGCTCCCGCGCTTCCGCGCCGTGGCGAGAGCTCCGTCTTTGTAGATGCCGGGGGCATCCCACGTGGTCACCACCAGCTCGCCGGCCTGGCCGCGCTTCGTGGGGTCGGAGTTGATCGACCGGCCGACCTTGACGATGTGCAGCGCGAAACCCTTGTAAAGCTTGCGCGTTGCGGGCGTGTCGGCGTTCGAGAGCATCACGTGGGCGCCGAGATCGCGCAGGCGATGGAGCTCCCGGGCGAGCCGCTCCTGGTCGAGGAGGCCGAAGCCGCCCTGGACGTAGTCGGTGAACATTGCCGTCTTCGTGAGCGGTACGTAGGGCGGGTCGAAGTAGACGAAGTCGCCTTTGCCGGCGTTCTTCGTCGCGCTTTCGAAGTCTCCGCCCACGATTTTGGCTTTGGTCGCCTTCAGAGCCTTGGCGCCCTCGCGGAGGTTCTCTTCGTCGAGAATCCGCGGGTTCTTGTAGCGACCGAAGGGGACGTTGAACTTCCCCTCGGAGTTGACGCGCCAGAGCCCGTTGAAACAGGTTCTATTGAGGAAAATGAGCCGCGCGGCGCGCTCGACGTCCGACATCCCGCGGGTGTCTTTCGCGCGGGTTTCGTAGAAGAGATCGCGGTCGTAGCTGTAGCGCCGGAGCGCCACGACGAGGGCGTCGACGTCGGACTTGAGCACGCGGTAGCAGGCCGTGAGATCG